>JBJEUD010000092.1:7581-15891 GCA_051883655.1 Candidatus Faecivicinus sp. | reverse complement strand
AGAGAGGTTATGAAAATGCAGAGCTTGGAGAGAAAGCCCGATCAGATGCGAGAGGTGCGCATCGTGCCGGATTTTACGGAGATGGCCGCGGGCTCGGTGCTGATTGAGTGCGGGCGCACGCGGGTGATCTGCACGGCGTCCGTCCAGGAGGGCGTGCCGCCGTTTCTGAAGGGCAAGGGCTCGGGCTGGCTGACGGCGGAGTATGCCATGCTGCCCGGCGCGACGCCTCAGCGCAAGGCCCGCGACGGCGTGAAAAAGGATGGCCGCAGTGTGGAGATTCAGCGGCTGATCGGCCGCTCGCTGCGCGCGGCGTGCGATCTGAATCTGCTGGGCGAGCGCACGGTGTACATCGACTGCGACGTGATCCAGGCCGACGGCGGAACCCGGACGGCGTCCATCACCGGCGCGTTTGCCGCGCTGTGTCTCGCGGTGGACAAGCTGATCCGGGAGGGCGCACTGGTGGATTCGCCGATCATCCGGCAGGTGGCCGCGGTGTCCGTGGGCGTCGTGGATGAAACGTGCATGCTGGATCTGGAGTATGCCCAGGACAGCCGCGCCCAGGTGGACATGAACGTGGTCATGACCCGCGACGCGAAGGGCGAGCTGGGCTATGTGGAGGTGCAGGGCACCGGCGAGCGCAAGTGCTATTCCCGCAAGGAACTGGACGCGCTGCTGGGTCTGGCGGAGAAGGGCGTGCTCGGGCTGATGGACGCGCAGCGCGAGGCCGTGGGCGACCGAGCATATGTGATCTGCAAAAAGCCCCGGCTGGCGCTGGCGAGCAACAACTTCGGAAAGCTCAGGGAGCTGCGCGCGATGCTGGGCGAGCGCTTCGATGTGGTTTCCATGCGCGAGATGGGCGTCAACATGGACGTGGAGGAGAACGGCGAGAGCTTTGAGGAGAATGCGCTGATCAAGGCCCGCGCGCTGATGGACGCGTGCCATTGCGCCACGCTCGCGGACGATTCCGGCCTGTGCGTGGACGCGCTGGGCGGCTGTCCGGGCGTGTATTCGGCGCGCTACTGCGGCGTGCACGGGGATGACGAGGCCAACAACCAGCTGCTGCTCAAGGAGCTGGAGAGCGTGCCCGAGCCCCGGACCGCTCACTATGGCGCGGCGATCGCGCTGTGCCGGCCGGGCCGCGAGCCGGTCGTGGTCTACGGCCGGTGCGAGGGCGAGATCCTGCGGGAGTATCGCGGCGAGGGCGGATTCGGCTATGATCCGCTGTTCAAGTCCACCGATCTGGGCATGACCTTTGCCGAGGCGGACGCGGAGAGCAAGAACCGCGTGTCCCATCGCGCAGTGGCGATTCAGAAGCTGCTGGAACAGCTGGAGCGCGAGGATGGTTAGGCTCGCTGTGATCTCGGATTCCCATTATGGCCGCGTCCGGCTGGAGATGTTCGCGCGCATCGCGGAGGAGGAGCGCTTCGACGCCATCATCCACTGCGGCGACGGACTCTCCGATGCGAAGTGGCTGGCGAAGCGGCTGCCGACGGAGGTGCGCTTTATCGCCGGCAACTGCGATCCGCGATGGAGCTGCGACCGGGAGCTGCGCGCCACCTATGAGAATGTGCGCCTGCTGGCGGTGCACGGAGATCTGTACGGCGTGAAATACGACCTCAGCGGGCTGTCCTACTATGCCGAGGAGGCCTGCGCGGGCGTGGCGCTGTTCGGACATACCCATCAGCCCTTTGCGGGTTATGTGGGCCGCGTGCTCATGATCAATCCCGGCGCGCTGAAGGACGGCCGCTATGCGGAGGTCGTGATTGAAAACGGGAAGGCGACGCCCTATCTGAAGGCGTTCTGAAGGGGAGGAGCTCCATGGCGACTGTTCCGACGCTCCGGAAGGCGGGCGTCGATGAATTGAAAATCTTCTATGGCTGGATGAGGGAGCAGTTTCATCCGGGCGAACTGAAGTACCTCTCCCACATCTGGGCAATGTGCCTGAAGGGCGTGTATGCGGCGTACGGCCTTTGGGACGGCGGCGAGCTGATCGCCTACGCATTGCTGGGCAATACGGAGGACGGAAGGTATCGCCTGCTGGACTACTATGCCGTGCTGCCGGAGTACCAGGAGCAGGGCTGGGGGAGCCGGTTTCTGCAAATGCTGCGGGAGGAGCTCTCCGGAGATGCGATGCTGCTGGAGGTGGAGGATCCGCTGTATTCGCCGGACGAGGCGGAGACGGAGCACTGCCGGCGGCGCATCCGGTTTTATGAGCGCAATGGATGCCGCCATGCCGGCATCGATCTGAACCTGTTCGGCTTCGATTATACCATCATGGTGCTGCCGATGGCGGCGGATCCGGAGGACAGTCAGGTGCGCGCCGCGCTGGAAGAAATCTATCACTATTACTTTGAACCCCGGCTCTATGCCGAAAATGTGCACTTCAGAAAGGAGCACAGGCGGTGACTGCGCGGCAATGGACGATCTGCGGACTGCAGGTCTGCCGGTTCGGCGACGAAACGGGCGTTCCGGCAATCTATGTGCATGCCGGACACGAGGAGGCGGCGGCGCTGGCCCAGTGCGGCCGGACGGTGATTGCCGTCGAAGATGCCGACTGGAATCGGGATCTGACGCCCTGGCCGGCGAAGGCCGTGTTTCGCGGGCGACCGGATTTCAGCGGCGGAGCCGGTGTCCATCTGCGGAGACTGGCGGATGAGATTCTCCCCGCGGCCGAGCAGGATCTGCAGCCGTCGGAGCGATGGATCATCGGCTATTCGCTGGCGGGGATGTTCGCCGTCTATGCCGCCATGGAGACGGCGCTCTTCTCCCGGGCGGCGTCCGTTTCGGGGTCGCTCTGGTATCAGGGCTTTGCGGAGTATGTGGAGGCGTCGCGCTCGGCGCCGCAGGCCGCCTATTTTTCCGTCGGCGACCGGGAGCGCCTGGGCCGGAATCCGGCCTTTCGGAGCATCGAGGATTGCACCTGCCGGGTGGAGAGCGCGCTCAGATCCCGGGGTGCGCGGACAGCCTTTGAACGCAATCCGGGCGGCCACTTCGATCATCCCGTGGAGCGCATGGAGCGCGCGATCCGCTGGCTGATGCAGCGCGAGGATGAGGAGCACCCGGCAGTTCGGGCAAAGTCTGTGTGAATACGGAGGAACTTGTGAAGCAGGAAAACACAAACTGGAGCCAGTCCGTTGCGGGCGTGGTGCTCCATGAAAACCAGGTGCTGCTGGTGCGCCATACCTACGGCGTGCGAAAGGGCCGGCTGATCGTCCCCGGCGGCTACGCGCTTGTCGAGGAATCCGCTGAGGATGCGGTGAGGCGCGAGGTGATGGAGGAGACGGGCGTGTCCGTCGAGCCCGAGGGCGTGATCGGCGTGCGCTTCAACCACAGGGACTGGTACGTCGCCTTTCGCGCAAGGTACATCTCCGGCGAGCCGCGCAGCGATCACGACGAGAACAGCGAGGCCCTCTGGATGCCCGTGGAGGAGGCGCTTGTCAGCGAGGAAATTCCCGATCTGACCCGGAAGCTCATCGCCTGTGCCGCCAGTGGAAGGATCATGGAGAAGATCGATTACGACGGCACCACGAAGTACGGCCCGTATTCGTTCTACGGAGTGGGCGAATGAAGGAATACAGAAGGACGTACTGGCCGTTTTCAGTATGGCTGATCGCGCTTGTGCCTGCGCTGGGCGGCGTGGCGCTGATCGCTGAACGCGCGGGTCTGGATGGATGCGGCATGACGGCTTCGGCCATGGCCGCGCTGCTGGCGATGATGGCGCTGCTGTTTGGAATGGTGTGGAAGGGCGAATACGTCTACTGGATCAGCGGCGGACCCTCCTTCGAACAGGCCCGGGCTGCCGGCAGCGCTGTTCGCAGAGCGTATGCCCGAAGGCATCTGAACAGGATGCTCCAGGGCTGCCTTGCCGCGCTGCTTCTGCTGGCGGCAGAGTGTGCTTTCGGTGCGGGGGAGCTGGCGATGATTCTGTCCGTTGCCGCATGCATTGTTGCGGCTGGCGTTTCCATGGTGAAAATCCGCTGGCCGGAGGAGAACGAGCATAATTCGAAGCATTGAGAGTCCGGATGAGCACCCGCAGATCGCGCGGGAAATTCTGGAACACGACTGCACCAAACGTTTCTACCCGGAGCATGGGCTTCCGGGAGCCGGAGTGTCTGCCACGGCTCTGGGACGCCTGGAATCCGTGTCAGATATACATCAGAACCATTGAACGAAGGGAGAACGAAACATGATTCGGCACATCGTAATGTTCAAGATCAAGGATGAGTTCAAGAGCGAGATTCCCCAGCTGGTGAAGAATTTCTACGGCATGAAGGGCAAAATCGAGGGCATGGTCGATCTGGAGGCCGGCGCGGACTTCCTGGGCAGCGAGCGCAGCTACGATCTGGCGCTGATCACCATCTTTGACAGCAAGGAGGCCTTCCAGGCCTATCAGACCCATCCGGTGCACATGCCGGTCAAGAAGCGCATGCACGAGGTGCGCAGCGCGTCCGTGGCCTGCGATTACGAGTTCTGAGGGCGGCCTTCTGCAATTTTCTGAAAAACTTCGGTTAATTTGCGGGGGTCTCTTGCCAGAAATGTCACAATCGTGGTATAATCAATGCAATCAGCTGTGAAGGAGAGAGTAACCGATTCACAGGGGTTCAAAAGAGAGCCGCGTCATGGGCTGAAAGCGCGGTGAACGCCGGAATGGGCGAAGTTCGCTCCGGAGCTTCCGCGCTGAAACAGGATGCAAGTAGGCGCGGACGGGTTCATCTCCGTTATCGTGATGAGAGGCTGGAGGGCTTTGCTTTCCGGCGAATCTGGGTGGTACAGCGGAGCTATGCTTCGCCCCTGAAACATGGGGCGGAGCTTTTTTATATGCAAAAAGCTGCCCCGAATCGGAAGGAGAGAATAGATTATGGAAAAGACTCTGCGGGAAATCCGCGAGCGCGTGCTCAATGAGCTGGCAGAGGCCAGGGCGACCAGCAAGCTTGAGCAGATTCGCGTGAGCGTACTGGGCAAGAAGGGCGAGCTGACGGGCCTGCTGCGCGGCATGGGCAAGCTGCCGCCCGAGGAGCGCCCGAAGGTGGGCCAAATGGTCAACGAGGTGCGCGCCGCGCTGGAGAACGCGCTGGAGAAGCGCGCCGCCGAACTGAAGGCCAGCGAGAAGGAGGCCCGTTTGAAGGCCGAGGCCGTTGACGTGACGCTGCCCGGCCCGGAGCGCAGCGCCGGTTCGCTGCATCCGATGAACATTGCGCTGAACAAGATGATTGAGATCTTCGTCGGCATGGGCTACGAGGTCGTCGAGGGCCCGGAGATCGAGTACGATCACTATAACTTCGAGCTTCTGAACATTCCCAAGAACCATCCCGCCCGCGACGCGCAGGACACGTTCTATGTGGACGACAACATCGTGCTGCGCACCCACACCTCCCCGGTTCAGGCACGCGTGATGACCACCCGGAAGCCTCCGATTCGAATGATCTGCCCCGGCCGCGTGTACCGCGCCGACGAGGCCGACGCCACCCATTCCCCGGTGTTCCATCAGATGGAGGGCCTGGTCATCGACGAAAACATCACCATGGGCGACCTGAAGGGCACGCTGGACGAGTTCGCCCGCCAGATGTTCGGCGAGGGCATCCGCACCCGCTTCCGCCCGTCGTTCTTCCCGTTCACCGAGCCGTCCGCCGAGGTGGATCTGACCTGCGCGAACTGCAAGGGCGAAGGCTGCCGGATGTGCAAGGGCACCGGCTGGATCGAGGTGCTGGGCGCCGGCATGGTCAATCCGAAGGTGCTGGAGATGTGCGGCATCGATTCGAAGAAGTACTCCGGCTTCGCGTTCGGCATGGGCGTGGAGCGCATGACGCTGCTGAAGTACAACATTCCGAATCTGCGCTATCTTTATGAAAACGACCTGCGCTTCCTGACGCAGTATCGCTGAGGATTGGGGGTATTTTGCGATGAAAGTGCCAATGAAATGGTTGAAGGAATATGTGGACGTGAACATGCCCGCCGCCGAATACGCCGATCACATGATCGCCACCGGAACCGCCGTTGAGGGCGTGGAAAAGAGCGGCGAGCAGTTCGACAAGGTCGTCGTGGGCTATGTGGTCTCCTGCATGGACCATCCCAACTCCGATCATCTGCACATCTGCATGGTGGATGTCGGCGGCCCGGAGCCGATTCAGATCGTCTGCGGCGCGCCGAACGTGCACGCCGGTATGCGCGTGGCAGCGGCGCTGGACGGCGCCCATCTGCCCGGCGGCGTGAAGATCAAGAAGAGCAAGATGCGCGGCGAGGTTTCCAACGGCATGCTGTGCTCCGGCCCCGAGCTGGACGTGCCCGCCGGGCTGTATCCCCACATTGGCGATGCGGGCATCATCGAGATCACCGAGGACGTCGCGCCTGGCACGAACGTGAAGGAGGTCTTCGGCCTGGGCGACGACATCGTCGACTTCGAAATTCTGGCCAACCGCCCGGACTGCCTGAGCGTCTGGGGACTGGCCCGCGAGAGCTCCGCCGTGCTGGACGAGCATTTCGTAATGCCCGAGATCAGCGTGGAGGAAAAGGGCGAGGGCAGGTTTGAGGACTACGCCACCGTCAAGGTGCTGGACGACGAGGCCTGCCGGCGCTATTGTGCCCGCGTGATCACCAACGTAAAAATCGGCCCGAGCCCGAAGTGGATGCGCGAATATCTGTATGGCGCGGGCGTTCGTCCCATCAACAACATCGTCGACATCACCAACTTCGTCATGCTGGAGACCGGCCAGCCGATGCACGCCTTCGATCTGTCCAAGGTGAAGGATCAGACGATCATCGTCCGCAAGGCGCACCCCGGCGAGAAGCTGGTCACGCTGGACGGCAAGGAGCACATCCTGGACGAGACCATGCTGGTCATTGCCGATCACGACAACGCCACCGGCCTGGCCGGCATCATGGGCGGCGAGGAATCCGAGATCGTGGACGGCACCGTCTCCGTGCTGTTCGAGTCCGCAGCCTTCGAGCGCGCCAACAACCGCGTCACGGCCCGCAAGCTGGGCATGCGCACCGAGGCGTCCGGCCGCTTCGAGAAGGGCGTCAATCCCGACGGCTCTCTGGAGGCGCTGGAGCGCGCCTGCATGCTGGTGAACATGCTGGAGTGTGGCGATGTGGTGCCCGGCGTGTTCGACCACAATCCCAATCCCGTCGAGCCTCGCACCATCGAGGCCGAGGTCAGCCGCATCTGCCGGCGCAACGGCGTCGAGGTGCCCGGCGAGGAGATGGAGGAGATCCTGAACCGCCTGTACATCGATACCACGCTGTGCAACGGCGTGCTGACCTGCGAGGTTCCGACCTTCCGCCAGGACATGACCACCGACGCGGACATCGCGGAGGAGGTCCTGCGCATGTACGGCTACGACCACATTCCCTCCACGCTGATGAACGCCGTGACGATGCCCGGCTTCCGCGATGAGAAGCGCGTGTTCAGCGATCGCGTGAAGAACGCGCTGGTGGGCATGGGCCTGTACGAGATTCTGAATTACTCCTTCATCAGTCCGAAGTGGATCGAGAACCTGGGCCTGGCCGAGGGCGATGCGCGCTACAGTGCGGTGGTGCTGCGCAATCCGCTGGGCGAGGATACGTCCGTGATGCGCACCTCGCTGGTGCCCTCCATGCTGAACACGGTCGCTTCCAATCTGAACCGCGGCATCGCGGAGGTGAAGCTGTTCGAGCTGAGCAAGACGTTCCAGCCCGCGGAGAACGCCGGCGAGCTGCCCGTGGAGAGGAATGCGCTGTGCATCGGCATGACGGGCGCGGACGTGGATTTCTACGCGATCAAGAACGTCGTCGTGTGGCTGATGCAGCAGTTCGGCGTGACGCCGGACATCGAAGCCGCTGGCGACAGCTACTATCATCCGGGCCGCAAGGCGGTGCTGAAGGCGGGCAGGAATGTGCTGGCGACCATCGGCGAGATTCACCCCGACGTGGCGGAGCGCTTCGAGATCGAGAAGCGCGTGTATGTGGCTGAGGTGGATCTGGATGCGCTGCGTCCGCTGGACAAGCCGTTCTACGGCGTGAAGCCGCTGCCGAAGTTCCCGGCCGTGACCCGCGACATCGCGCTGGTGGTGGATGAATCCGTCGGCGCGGGCACCATGATGGACACCATCCGCAAGGCTGCAAAGAACCTGGAGGATGTGAAGCTGTTTGACATCTATCGCGGCGACAAGCTGGGCGCGAACAAGAAGTCCGTGGCCTACTCGCTGGTCTTCCGCGCCTCCGACCGCACGCTGACCGATCAGGAGATCGCTTCCGCCATGGAAAAGATCCTGAAGGCTCTGTCCGAAAACCACCAGGCGGAAATCCGCTCCTAAGGCCGCCGAATTGCTGCCG
>JBJEUD010000092.1:0-7481 GCA_051883655.1 Candidatus Faecivicinus sp. | reverse complement strand
GAGTCTGCGCGGCGGTGGCCGCCGCTTGACTCCTTCGCAGCGTTTCTGGCTGGACTTTTCCCGAATTGACGACCTTGACCGCCATTGATTCAAGCGGTCAAGGTCTTTGTTCTGTCCGGAAAGCTTGACGGGGAGGAGCGGGAGTTGGTAGAATGGGGTAGGGGTGAATTTATGAAGTACAGGAACATCCATCGCGCGATTTTTCTGGAGCGGCTGAATCGCTTTGTGGCGCGGGTGGAGATTGATGGGCGCGAGGAGCGCGTGCATGTGAAGAACACGGGGCGATGCGCGGAGCTCCTGGTTCCGGGAAATGCGGTTTATCTGGAGAAAAGCGATGCGCCGGGGCGGAAGACGGCGTTTGATCTTGTCGCGGTGGAAAAGCGCGCGGGGGAGGGCGTGCGTCTGGTGAACATGGATTCCATGGCGCCCAATTGCGCGGCGGCGGAGTGGCTGGCGGCGGGCGGACTGGGGCCGCTGGAGCACCTGCGCGCGGAGGCAACCATCGGCGATTCCAGGTTTGATTTCTGCGCGGAGCAGAGCGGCCGCCGGGTGGTGATCGAGGTGAAGGGCTGTACGCTGGAGGAGGGCGGCGTGGCGCGATTTCCCGACGCGCCCACGCTGCGCGGCGTGAAGCACGTGCGCGGGCTGGCCCGGCTGGCGAAGCAGGGCGACCGCTGCGTCGTGCTGATCGTCATTCAGATGAAGGGTGTGCATGAATTCCGACCCAACTGGAAAACCCATCCGGAGTTTGGCGAGGCGCTGCTGGAGGCCCGGGAGGCTGGCGTGGAGATCGTTGCGATGGACTGCGAGGTGGTTCCCGGAATGGTCAGAATAGACGCGGCTATACCGGTCGTATTGACGAAAGAATGAAATTATGGTATGATAAGGCATGGACTTGACGAGGTTCATCAAGCGAGAATACAGCGAGCAGAATGGGTCGTCAGCGGACTGACGACCTTATTTTTATGGGAATCGATCAATTTCAAGAAGAGGTATCATCATGAAAACCAATGTCGTCATTATTGGCGCGGGCCCGGCTGGCATCTTCACAGCGCTGGAGATGATCCGAAAGGGCAGCGATAAGAAGGTCGTCATCTGCGAAAAGGGAGCGGCCATTGAGAATCGCCGCTGCCCGAAGACCAAAACCAAGAAGTGCATGAACTGCAAGCCGTACTGCCACATCACCACGGGCTTCTCCGGTGCGGGCGCGTTTTCGGACGGCAAGCTGTCGCTGTCCTATGAGGTCGGCGGCGATCTGCCCACGCTGATCGGCGAGAATCTGGCCCAGGAGACCATCGACTATGCCGATTCCATCTATCTGGAATTCGGCGCGGACACCCACGTGGAGGGCGTCGGCAACACCGAGGAGGTCAAGCAGATCCGCGCCCGCGCGATTCAGGCGGGCCTGAAGCTGGTGGATTGCCCCATCCGCCATCTGGGCACGGAGAAGGCGCAGGAGATCTACTATGCCATTGAGCAGTATCTGCTGGAGCACGGCGTGGAGATTCTGTTCGGCTGCGAGTGCCGCGACCTGATTCTGGAGGGCGACGTCTGCAAGGGCGTGCAGGTGGTGCAGAAGGGCTTGGAGATGGAGATTCTCGCCGACCGGACGGTGGTGGCCACGGGCCGCCGCGGCGCGGACTGGCTCGAGCAGATCTGCGCGGAGCACAACATCGCCCATCAGCCCGGCACCGTCGACATTGGCGTGCGCGTGGAGTGCCGCAACGAGATCATGGAGAAGGTCAACGAGGTGCTCTATGAGTCCAAGCTGATCGGTTATCCCAAGCCCTTCAAGAACAAGGTGCGCACATTCTGCCAGAATCCGGGCGGCTTCGTCAGCCAGGAGAACTACGACAATAACCTGGCGGTCGTCAACGGCCATTCCTATAAGGACATCAAGTCCAACAACACAAACCTGTCCATTCTCTGCTCGCACAATTTCTCCGTGCCGTTCAACCAGCCCATTGCGTACGCGCAGAAGGTGGGCGAGCTGACGAACATGCTGGGCGCGGGCCACATTCTGGTGCAGCGCTTCGGCGACATCCTGGACGGCAAGCGCACCTGGGCGAAGGAGCTGGCCCAGTCCAATGTGCGGCCGACGCTGCCGGACGCGGTGGCAGGCGACATCACGGCGGCGATGCCCTATCGCGCCATGATCAACATCATCAACTTCATCCAGGCGATGGACCATGTGGTGCCGGGCTTTGCATCCTATGAGACACTGCTGTATTCGCCGGAGCTGAAGTTCTATTCCAACCGCGTGAAGATGGACGAGCACTTCACCACGTCCATTCAGGGACTGCACTGTCTGGGTGATTCCAGCGGCTGGACCCGCGGACTGATGATGGCCAGCGTGATGGGCGTGCTGATGGGCCGCCGCATCGCCGAAGAGCAGAACTGAACGGATTTTGCCTGAAAACAGGCGTCTTTTCCCGAAATAACGCCGCCGCAACCGCCCGTTGACGTATTGCAACGCGCCAGTTGATGGCATGCACGAAGAAAAAGAAGTAAGATAAGCGTGCCGGACGGAGAGTTCCGGACAGACGAAAGGGGGAAAAGAGCATGATTTTTGCAGACAAGCTGATTCAGCTGCGGAAGAAGAGCGGATGGTCACAGGAGGAGCTGGCGGAGCAGATGGACGTCTCGCGGCAGTCGGTTTCCAAGTGGGAGGGCGCGCAGTCGGTGCCGGATCTGGAGAAGATGGTGCGCCTGTCAAAGCTGTTCGGCGTGAGCACGGACTATCTGCTCAAGGATGAAATGGAGACGCCGGACGGCGTGGCGGTGGAGGATGCTCCGGCGCGCCGGGTGACCATGGAGGAAGCCCGGGCGTTTCTGGAAGCGAAGGCCTCTGCGGCGCGCATCATCGCGTGGGCGACGCTTCTGTGCATCATCTCGCCGGTGTGCCTGATCCTGTTCGGCACGCTGTGCAGCACGGGTGCGATTGGCATGTCGGAGGAGCTTGCCTGCGGCGCGGGCATGATCGTTCTGCTGGCACTGGTGGCGGCGGCGGTGTCCCAGTTCATTGCGGCCGGGGGAAAGACCTCGCCCTACCGATTCATGGAGCGCGAACCCTTCGAGACGGAATACGGCGTGCGCGGCATGGTCGGCGAATTGCAGCAGAGCGCGAGAGAAAGCTTCAATCGCGCCTGCATGGCGGGTGTGAGCGTGTGTATCCTGTCGGTGATGCCGCTGTTTCTGGGGATCGCGGTGCGCGGGAGCGATCTGCTTCTGGGCGTGATGGTCTGTTTGATGCTGGTCATCGCAGGCGCAGGCGTGTATGTGCTCATACGCAGCAGCGTCGTGTGGTCCGGCTATAAGCGCCTGCTTCAGCAGGAGGAATTTGCGCCGGAGGAGCGGCAGAGCCGCAGTCTGGTCGGCGCGGTTTCCGGCGCGTACTGGCTGGTGGCGGTGGCTGTCTATCTGGCGATGAGTCTGCCCAACGACAACTGGGATCGGAGCTGGATCGTCTGGCCGGTGGCCGGGGGGCTGTATGCGGCGGTGCGCATTGCGGTTTCTGCGATTGCGCGGGGCGGAAAAACTGAACCGCGGATGAAAATTTGACGAAAGCGGCGCAAAGGGCTGGAAAGTTCCAGCTCTTTGCGTTATAATAACAATATGAATGTTATTGGAAAGGGGTATGCTTTTTTCATGATCGATATGACCAAATGGCAGGAAATTGCCAGAGCAAACATCCACCGTCGCCCTGCCACCAACGGACGGCTGGCGGGCAAGATCGCCATCGTGACCGGCGCGGCGCAGGGCTTCGGCAAGGGCATTGCCGAGGAGCTGTACGCCGAGGGCGCCATCGTCGGCATCGCCGACATGAACCTGCCCGGCGCGGAGGCGGTTGCGCAGGCGCTGGGCGAATATGCCTTCGCGATTGAAGTCAACGTGACGGACGAGGAGAGCGTCGCGCGGATGATTCAGGTCACCGTGGAGAAGTTCGGCGGACTGGATCTGCTGGTCAGCAACGCGGGCGTGGCCAAGGCGGGCAGTCTGATGGAGCTGGAGAAGAAGACGTTCGACTTCGTGACGAACATCAACTACACCGGCTACTTCCTCTGCGCCAAGTATGCCGCCGCGATCATGGAGGCGGAGCACGAGGCCGATCCGGAGAAGTTCTTCGACATCGTGACCATCAACTCCAAGTCCGGCCTGGAGGGAAGCAAGAACAACTATGCCTATGCCGGCTCGAAGTTCGGCGGCATCGGCCTGACCCAGTCGTTCGCGCTGGAGCTGTGCCCCTACAATATCAAGGTCAACGCCATCTGCCCCGGCAACTATCTGGACGGCCCGCTGTGGTCGGATCCGGAGCGCGGCCTGTTCGTGCAGTATCTGCACGCGGGCAAGGTGCCCGGCGCGAAGACGGTGGAGGATGTGCGCAAATATTACATGTCCAAGGTGCCCATGAATCGCGGCTGCTTCCCGAAGGACGTGGCGCGCGCGATCTTCTATGCCGTCGAGCAGCAGTATGAGACCGGCCAGGCGATTCCCGTCACCGGCGGTCAGACCATGCTGAACTAAGCGCAAACTGAGCAAACTGAGTTTGCTTCCGGCTGCTGCCGCGTGGGTGCGGCGGAGCCTGCGCCGCCGTGGTGGCGGCTTGTCTCCTGAGCTGCGTTTCTGGCAGGGGGCCGAGCAGGCCTGACGTCCCTGTCCGCCATTGATTCAAGCGGACAGGGACTGCGTTTGCAGTGGGGCGGATTTCGTTGACAACGCCTTCCCTGCATGATAAAATGTTGTCAATTCCGGGGAAACTCAGGAAGACGGAGAATTGTCATTGGACAAAAGCAGAAAAGGATGGAAATGAGCGATGAAAATCCTGATTATTCGGCATGGCGAACCGGACTATTCCATCGATTCGCTGACGCACAAGGGCTGGCGCGAGGCAGAGCTGCTCTCGAGGCGGCTGTGCGGGATGCGGATCGACGATATCTATGTCTCGCCGATGGGCCGTGCACGGGACACCGCGAGGCCGACGCTGGAAAAGCTGGGCCGCGAGGCGGAGGTGCTGGATTGGCTGCATGAGTTCCGCGGACATGTGATCAGTCCCAATTCAGGAGAACGCCGCATTCCCTGGAATCTGGCGCCGCAGTACTGGACGAAGCAGCCCGAGCTTTACGATCGGGAGGCCTGGCGCGAAAACGGCCTGTTCCGCACCGGCGATGTCCAGGAGGTCTACGAGGCCACCGCCGCTGGCGTGGACGCGCTGCTGGCCCGCTATGGCTATGTGCGCGACGGCGGCATCTGGCGCTGTGAGAAGAACGATGAGACGACGATTGCGCTGTTCTGCCATTTCGGACTGGGCATGACCATCCTCTCAGTTCTTCTGGACGTGTCGCCGGCGGTGATGTGGCAGTGCTTTTTCATGCCCGCCAGCTCGGTGACGACGCTGGTGACCGAGGAGCGCGTGAAGGGCGAGGTGTTCTTCAAGTGCATGCAGCTGGGCGATACCTCCCATCTCTTTGCCGGCAGCGAACCCGTCTCCAAGGCGGGGCTGTACCGCGAGGTATTTGGACGCGGAGATGTCAAAGAAGCCCAATAATGAAGAGAAAACCGTCTTCCCGAGTGGAGGACGGTTTTTTTGTCACAGAGGTCTGATTCCCGTTGAAAAAAGTTTGAAGGGATGTCTTTGCAATTCCCTTGCCGACTTGATATGCTGGAAAAGGTATCCAATGGGAGGGATTCTGTGATGTTCAAGAGGATGTTGGCCGCGCTGCTGGCGGCCTTTTTCATGCTGACTGCCGCCGCACAGGCGGAGTATTTCGGGTCGGAGCCGCAGGAGGAGATCTATGTGGTGCAGTCCGTCAAGCACACCTGCACGCTGATCGCCGCGACGATGATGCTGCGCAACTATGCCAGCCGCAACGGCTACGATGTGGAAACCATGACGGAGAGCGCGGTGCGCAGCTGCGCCTGGAACAGCAATGGCCTGAGCTGGAATTTCACCGTCAATTCCATCAACGTGCAGGTCGCGCACGAAATCAGCGAGACGGCGGACAAAAAGGCGTATCTGATTCGCGTTCTGCGGTCCCATCCGGAGGGCGTCGTGATCTACGACGCCAACGCGCCCCATGCCATCTGGCTGTTCGGCTACGAAGAGGAGACGGACACGTTCTACTGCGCCGACACCACCACCTCCGTGGCCGGGCGATGCATCCGGCTGGAGGAGTCCATTCTGCGCGGCGAAACCCAGGAGGACAAAATCGCCACGATTGACCGGATCTGGTGCGTTGTCGGGCCGAATACCGCCGTCTGAATCCGTCATTTTCCATGCAGGAACTGTCGGGCAGGCGCCCTTCCAATGTGTTACAATCATTTCAGGGGGAATGCAGATGGACTGGGCGGATCGGATGAACCGGGCGATGGACTACGTCGAGGCACACCTCGCCGGGGAAGTGGATGAAGGCCAGATCAGCCGCATTGTGGCCTGCAGTGCGGCGGCCTTCCGCAGCGCGTTCGCGCAGACGGCGGGAATTCCGTTTTCGGAATACCTCCGCCGGAGGCGGCTGAGCATGGCGGCCTGGGAGCTGCAGAACACCGACCGGAAGGTGGTGGACGTGGCGCTGAAGTACGGCTATGAGTCGCCGGATGCCTTTCGGGTGGCGTTCAAGCGATTGCACGGCATCGCGCCATCCGAGGTCCGGAAGCCCGGCGCAAGCATTGCGTTCCACTGCAAGCTCCGCTTTGAATTCAACATTCGGGGAGTGGATCAGATGAGGTATACGATGGAGGAGCGCGGCGCGTTCCGCGTGGTCGGCATCCGCCGCACGACGCCCTATGGCGGCGGCACATGGGCGGTGGTCAAGGGCGACGGCAGCAGCGAGCGGATTCGGGCGCTCAGCGGACGTTTTTTTGACCTGGGACTCTGCTTCGGCTTTGGCCCGGACGGCAGCGACGACTACATGTGCGCCATTGAATGGGACGGCGAAGCGCCTGGCTTCGATGTCTATGAATATCCGCCGTCCACCTGGCTTCGGTTTGAGGCAAAGGGGAGGATTTCGGACAATGTGCTCGGCGACGTCTGGCGGCGGATCAACGAGGAGTTCTTTCCCGGGAGCCGCTTCATCAAGTGCGGGAACCGGCGGCTGCCCACCATTGAGAAGTACGTCCGGTGGGACGATGCTGCGGACCGCTGCGATGTGGAGATCCTGATTCCGGTGGACCTCCGGTGAGCAATGCCGGACCGATTCCTCTCCTGAAACCGGTTGACTGGAATTGCCAATGGATGATACAATGGATGCAGGAACAATCAGGATTCAAGGAGGAGAGTTAGATGAAAGTATTGCTTGTCAACGGAAGCTCGCGGAAGAACGGCTGCACGGGTGTTGCGCTGAACGAGGTCACGAGGGCCCTGAACGAAGAGGGGCTCGAGACGGAACTGATCTTCATCGGCAACGAGCCGCTGCCGGACTGCATCGCCTGCCGCCGGTGCAGAACCCTTGGACGGTGCGTGTTTGACGACGCGGTCAATGCGTTTG
>JBJEUD010000091.1:7588-15953 GCA_051883655.1 Candidatus Faecivicinus sp. | reverse complement strand
CTGCACTGGGAGGTCGTGCGCCCCGGCGACGTGTTCTACATTCCCAACGGCATGGTGCACGCGCTGGGCGGCGGCATTCAGGTTTACGAAATCCAGCAGTCCAGCGACGCGACCTACCGCTTCTGGGACTGGGGCCGCGTGGGCAAGGACGGCAAGCCCCGCGAGCTGCACACTGAGAAGGCGCTGGACGTCAGCGTGCCGGACCGCCATCTCTCCCGCATCGAAGGCACCACCGTGCTGTGCAAGGGCGGCAGCCGCACCTATTACATTTCGGAAGAGCACTTCGAGCTGTGCCGGCTGAACCTCTCCGGCAGAATGCCGCTGGAGAGCGGCCGCATGCTGTTCCTGACGCCCATGTCTCCCTGCACGCTGCGCTGGGAGGACGAAGTGCTGGAGCTGAACGCCTTCGACAGCGTGGTCGTTCCCGCGCAGCTGGAAGGCGCCGTGCTGGAAGGCGACACCAAGGTGCTGATGTCCTCGCTGCCGGACCGCGAAAAACTCCGCGCAGAACTGGGCTACCGCGCCGAAAATGTCGCGGGGCTGATGGACTGAGCCAAGCGCGACCGATTCGAGGGATGGCTGAGCCGATCTCAGCTGTCCCTCGAATTTGCTTTTTCCGCAAATGTTTCATTCCAGGCGCCTACGAGTCTTCGCGGCTTTCAGGATAACCCTGATTCTTCCAGCGCGTAAAATCGCCTTTCTTCCCGGAATGGCCGCTTCGCCGCAGCGATGAACGGGGATAGCCCGCGCCGACTTCAGGCATTCCGCTTCCCCCTCCGAGACAAAACCGCCTGCGGTTCGCAGAACAAGCCTCCGAACCCGCGTCCACAGGGACGCAGGTCCGGAGGCTGTCTGTTTCATGGAATGACTGTTTGGGATTTCACGGTTCCTGGAGATCGCTCCATCGCGGCATGGACTGCTGAGCGCCCATTCGCTGCACAGCATATGCCGACGCGCGCTGGGCGATACCGATGGCCTCCTCCATTCCGCCGCCCTTCGCAAGCATGGCGCACAGCGCGCCCAGGAAGGTATCGCCCGCGCCGGTGGTATCCACCGCCTTCTTGGGCGTGCAAGGGATGTGCTGGGTCCCCGACGCAGTCACCAGATAGCAGCCCTCCGCGCCCTTGGTCATCAGGATGCAGCGAACGCCCTTCTTTTCAGCAAATCGCTGCACATCTCCGCTGTCCGGGTCGACCGGATGCCCCAGCAGAGCGGACATTTCCGCCTCATTCGGAATCAGCAGATCAATCCCGTCCAGCACATCGTCCGGGACCTCCGCGATCGGAGAGGGATTGAGAACCGTATAAACGCCCAGCTCGCGGCCGCGCTTCAAGGCCTTCCAAACGGTTTCATGGGGGATCTCCAGCTGCGAAATCAGGATTTGCGCACCGTCAATCAGCTCCTCCGCGCGCTCCAACAGTGCTTCATCCACGCGGGCATTTGCCCCCGGATGAACGACGATATTGTTTTCGCCGTCATCCGCAACGTTGATAAAGGCAGTGCCCGTGGGCGCATCTGCGCTTCGCTCCATCATCGCCAGATTTACACCGGCCTCCGAGAGAGAGCGGCAGAGCATATCGCCGTCTCCATCGCTGCCGACGCAGCCGATCATCGAGACGTCGGCGCCCAGCTTCGCTGCCGCCACGGCCTGATTCGCACCCTTTCCGCCGGGACTTTTGACAACTGCCGAGGCCATTATGGTCTCTCCCGGCGCGGGAATGTGCGCAACGCGATAGCTGATATCCATATTCATGCTGCCGATTACCACGATTTTGCCCATGCTCCTTCCTCCTTCACACAGCATTACACGCCCTTGACGCGCAGGCTTTGATAGGCACAGTGGCCCTTCTCAAGGCCGACGCCAACAGCGCCCTTCAGATAGGGATTGACCTCGTCGGTGCAGGAGAGCAGCGTCCTGCCTTCGGCGTCCAGCACCGCAAGCTCAGCGCCCACGGCGCGCAGCGTCAGCACGCACTCCTCGCCGATCTTCCACGGGAAATCCGCCTCTGCCAGCGTGCGATAGACGGTGTCCTCGTTCTTCATCAGACAGACCCTTCCTTCGGCCGTCAGGCGCACCGCATAGCTGCGGCAGGCGCCCTGAACGCGGCCCATGAACTGATGCGCTTCGCCGAGCAGCGGCCTAAACGCACAGGTCACCTCATAGTCGGTCCAGTCCGCATCTCCGGTATAGGCCTCCGCATAATCCGCGCCGGAGCCGTGCAGCTCGCCCTTCTCCAGATACCACAGGCCCTTCAGGCGGGACATCTGGCTGACCTCGCGGTGCATGCCATTCCAGAATTCCGTGCGCTCCCTGGCGAAATCCAGCAGATAGTCCGGCTTTCCGGTGAAGTCCACGTCGTCAATGCAGGCGATCAGCCAGCCATGCCAGCCTTCGATGCGCTCGAACAGCACGCCCGCGCGCTCAATGCACGCGCCCTCCAGCGCCGGAATCTCCACATGGAGCTCCGTCCACTCGCCGCGCTTCAGTTTCGTCCGGCTTCCGCAGATGCGCTCGCCGGAATTGCCGTCCAGCACGTAAGCGCACGCCTCGTATTCGCCGCCAGCCTCTGCATCCAGGCAGACGCGGGCGGTGACCTTCTGTCCGGGATAGAGAATCGGCGAGAAGAAGGGATCATAGCGGCTGTCGGTAAAGTCCGCAGGGCGGTAATAGGTCTTGTGATACACCTCCACCGCCTCGCCATCGGGCTCCGCCGCCACCTTCAGACAGCGCCCGCCCTCGGGACATTCGACGTTGAACTTCGTATGCTTCTTCGCGCCATCGACGCGGAATCCATGGGTAGAGCCGGGCAGTTCGAAGTGGAACCGCGCCGCTTTGCCCTCCAGAATCCCAGCCCAGCGCTCGGGGAAGGGTTCGCCCTCCAGGCGATAGGCGATGCGCGCCATGTAGAACACGGACCACGGCACGTCCATGATGTTCATGCAGCCCATGACGCTGGAGCAGGCCAGGAAATCGTTGATGGGGCGCAGCCACTTATTGTAGTCGATTCCCTCCAGGCCCACCGCAGTGCCGATGATGGTTCCGACGTTGCCCGTGGTGCAGTCGGTATCCCAGCCGCACATATTGCAGATGCAGATGGTTTCGGTAAAGTCGTTCTTGCCATAGAGCAGCGACAGCACCATGACTGCGGCATTGGGAATGATGTGGCACGCGCCCGGATAGCGGTCGTAGCCATAATTCTGATAGATGAAGTCGAAGCAGGCGCGCCAGTCGTCGGGATGCTTCTCATGGAATGCGATCACATCGCGCGTCACGCGGGTATATTCGCAGTCCGCCGGAATGACGGCAAGGCCCTTTTCAATCACGCTGCGCATGTCGCAGTCGGTGAACGCCGCGGCGATGCAGGCGGCGATGAACATGCCGCCATAGACGCCCTCGCCATCGTGGGACACGCTGGCGGCCTTCCGGGCAAAGCGCGCGGCGCGCTCGGGATTGCCGGGGTTGACCAGTCCCCAGGTGTCGATGAAAATCTGACCGCCGATCTGTTCGGCCACAGTCGCGCCGTTCTGCTCAATGGAGCCGGAGCGCGGCGCAGGAATGCCGGCGCGCAGGTTCAGATAGGCGGTGTGCTCGGTGGACATGCCATAGCCGCCCCACCAGTAGAAGCCGTGCTCGTAAGGGGTATAGTTCAGCCAGGTCTTGCCGATCTGCTCCGCCGTCAGTTCCTCGGAGCAGACGTAGTCCTCCAGCGCCCGCAGGAAGAACATCGGGCCGTTGGTATCGTCATCAGCGGCAAAGTCGTTGTAATCGACGATATAGTCATAAACATTTTCGCCCAGCACGCGGCGGATCTTTTCATAGGTCCAGCCTTCGATGGGCGCGCCCAGGCGCACGCCGGCGATCTTTCCCAGCCAGCCGGCATAACAGCGCTCCACATAATCTGCAGGAATTCGCATTTGCATTTCCTCCCTCTCGTCATCCCTTGATTCCGCTCATAACCATGCCTTCAATGAAATACTTTTGCGCAAACAGGAAAACGATCATAATGGGCATGATCGAGATCACCGCGCCGCACATCATGCTGCTCCACATGGAGGTATACTGGCCCTGGAATTTGGACAGGCCCAGTGAAAGGGTCCACAGCTCCTTCTCGTTCAGGAACAGCAGCGGGCGCAGGAACTCGTTCCAGGTGCCCATGAAGATGAACAGCGTCAGCGTGACCAGCGCCGGTTTCGAGTTCTTCATCACGATCTCCCAATAGCACATGAGATAGTTGCAGCCGTCGATCTTGGCGGCGTCCTCCAGCTCGGAGGGGATGGCAAAGAAGAACTGTCTGAGCATGAACACGCCGAACACGCTGAAGAAGTTCGGCACGATCAGCGCGGTGAGGCTGTCCATCCAGCCCAGGGTCTTGATGATCTTGAACATCGGAATCATCGTCACCTGGAAGGGCAGCATCATCGTGCTCAGATAGATGATGAACATGACGTTTCTGCCCCGGAAGTTCAAGCGCGCAAAGGCATAGGCGCCCATGGATGCCACGATCAGCTGCCCGACGATGGAAAGCACCGTAACCAGAATGGTATTCGTGAAGTAGGTGCCCCAGGGCGCGATCTTCCAGGTGTCGATGTAGTTTTCAAAATGCCATTGTGTCGGAAGCCATTTGATCGGAATCGACAGAATCTGCGCATCCGACTTGAATGAGCTCAGCACCATCCACACAAACGGCATCAGCATCAGGAGGCTGAAGAAGATCAGAAACAGGTGCGTGAACGTCAGCCTCACCGCTTTGCGGACCCGCGCATCCTTCGCACGCATATTTTGGGTAACAATCGCCATTGCCTCTCCCTCCTTAAAGCTTCTCATCCCGGCTGAGATACAGCTGGACGACGCTGACAATCAGGATGATGATGAACATGATGTAGGCCATGGCGGACGCATAGCCCATCTTCCAGTAATTGAAGGCGTTCTGGTAGATCAGATAGCTGACCGTCTGGGTTGCCTTGGCCGGGCCGCCGCTGGTCAGCATGTAGATCTGGTCAAAGGCCTGGAACGCACCGATGGTGTTGTTGATGAGCACAAAGGTAATCGTGGAACGAAGCAGCGGAATTGTGATCCGGAAGAATTTCGTTATCGGGCCTGCTCCATCGATCTCGGCGGCCTCATAGAGCTGAGAGTCAATGCCCGTCAGGCCGGCCAGGAAGATGACGATGGTCACGCCGATGCCCTTCCAGATTGTGACAAAGATCACGCAGGGCATCGCCTGTGTCTTGGAGGCAAACCAGCTCTGGGGCGGAATGCCGAAAAAGCCGATGATCTGGTTGATGGCGCCATAGTCCTGATTGAACATCTGCTGGAAGACCACGGAAATGGCGACCATCGACACGATGGTGGGCACAAAGAAGCAGGAGCGATAGAACATCCTGCCGCGAATTTTCTGATTGAGAACCACGGCGACAAAGAGCGCCAGGAAACATCCGATCGGAACCGTTCCGATGGCGAAATAGATCGTATTGCCAAGGGACTGGATAAACTCCCGGTTGGAGATCAGGCGGGAGTAATTGCTCAGCCCGACATACTTCATCGCTGTAATGCCGTCGTATTTATGGAAGCTGTAAACCAGCGACATGATCACCGGAATGATCGTGAAGACCAGAAAGCCGATGATCGTGGGCGCCAGGAAGAACATTCCCCAAAAGCCTTCGTTTTGCTTCAGCCCTTTTCTGCGCCGAAGGGTGACGGATTCTGTCATGGTACCACCCCTTATTCTGATACGGATACACGAAGGGCGCGCGCCGTCCGACACGCGCCCTCCGGCATGAAATCAAGCCGAATGTTCTGTTTTCAATCAGCCTTCCAGCGCTTCCTCGAGGATATAGGTCGCTTCCTCATTGAAGTAGTCCAGCGCCTCTTCCGCCGTGCACTCGCCAAGAATCATGGCCTGCAGCTGGCTGGTCAGCAGATTGTTGATCTCGTCCTCGCACATGGAGAAGCTGTCCTGCATCTCGATGTATTCAACGGAGTCGACGAAGTTCTGAACGCTCTCCGGGAAGCCACTGTCGATGATGAGCTGGTTGGCTTCGTCATCGTACGCGCTCGGCAGCGCCATGTTGTACTTTGCGACGATCATCTGACCCTCATGGCCCACGAAGAACTTCAGCACGTCCCAGGCCACTTCCTTGTTTTCAGAGGAAGAGCAGATGCCCCAGTTCAGAATGCCCGCGCGCAGGGTACGGGTGCCGTCCTGGCTCAGCGGCGCCATCACAACGTCCCACTCGAAGTCCAGCGGCTCGGCGGCGAAGGGCGGCAGGCTCCACATGCCGGAAGCCATCATGGCAACCTGCTGGTTGCGGAACATCTGGCTGAAGCCCTTGCCCATGGCGGTCACCTCGGCCGGATCGGGGCAAACCTTTTCCTCGGCGATCTTCACGCGGAGCCACTCGAACGCAGCCAGCGCCTTGTCGTAGTTTTCGGGCTGAGCGGTCCAGATGCCCTGCATGTCGTCGGTATAGATCTCAACGCCCATGCGGCTGAAGTGCTGCAGATACTTGTCCGCCCACTCCATGATGTTCTCGGCGTAGACCAGCTCATCGGGATGCGCCAGCTTGACCAGCGTATCGGACCAGTCGTCGAAGGTCCAGTCGTTGGTGGGATACTCGACGCCATACTTGTCGAACAGCGTCTTGTTGTAGTACACAACGTAGGGAGAAACCTCCTGGGGCAGCGCATAGAGCTCGCCTTCATAGGTCAGCGGCGCCAGAAGGCTCTCATAGAAGTAATCCAGATAACCATCGCCCTCCGCCTCGATGAAGCGGGTCAGCGGCTCCAGAATGCCGCGGGTGGTGTAGGTGTAGATATTCTCGTTCAGATAGAGAATGTCGGGAGCCTCGCCGGAGCTCATCAGCGCCAGCGTCTTGGTCACGCGGTCATCGCCCAGGTCGATCCACTTGATTTCCACGTTGGGATTCTGCTCCATATACAGATTCGCAGTCTCTTCGCGAAGCGCAATTTCCTCAGCACTGCCGGAGACGGCCATCTCGATCACGGTCTTCTCCTCAGCCATCGCGGGCATCACACAAAGTGAGAGCATCAGGCTGGCAAAAGCCAGCAGCAAGCAGAGCATTTTTTTCATTGATAGAATCCTCCTTCTTTTCCTTAGAAATAATGTTTCTCTTCCTTTCCGCCCAATACCGTTTCTCCGATCCCCCTTCCTTTCCGATTTTCATAAAATGCATTTCGGGCGTTTCATCAATCCTTTTGTTTCGGGCTTCCCGTCGACGCTCGGACCACCAGCTCATGCGCGATTTCGATCACGCGCGCCTCGCCGGCATAGCCGTCCTTGATGCGTTCAAACAGCAGGCGCACGCCTTCGCTGGCAAACGCCGCGCTGTCGTTGGTCGCCGTCGTCAGCCGGGGGCTGGCCGTTCTCGCGTAGGGGATGTCGTCCATGCCCGTGACAGACACATCGCCGGGTATGGAAAAATTCCGCTCGCTGAGCGCGTCCATCACGCCCAGGGCCAGCAGATCGTTCGCACAGCAAATCGCCGTGGGCATCTCCGCCAGCGCAGAGAAATAACAGCCCGCCTTGTAGCCGTTTGCCTGGGAAAATCCCATCTCAAAGATATAGTCCTCTTCAATCTTCAGCCCGGCCTCGCGCATTGCCATCTCATAGCCGCTTCGGCGGTTCTTGCCGATCATGGATCCGGGAAGACCGCCGGCAAAGGCGATTCTCCGGTGGCCGAGTTCGATCAGATGCCGCGTGGTGAGATAAGTACCGCCGATGCGCGATACATGCACAGCATCGAAGGGGCTGCTGGTGTAGGCGTTCAGTCCGACCACGGGGATTCCGCTCTCCTCCAGGGCCCGCGTCACACGCGTGCGCGTGTCCACCGTGGCGAAGAGAATGCCGCCCGCATACAGCTGACGCGCGAGATGAATGGAGGCAAGTTCCTCCTCAGATTGCTCGTTCGTGTTGTACAGCACCATCGCGTAGTCCTTCAGGCCCACCAGGCGCTGCACCGTCTGCGCCATCATTGAATAAAAAGGGTTGCAGATATCCGGGACGACCAGCAGAATGATCCTGCTCTTGTGAGACTTCAGGCTGCTGGCCGCCACGCTCGGCACATAATTGATCTCCTTGACCGCCTGCAGAATCCTGCGCCCCGTTTCATCCTCCACATAACCTGACTGGTTCAGAAAACGCGATACCGTCGATATGGATACGCCGGCGCGTTCTGCAACGTCGCGAATCGTCGCCTTCTTCTTCATTCTTCACTCTCAAATCTAAAAACGTTTTCATACATTTCTTTTATGCGAGAAGCATATCACATTCCTTAACATTTGTCAATACAATATTTCCCATTTTGAATTTATTTTTGCCCTTGTTTCTGCGCCTATAAATCGAAT
>JBJEUD010000091.1:0-7488 GCA_051883655.1 Candidatus Faecivicinus sp. | reverse complement strand
CCGCAAAGAAGAAAGCCCGGAGGCAATTCCGGGCTTTCCATATTCGGGGTGCCGCCTTTCTGATGCGTCCATCCGCATTCATTCGCTCAGCAGCGCAGAAGCATACAATGCGCGCTGCGCAATGATTTCATCCAGACGCAGAATTTCTTCGGTGGTAAACAGGCTGTTCTGCCAACTCTTGACCAGCTCCGCCACCTCCTGATTCCACGAAGCCAGCTGTTCTGAGATGAAGCTCAGCGAAACGCCCGCGTCAATCTCCTCGCTGGCGGCAGTGAAGCGGCCGATGTATTCCTCCACCAGTTCATCGGATTCATCGATGCCATTGGTCCACTCGGCGTGCAGATCGGCGCGCCACTGGTGGTCCCGGGCAAGGCCCTCTGCGTAGGCGCCGCCGGAGGTATCCTCGTTGCGAACCTGCAGCTGCAGCTTTGCCGCGCCGCTCACGCTCAGCACCGCCGCCGCAGGCTTCAGGCCGATCAGCCGCACCTCGGCGCAGCCCTCGCCGTCGGTGGTCACGCGCGCGGTCAGCAGCAGTGCCGCCTCTCCGGTCAGGTTTTCAACGTCGAGTTCTTCGCCGCACAGCGGCTGGTTCCAGCTGTCCAGCACGCGGAAGCGCACCGTTTCGAGACTGCCGTAGCCAATGCTGCTTTCGGAGACCGCCTCCACCGCGCGCACATCGGGCAGCGCGGCGATGGTCGCCTCGTAGGGGATCATTTCTACGCCGGCATAGCTGACAGCGCCGCTGACCTCCACATAAACGGCGTCGCCGCCGCGCTCCTTCCACAGCGCAATCCTGCGCACAAGTCCGTTCTCCTGTTCAATCGGGATGATTTCGCCATCATAGGGCACGCCGTCAAACGCAATCTGCAGATTCTCCAGCGACATGAACCTGTCGAAGGCAATCCGCACGCGCTCTCCGGTGAGCGCAGCCTCAACAACCTCGGGCGCTTCGTAGCTGGTCATCGAAATGTTGACCCCGGTCTGCACCGGCGGCACGGGCAGCCATTCGCTCTCGGCGGTTTCATAGCCCTGCTTCTCATAGACCACCTTGTACCAGCCGGTGTTGACCATCCAGGCGTACTTGCCCTCGGCATCGGTGATCAGGGGATTGATCTGGGAGTAGTCCCCGGCGTTCCATACGGCAGCCTGACCGTCGGGCGTCTCCAGCGTGGGCTTGAAGTAGAGCGTCGCCGTCACGCCCTCCAGCCGCGCGCTGCTCACGCCCTCGTAGACATAGCCGGAGGGATCGATGGTGGGCCTGGTCACCTTGCGAATCGTCTTGTAGCGCGGAAATTCGGGATAGATGACCACCGGCGTATCATCGATGAACGGCGGATTCAGCAGCCATTCGATCGGGTTGATATCCGGGAAAGCATCCGGAAAGAATCTGCGCAGAATCGATGTGAGCGCTGAACCAATTTGCCATCCAATATACAATGCAAACAGACATAGGCCCACTCTCTGCAGAACGCCCATGATCGGAATGAGCGCGGCAAGCTTCAACAGCAATGCAATATCCGCGCCAATCGCCAAGGCGCCAATTCCCGCCATGACCGCATCGTCCCACCACTGATGATCCAAACCCGGGAAAAGGTATTGCAGCACATAATCAGCGCCATTGATCAATAATGTCTGTGCTATGCTTGTTTTCAGATTTCCAAGGCGAAGCTTCAGTGCCTCTTTCGCATATAGCGGTCTGCCGTGCAGTTTGTTGATCGGATTTCGCGGTTTATAGCGCGGATCGGTGAGTGGGTTTGTCTGAAGGTTCGAATTACCGGGAATTCCGGCCCGGCCATTGCCGCCGGAATCACCCGGCATGACCAGCGCGGTCGATACTGCGCCTGTCATGTCCACACACTGCGCCCTGTTATTCCCCGCATACCGGTAAACATTCACATCATACAGCTGCCCGGCCGGGTCGGGGCTGATGAACGCGCTCAGGCCCTCGTGCACGTATCTTGCGCGCATGTACTGAAGTCCGCTGCCATCGGTCATGATGCCGTACCGGCCCACGTAGCCGAAGGGCGTGGTCACGGTCTCCTGTGCGGAAACCACTTCGCCCACGGGACTGTAGGTCCAGCTGCTCAGCACCTGCCCATCCTCGCCGGTCAGCGCAACCGTGGAGCCCAGCTGATCGTACTGATAGTACACCGCGCCGTCCTCCCCCACCTGCGCCTCGAGGCCGTTGCCCTGAATGTAGCGCACATAGCTTCCATCGGGCAGCACCGCGCCGATGATCTCCGGCAGCTCGCTCGGATTCCAGATGTAGCGGGTGGTCTCTCCGTTCACGGTCACCGTGCTGCGGTTGCCGAACGCGTCGTAGCCGTATTCGCATGTCGAGCCGTCCGCGCCGGTCACCTTTACCAGCCGTCCGAAATCGTCCCACACGTAGGCCGTCTCTCCGCCGGGTCCGGTTTCGCGAATCAGATTGCCGTTCAGATCGTACTCATAGACGGTATCGCCCATCTGCGTGATCTGATTGAGCGCGTTGGAGGCATACTCAACACGGCCATCCGCATCCGTCTTTGCAGCGATGGTTCCGCTGGGAGTGTATTCATAAGTCGTGGACGCGCCGTCCGCGCCGGTCATGGAAAGCAGCTGGCCGTCCTGATCGTAGGTGAACGTCCATTCTCCGTGACTGCCGGACTGAGCAACCGCCATGCCGCTTTCATTGAAGGCGGTGGTGTGCTCGGACTGCACGCTGCCGTCAGGTAGCAGGTTGCGGAGGGTGGAGGTCAGCGCCGCCTCGTCATAGACATACTCGGTGTGCGCGCCGTTGGCGAGCGTCCGCCCGATCAGCGAACCCTTTTCGTCGTAGGCATACTCTGCCACCACGCCATTGTCATCGGACACGGAGACGATATTGCCGTTTGCATCATATGCGTAATGGGTGGAATCGCCCATGGGGTCGGTGATGGAGACCAGATTCCCGCTCTCGTCGTAAGCATAGCCGACCGCGAGGCCGTCGTGATAGATGATGCGGGTGATATTGCCGCTCCCGTCCAGCTCCACCAGCGTCTCGCCGTCCGCGTCGGTATAGCGGATCTCATTCTCGCCGTACTCCACGGTCAGCGCGCCATCCACGCGGGTCAGGCTGCCCTCCGCGTCGTAGGTATAGGTAATCTCGCTGCCGTCGCGGGCGGTATAGGCGGCGGACAGGCCGTCCTCGGCGTACTGCCACTGCTCGAAGGTGCCATCGGGATATTCGATCTTCCCGCCGGACGCATTCTCGGACAGATAGCGGGTGACGTTTCCGCCGCCGTCGGGGACGTTCATCTCGGTGCGGGATTCATCCGCAAACAGCGTGCAGCCGCTGATCACATCGGAGATGGACAGACTGTCCTCGCTGAGGATCATGGCGATGGATTTGTCCGCGCTTTCGAGGGTCGCGCCGTCGTCCGTGGTCGTCACGGTGGCCAGCGTTTCGCCGTCGATGGTGGACAGAATCATGTTGTTCCCGTTCACCATCAGCAGGCGCAGGCCGTTGCCGTCCATATCGAGAATATCGATCGCGTTGTTTCTCTGAACGATGCGGATGGCATTTTCATCCTCGCCGATGGTCATGCCGCCGTTGGCGTCGATGCTGTAGGAGACATATCCGTCGCCCACCTGGATGGATCCGGAATCGCTACCGGTATAGGAGACGCACACCTCCTCAGGAATGGTATATTCGCTGTAATCTTGGGTGCCGACCCAGGTTCCGGTAAACGCATTGTAGGTCAGCTCCACCAGCGTCTCCTCGCCCCGGGAGTCGAAGGTGTGAGCGTAGACGCTGCCCACCTTCTCCGGCGCGGCGTTCGCGGACAGTTCCGCTGAGAACGTGATCGTCGGATATTCGGGGAAGAAGGAATAAAAGGGTGCTTCCACGCTGGCGGTGGCAAAATCGAGCACCGTCTCGCAGGTAATCAGATCGTCGATCTTTTCGCCGTGGATGGTGTTGGTCATCACAAGACGCAGAACCTCGACGGTCTCCGGATCGTACACAACGATCTCCGGCGCAGGTTCGATCACGCCGCCGTCAGGCGTTTCGATCTTTGCGCGGATGGCGTGCTCGCCCACGGCATCGCTGATGGTCAGCTTCGCCGCCCAGTCGCCGGCGAGGTTCGATTCGGCCATGCCGGCGCGCTCGCTGCCGTCGTAGAATGTAATTTTGCTGCCGGGCACCGCGACGCCGGAAACATACAGCTCCGTGCTCGCAGCGGCCGAGGGCAGGCCCAGCGAGAAGTCCCTGACCTGCAAGGCGAGGCTGTCCAGCGCCTCTCCGGCGGCGGAGGCGGCAATTTCAAATTCTCCCGCGCTCACGCAGCTGACAGTGAAGCGCACCGCCTCGCCGGGCAGCACGTCTTTCACGCAGAGCGTCGGGCCGTCCATGGCCCCGGGCCGGGTTTCGCCGTTCACAGTCACGCTGCCCTCCAGCAGCGTCAGTTCCTCCGGCAGATCAATGCGCACTTCGCCCGCATCCGCGCCGAAGTAGCTGAGCACAAAGGAGGCCGTTGCGCCCATGACGCACTCGGATTGGGAGGCGCGGAACACGCTGGACAGCTCGCCGTTGGGCGTGAGCGTCAGTTCGGAGACGGCATTTTCGGCAGTAAGCCTGCCGTCCTCGCGGAGCCGGAGGACCTGCGCATCCGCGCAGTCATCGGCAGGAAAGCCGTAATTGTTGGCACCGTCGGGGAAAGAAACCAGTTCCGCACTGGCGTCGCAGCCGTTGAAGGCCACAGGCACAGCATCGGGATTCCGGGTATTGGCGATGACCGCGCAGTAACCGCCCTTCAGCGAAGCATTCACGGCGTTGAACTCCAGTGCGCCGCTCTCCGCGGACACGCCGTTCACGCCGCCCTCGGCATTCAGCGTTCCTCCGGTGAAGAGCACGGTTCCGCGGTCGGCAAACACGCCGGAAACGCCGCCTTCGGCGCGGATGTCCGAAGCAATCACGTTCAGCACGCCATCCTCCGCCCGGATGCCCGACCATTCGCCCTTTGCCGCGATCCGGCTGCCGACGATTTCAGACATGCCGTTTCCAACAATATCGATCGCACTGTCATATTCGTTCAGGTCGACGACGTCGTCTTCGCAGATGACTTCCAGATTCATATCGCAGTTCTCGATCAGTAGGCTCTCTTGCGCCGTAATGCAGTTACTGTAGCTGACAATTTCCACCTGGGAACGCCTGATGATCACGTTTTCCGCGCGGAGATCGCTGCAAAAACTGCTGTCCTCAATCCGAAGCTCTATCCTCGAATCCTCAATCGTTGCATTGTGCCCTCGCTCAATATCGATGCCGCCGATGGAATTGACCTCGCAGTTTTCCATCGTCAGGTCGCCCTCGCAGATATACCACTGGCTGTGGGAATCCTCAAAGGTGGAATTGACCGCTGTGAGGCCGTTTCTGGCCCAGACGGAGCCCGTGTGAAGCGTGCTGTCAGTCACAGTTAGGGGACCTGCATAGCTGAACAGACTCATTTCGGGCTGATGTGCCGAAACTTCACAGCCGGTGAAGTGGATGCCGCCCACAGGCGCCGTTTCATGCACCATGAGCCGGCTGCAGTTGATCTCGGTGTTTTCGAAGGTCATCGTGCCGAACTCGGAGAAAAAGCCAACCGAATCGGGCAGCAGAATCCGGGAATTGACAGCCGTGATGTTGCCGCTGGCCCACACGCCGTCCCATGCCTCATCCGGGTGGGAATCCACGGGGATGACGACCTCCACATCCGTCAGCTCGATGCTGCCGCTGCGGGAAGCCAGGCTTTCCAGCTCAATGCGGCCATCGTCCTCTCCGACGATTCGCAGCGTGCCGTTATAAACATCAACGAAATGCTCCACCGTGCAGCTGCCGCGCACGACGATCTTCAGATCGCCGTCGGTCCAGATGCCGCCGGGCAGATCCACGCTGTCCAGCGTCAGCACGCCGTCCTCGTAGACCGCCCCTTCAGGCAGCGCCTCTCCAGTGCGTTCGCCGTCGACGATCACGGAAAGTCCCGCCATATCCAGCGAGTTAAGCGGCACAGGCTCCGTCACAAAATATGTCTCTTCCGCCGGTTCAACCACCGCTTCATATTCAGCCAATCCCGCCGGGATGCACTGTAAAAGCAGCACAAGCACCAGAATGAAGCTGAGCCATCTCTTTCCCTTCACAAATGAGCCTCCTCAATTTCCCTGTTCTCGTTCGTTTCCCGCCATTGCATTAAAACTTTCTTGCGATAATATAATCGCATTATATCATGCGCGTAGTATTATCGCAAGAAAAACAGTAAGATCGCCGCTTATTTTACACTCAAGCCGCCTATCTCAAAGATTATGTGATCCCGTCTTGCTGGTCTTTCAATTCCACGCCTCCGCGCCGCATCCGGTTTCATCCGCTGCGGACCCATGATCGGTCTCTCCGTAGCTCTGCGCTGTGCAGTTTCAGAACAAAAGACCGGATGCACATTGGATGTAGCCTCCAAAATGCACCCGGTCCTTCTGCCGCTCATCGCAAAATCAAGGAATCTGCGCGCCTGACCTGGTCTTTGACCCCACACTCGCCGGCTGGAGCGTTCGCTCATAAGCACTCTGGCTCCCCACTACTGGCCCTCTCGGTGTAATTTTGTTCCGGCCGGACTTACTTCTAAGGCGCGCCATGCTCACCGGACTTTTGCCGGCTTACGTGGATCGCTTCGCCCGCGCCTGGCATCGACTTTCAACCACAGACGCGCGCAGATTCGTTTCTATTATATCGGATTTATCCGCAATGTCAAGCCCCGAAAGCGCCTCATTCAGGCCGTCGCATCTCCGGCTTCAGCCCCCAGCTTCGCGCGGATGCGCTGCCCAATCTCGTCGCAGACCAAGCGAATATACCCCTCATACTCCTCCTTTGAGAAGAAGATAAAGTCCGATTCAATGGAATCCGGCCTCGGCAAAGCCATTTCGTTTCTGATCTTTCTCGCAAACGCGCCCTGCGGAAAGTCCTTCAGGTATTCCGGAAAGCGCTTCAGTGTTCCCAGCACGGTCAGATATCCTGAGTCCGGATGAGTTCGCAGATAGGCCTCCTCCTGAGCGGTAATGTCCTGAAAGATTTCCCGCTTGCCAAAGACGCGCTTGATTGTATCAAAGCTCTCCGGCAGACCCGCAACCTTTTCAGCCATGGCCTGATTCGCATGTATGCGTTCATAGACGGCCCGCACTCGCGCTTCATCGCGAATAAATCCCTAAAGTGCGCATCCGTAATCAGATGTGCATAATAACCCAGTTCGCCATCTTTCGTCCCTCCTCTTTGTCCTCTGATTTGGCTGTCCAGCCTGAGGTCATTATAACACACTTCACCTGCGCAAGATGCTTCTGTTCTTCTCCACCGACATTTTCCTTCTCTTCCGCGATACTGTATCTCCCTCTTATTCTCCGAAAATGCAAGCCTGCAATTTCAACAGGCCACCTAGCGCCCATCCTGCTTCACCAATACCAGCGACAGGTACTTCCGCTCGCAGCGCTCAGTTCTGTACGCGCAGCGCG
>JBJEUD010000090.1:0-16144 GCA_051883655.1 Candidatus Faecivicinus sp. | reverse complement strand
AGGGCCGGCGTTATGCCGGCCCTTGTTTTTATGCTTTTTTGACCTTGGGGCCCTTCGGGGTATCTTCGATCACGTAACCCTTTTCCAGCACCTCGGCGCGAATGCGGTCGGCTTCGGCAAAGTTCTTCGCCTTCTTGGCTTCAACGCGCGCCTGCACAAGCTCCTTGATCTCCTCGGGCGTGGTGTCGGCCTCCTTCATCAGCAGGCCGAGGATCTCGTGCGCCATGGTGTTCAGCGCTGCGAGCGCAGCTTCGATGACCGCCTTCGACGGGGCATTGGCATCGGCCAGCACGGTGTTCATGTCACGCACATACTCGAACAGCACGCCCATGGCCTCGGAGGTGTTCAGATCATCGCACATGGCGTCGTCGAAGCGATCCAGAAAACCGTTCGCGCGTTCCACGAAGGCCTTCTCGTCCTCGTTCATTTCGCGATCCGGCGCATGGTCCAGCGCGAAGGCCGCATTGTCCCGCGCGGTGTAGAGGCGATCGAGGGCGTTCTTGGCCTGAATGATCAGGTCGCGGCTGAAGTTGATCGGGCTGCGGTAGTGGGCCGACAGCATGAACATGCGGATGACCTCCGGGTCAAATTCCTTCGCAATGTCGCGCACAGTGAAGAAATTGCCGGCGGACTTGGACATCTTTTTGTTATCCACATTGATGTGGCCGTTGTGCATCCAATAGCGCGCAAAGGGCTTGCCGGTCGCACCCTCGGACTGAGCGATTTCGTTCTCGTGATGGGGGAAGATCAGGTCGACGCCGCCGCAATGAATGTCGAAGGTTTCGCCCAGATACTTCATGGACATGGCCGAGCACTCAATGTGCCAGCCGGGACGGCCCTCGCCCCAGGGGCTCTTCCAATAGGGCTCGGAGGGCTTTTTTGCCTTCCAGAGGGCGAAGTCCATGGGATGCTGTTTGACGTCGCCCACCTCAATGCGCGCGCCGGACTCCAGATCGTCCAGATCCTGGCCGATCAGGCGTCCATAATTGCTGCGCCACGCCTGGGTGTCGAAATAGACGTCGCCATTCTCCGCGCGATAGGCCAGCTTGTTCTTCTCCAGCTTTTTGATCAGTGCAATGATCTCGCCGATGTGCTTGGTGGCGCGGGGATGCACGTCCGCGCGCTGAACGCCGATGGAATCCGCATCCTTGTAGTACTCCTCAATGTAGCGGTCAGCGATGGCCTCCACGGTTGTGCCCTCTTCATTGGCGCGGCGGATCATCTTGTCGTCGATATCGGTGAAGTTCTGAACGAACTTGACCTCATAGCCCAGATGGGTCATAAAGCGGCGCAGGGTGTCAAAAATAATGAACGGGCGCGCGTTGCCAATATGGAAATAGTTATAAACCGTGGGACCGCAGGAATAGATGCCGCACTTGCCCTCGTGAACGGGAACAAACGCCTCTTTCTGGCGGCTCATCGTGTTGTAAATCATCATCTGCTTCATGAAATCGGTCTCCTTTCAAAATAAAACGGCCACACCCCTGTACAGAGGCGTGGCCGCGGTTCCACTCTGCTTTCTACTCGAATGCGATAACGGCGCAACCGTCCGCGCCTACCTTTCGGCGCGAAAGCTCCCAGGCGCACACTTCGACGCATGCCGCTCCAGTGGCTTACAGCCGATGACCACCGGTCTCTTCAGCGGGATGGAGCGTCTACTCCTCCTGATCGTTGCCTTTTGATCATTATATAGGATTTATCAGGATTCGTCAAGACCGGAGCAATTATTTTTCGCTTCTGAGCTGGCGGTTCATGAAGTCGTGCAGCCGGCTGTTGGTCGCCAGCGTGTTGCCGGTGATCCGGCAATCCTCTTCGCCCGGCCAGCCGGTGACCTTTCCGCCGGCCTCTTCGACAATCACGATGGCCGCTGCGATATCGTAGATGTGCAGGCCGAGCTCGAAGAAGACGTCGGATCGTCCGCAGGCCACGCAGCAAAGGGCATAGGCGGCAGAGCCGAGGCGGCGGATATCGCTGATTTGATCGAAGAGGTCGGGCAGCAGCGCCATGGTGCGCCGGCGATCTGCGAGTACGCGATGGCCGTAGCCCAGGTGGGCGATGGCCTGGCCGGGATCGGCAATATCGGAGACGTGAATGGGCTCGCCGTTCAGCGTCGCGCCTTCGCCGCGGATTGCCAGGAACATCTCGTCCGTATCTGGCGCATAGACGCAGCCGAGCGTCAGCGCCCCGTCGTGTTCATACGCAATGGAAATGCAATAGCCGTGATGTCCGCGCATGAAGCTCTGGGTTCCGTCGATCGGGTCGACGATCCAGCGGCCGCGGGAAATGCTGGCGCCGCCGCTCTCCTCACCGAAGAACTCATCCTCGGGAAAGCGGGTGAGCAGCGCCTCGCGAATCATGTTCTCGCTGCGAACATCCATTTCCGTGACGAAATCGTTTTCCGCCTTGGCGCGCACCCGAAGACTTCCGTGATGGCGCAGCATTTCGCCGACTTCCCGGGCCACACTCTGGGCAGCCTCTGCACGTGCGTGAATCTCCATAAAATCATCTTCTCTCTTTTCTGGTAGTTGCGGTCGCAGGGCAAGATATGGTATAATCATAACATGAAACGGGCAGATCCGCTTCAATGCTTATCATTATAGCATAAACGACAGATGGATGGTGTTATTTTTCATGAAAATGATCTCTTGGAATGTCAACGGCCTTCGGGCCGTTTTGAAGAAGGGCTTTTATGACAGCGTCGCCTCTCTGGACGCCGACGTGATCTGCCTGCAGGAGACGAAAATGCAGAAGGGGCAGTGCGACATCGACATGCCCGGCTATGAGGAGATCTTCAATTCCGCTGACCGAAAGGGATACTCCGGCACGGCCGTGTTCTCCCGCGTGCCGGTAAAGTCGTTCACGACGGGCATCGGAATCGACGAGCATGACCATGAGGGCCGCGTGATTACCTGCGAATTCGAGGACTTCTACCTCGTCTGCTGCTACACGCCCAACGCCCAGAATGAGCTCAAGCGCATCGACTACCGCATGCGCTGGGAGGACGATTTCCGCAGCTATCTGGTTGAACTGGACAAGGTCAAGCCCGTGGTGCTGTGCGGAGACCTGAATGTCGCCCATGAGGAAATCGACCTCAAGAACCCCAAGACCAACCACAACAACGCCGGTTTCTCCGACCAGGAGCGCGGCAAGTTCTCCGAATTGCTGGCGGCCGGCTTCATCGACAGCTTCCGCTACTTCTATCCGGACGCCACCGGCGCCTACAGCTGGTGGAGCTACATTGGCGGCGCGCGCTCCCGCAATGCCGGATGGCGCATCGACTACTTCGTCGTATCCGAAAAGCTCCGCGACCGTATGGAGGACCCGAAAATCCACGCGGACATCATGGGCAGCGATCACTGTCCTGTGGAGCTGACAATCCGCGAACGCGACGCTTGAGTTCCGGGAATGTACAATTTGGACGAGATCGCTTGCATTGCAGACCATTTTTCCGTAAAATAGTAAACAGGTGATGGAAATGAAGAAAGTTCGAATCAAATCCGCAGTGCCGATTTACCTTGCTGCCGCGATATGGCTGCTGGTCGGCCTGATCCGGCCGGGATTCCTTTTGCAGGTCGGGACGCTGATTCTGACGGCGGCGCTGTCCGCAGCGGCGTATCTGATCGGCTCGAAGGTTTTCCCGGGAAAAGAGATTGAGGTGCGCGAGCGCCCCGACACCGGAAATGCAGAGCTCAACCGGCAGATTGAAGAGGGAAGATCCCAGCTGGACCGGCTTCAGACCTACAACGACGCGCTGCCGGATCCCGTGATTTCCGCCCAGCTGGATCGCATGACCCGCGCCGGCAATGCCATTCTCACGGAGCTGGAGAAGAATCCTTCCCACATGAATGAGGTGCGCCGGTTCATGAACTACTTCCTGCCGACGGCAGAAAAGCTCATGTCCAGCTATGTGACGTTTGCACAATCGCCCGTCAAGGGAGAAAATGTGATCGCCGCCATGAAGTCTGTGGAGAACAGCCTGAACATGGTCGCCGACGCCTTCGAAAAGCAATGCGACAGCCTCTATCGCGACCAGAGCTTCGACATCGAAGCGGATGTCAAAGTGCTGGAAACCCTTTTGAAGAGCGAAGGCTTGGCGGGCGGAGGGGATTTTGCCGCCTCCGCGAAGAGTGCGAACGAGAAAAATCAATCCCAGTCCACGTCATTCTGAATAATTGAATAACAGGAGGATACCAACATGTCTGATGGAATCAAGCTGACGCTCACCCCCTTTGAAGACGAAAAGCCCACGGAACAGCCTGTGGCCGCAGCGGCGGCCGCAGAAGCGGAAGCAGAGGTGCAGGCGGTGGAGAAGGCCGTTCAGGCCGACGCACAGACCATGCAGAACTTCACCGAAGAAGAGCAGAAAATGATCGACGACTTTTCCAAGCAGATCAATATTCGGGACACGAATCTCGTGTTCTCCTACGGCGCCGCCGCCCAGCAGAACATCTCTCAGTTTTCCGATTCCGCGCTGAAGAACGTACAGACCAAGGACCTGGATGAAGTCGGCGACATGATCGGAAGCCTCGTCGTTGAGCTGCGCGGCTTTGACACCGAGGAAAACGAGGGAAAGGGTCTCTTTGGCTTCTTCAAGAAGCAATCCAATAACGTCGCAGCCATGAAGGCGCGCTATGACAAGGCGGAAGTGAACGTCAACAAGATCTGTGAAGGACTGGAAAAGCATCAGATTCAGCTGCTGCGGGACATTGCGCTGCTGGACAAGCTCTATGATCAGAACCTGATGTATTTCAAGGAGCTGTCCATGTATATCGCGGCGGGCAAGAAGCGCCTGGAGGAATTCCGCGCCACCGAGCTGCAGGCTGCCTACGACAAGGCAAAGGCCTCCGGTCTTCCCGAGGATGCTCAGGCCGCGAAGGATCTGAACGACAAGGCGGACCGCTTTGAAAAGAAGATCTACGACCTGGAGCTGACCCGCAATATTTCCATTCAGATGGCGCCTCAGATTCGCCTGATCCAATCCAGCAACCAGCTGATGGCGGAGAAGATTCAAACCTCCCTCGTCAACACCATCCCCCTGTGGAAGAGCCAGATGGTGCTCGCCCTCGGCCTTGCCCACACCCAGGAGGCCATGGAGGCCCAGCGCTCCGTCACCGATCTGACCAACGAGCTGCTGAAAAAGAACGCCGAGAAGCTGCACATGGCCACGGTGGAATCCGCACGCGAATCGGAGCGAGGCATCATCGATATCGAGACGCTCAAGCAGACGAACAAGATGCTGATCGAGACGATGGACGAAGTGCTCAATATTCAGCAGCAGGGCCGCGAGAAGCGCAAGAACGCAGAGGCGGAGCTGGCAACCATCGAGGGCGAGCTGCGTGCAAAAATTCTCGAAACGCGCAAGTAATTCGAATCGTTCACCGGGAGGACCAACATGAAACTTTTGAACAATCGCAAATTCGCGTGGGCGGTGCTTGTGGTGTGCGTGCTCGGCAGCGTCGTCGGCTTTGGCGGCGGCAGCCTTGCCGCACAGCGAAGCCGGGCGGTGCGCGTCTTCAACGAAGGCGTCGATACTTCGTTTGCGGTGCGCTTCAGCATGGACGCGTATCTGGAAAACTGTGCGGATTATGCCAGAACGATGGCGGAGGAGTATCGGCTTCATGTCGATCAGGACGATGAGACCGCTGCCCGTGTGCTGGAGCTGGCAAAGCTGATTGGCGACGGCGACGATCTGGACGCGCGCTATGACGCCTATCAGGAGCTTTGCGCTGCTGTGGAGGCGCTGTATACAGACTTCCATGCCGCGTCTGTCGCCGATAGCGACCGGGCGATCTTCAAAAACGCATATTCCAATTTTCAGGGCGAGGTTTCCAAGCTGAAATATGACGATTATCATGCGCTTGCCGAGAAGTTCAACCAGGCGCGGAGCGGCTTTCCTTCCGGCGCGGTCTGCGCACTTCTGGGAATTGACCCATTGAATACCTTCTGACAGAGAGGAAGATGCAGCTACGAAACGCAAATTTATCAATATTTTTCTGTTCGCACTGCTGGCTGTATTGCTGTTCAGCTGCGCAGCTGCGGAGGTCGTCAGCCCGTCGGAGGATTTCTGGTATCTCGACGAGGCCGGCGTTCTGTCCGAGGCGACGGAAGGGGAGATCTTCTTTGCCAACCAGCGCCTCTATGAGGCCTGCGGCGCAGAGATTGTGGTTGTCGCGATTGAATCGACCGACGGCATGGCCATCGACGATTACGCATATACGCTGTTCAACCAGTGGGAGATCGGAGGCAATTCCTATCGTGGAATACTCCTGCTGATGGCTATCCAGGACGACGACTATTACGCAATGCCCGGCACGGCCATGAGCAGCTACTTCGACTCAGCCACGCTCGGTGAGATGCTCACGACCTATCTGGAACCCAGCTTCGCCAGCGGGAATTACGATCAGGGGGCGAAGCGCTTCTTTGAAGCGGTCTATGAGAAGGTTGTGGATGACCTGAACCTCAACCTTACCATCTCGGATGCTGTGGCGGATTACAATGCCTTTTTGCTGGAAAGCAGTTCGAAGGGCGCTGCTTCAGCTCAGCTGCCTGACACCGAGCGCGAAAGCCGGCACAGCGGCGGCATTTCCTTTGGAACCATTCTGCTGATTGTCATTTTGCTGGTCGTGCTGATTGCCGCGACGCGTCGATTTGGCAGGCGTTCGCGCCGGACTGCGTATGCTCCGCCGCCCCCGCCGCCGGTTCGGCCGCCGCGCCGCAATTCAATGTCCTTCCCATTGGGCTTCATGCTCGGCAGGATGACGGCCAATCGGCCGCGAGCGCCCCGTCCCGGACCGGGCGTGCCTCCTCCGCCCATGGGCGGATTCGGCAATCCGCCGAAGGCGCAGCCGCGTCCGAATTCGAATCGGCCTTCCTCCGGCTCATTCAGCGGCAGCTTCTCGCAGCGAAGTAGCGGCATGGGCAGAAGCTCCTCCAGCCGTCCCAGCGGCGGTGGATTCGGCGGCGCTTCCCGCAGCGGCGGCGCATCCAGGGGGCCGAGTACCCGCGGCGGCGGCGCTGGACGCTTCTCCCGCAAGTAATGCAGCACGAGAGGGACCTCCCTCTCGTGTTATTTTATGGTAGAAGTCATTTGTTTTTTTCGAAAATTGATTTCAATCAAACTGCAGATATGTTATAATAAGGATAGCGTTTAAGGCGGCGGCACCTTCATAGGAATATCGGACCAACCCATGCTTTCGACGATGAGCAAGATAAGGAGGACAATTCAATGTTGAACAAAGCAGTGCGAATGTATGCTCAGAACGACCTTCGCCTCGATACCTTCGAGCTTCCCCCGATCAAGGAGGACGAAATTCTCGTGAAGATCGTCTCCGACTCCATCTGCATGTCCAGCTATAAGGCGGCGATCCAGGGCGCGAAGCACAAGCGCGTACCGGAGAACATCGCCGAGCATCCCGCAATCCTCGGCCACGAATTCTGCGGCGTGATCGAGCAGGTCGGCGCCAAGTGGGCCGACAGGTTCACTGCGGGCGAGAAGTTTGTCATTCAGCCTGCGATCTCCTACAAGGGCACCCTGATGACTCCCGGCTATGCCTTTGAATTCTGCGGCGGCGATTCACAGTATGCCATTCTGATCCCCGAGATCATGGAGCAGGATTCCCTGCTGGACTATAAGGCCAAGGAATTCTTCTACGGCTCCCTGTCCGAGCCGCTGAGCTGCATTATCGGCGCGTTCCATGCGCAGTACCACACCCACCAGGGCAGCTACGTTCACGAGATGGGCATCCGCGAAGGCGGCAACCTGGCCATTCTGGCCGGCGCCGGTCCGATGGGACTGGGTGCGATCGACTATGCCATTCACTGCGACCGCAAGCCCGGCCTGCTGGTGGTGACGGACATCGATCAGACCCGCCTGGACCGCGCGGCCTCCATCTATACCGTCGAGGAAGCTGCCAAGAACGGCGTCAAGCTGGTCTATGCCAATACGCGTGAAAACGCCGTCGAAACCCTGATGGAGATTTCCGGCGGCAAGGGCTTTGATGACGTATTCGTGTTTGCGCCGGTTCCCTCGGTCATCGAGCAGGGAGATGCGATTCTTGCCCAGGATGGCTGCCTGAATTTCTTCGCGGGCCCGACCAATCCCGCGCTCTCCGCGAATTTCAACTTCTACAACGTCCACTACGCCTCGCATCACATCGTGGGAACCTCCGGCGGCAACACGGACGACATGCGCGAGGCGCTGGCAATGATCGCTGAGGGGCGTCTGAACCCTGCGGGTATGATCACCCACGTTGCCGGCTTGAACGCGGTCATCGACACGACGCTGAATCTTCCCAAGATTCCCGGCGGCAAGAAGCTGATCTATACCAACATCGCCATGGAGCTGACTGCGATCGAGGACTTCGCCAAGAAGGGCGAATCCGATCCGATGTTCAGGAAGCTGGCGGAGATTTGCCAGGCGAACAACAACCTCTGGTGCGGCGAGGCGGAGGAATATCTGCTGTCCCACGCCGAAAAGATCTAACGGAAAAATCGACAGCGGCGGATACATGAAACCATGTATCCGCCGCTGTTTTGGATTGACGGTGACGGAAATCTGTGGTATGCTTGACGCGGTTCCCAATTTCTCATGAATTGAGGGTGACAGCCAGTGAACAATCGTCAGCGCGTTGATGCCATCCTTCACGGCCGCGCCTATGACAGGATGCCGGTGGTATCCTTCGGGTACTGGGCGGAGACGCTGGAAAAGTGGGCAGATCAGGGTTACATCGATCGGGCGGATGCTGAAGGCTACCGCCAATACGGCGATGGCTCCGAGGCAGACCGCAGGATTATGGATTGGCTCGGTTTTGATTTTAACTGGAATTCCTGCGCCGGCGGCCAAACCGGTCTCTTTCCCGCATTCGAACTTCAGGTGCTTGAGGAAAAGTCCGACGGTTCCAAAATCATCCGAAATTCGGAAGGACTGCTCGTCCGCGTCAACGACAGCATTGTCAGCATACCGGCGGAAATCGGAACCTCGCTGACGGATCGCGATGCATGGGAAACGCTCTATCGGCCCAAGCTGCAGTTTTCGGATGATCGCGTGAACAGCGCCGAGTTTGAGTGCCTCTGCCGCGAGAATGCCACTCGTGAGCTGCCGCTGGGGCTGCATCTGGGCAGCCTGTACGGAATCATCCGCAACATGCTGGGCGTCGAGGCGCTGGCCTATCTGGCAGTGGATGACGAGGATCTTTATGTGGAGATCATCGATACTGTCGGCGAGCTTTGCTATCGCGTTGCGGAAAAGGCGCTTTCCTTTGGCGTTCAATTTGAATATGCGCACTTCTGGGAGGATATCTGCTTCCGAAATGGTCCTCTCATCCGGCCTTCTGCGTTCGACGAGCTCGTTGGAAAGCACTATCGCCGCCTGACCGATCTCGTGCGCAGGCACGGCATCGATATTGTCTCCGTAGATTGTGATGGCTGCATTGACCTGCTGGTGCCGATTTGGCTGAAAAGTGGCGTCAACACGATGTTCCCCATAGAGGTGGGTACCTGGAATGGCTCTATCCGGAAGTGGCGGGAGCAGTACGGACGCGAGCTGCGCGGCGTCGGAGGAATGGATAAGCGCGTGTTTGCCAAGGATCGGGCTGCCGTCGATGCCGAGATTCAGCGGCTGAAGGCATTGGCAGCGCTGGGCGGCTATATTCCCTGCCCAGACCACCGGATTGCCCCGGATGCCAAATTCGAACTCGTTCAATACTATTGCGAGGAATTCAGAAAGAACATTGGCTAGCTACAACGCGGCAGCCCTGCACATGAAGGCACATGTGCAGGGCTGCTTTTGTCTGATGGATTCAGTCGGCGACCTTTTTGAATACAATGGCCGTGCGGCAGGGGATGTACACCTCGAAACCGAGACCCTTCTTGTCAAAGTTCCGGGTGTAGTACACATAGCGCTCACTGACGCGACCCTGCCCGCCGAAATCCACGCTGTCCGTGGAGAAGATGGCTCGATACTGGCCTGCGCCCGTCGCATGTGCATGCACAAAGAAGTCCGTGGGCGAATAGCTCGGGCTGAAATTGAACACATAGATCAGATCTCCCTTGGCGAAGGAGAGCAGCTTGTGATCCTGATCGACCCAGAGATTGACCGCATCCGACTTGTTCAGCACGCGGTACTTGCGCGCAAACTTCAGCATCGCCTTGTCGAACTCCTGCAGCCATTCATACTTCAGGTAGCCGTTATTCGCCAGCGACCACTGGCGGCGCGCATACTTGTGGCTCCAGCCGTTGCCCTCCCGCGGGAAGTCAATCCACTCGGGGTGACCGAACTCGTTGCCCATAAAGTTCAGATAGGCATCCGACGCCAGGGCCAGCGTGATAAAACGAATCATTTTGTGCAGCGCGATCGCCCTGTCAATGGTGAACGAATGATAGGCCTTGTCCATGCCGGTATACATCTCCGCATCCGCCATGCGGAAGATCAGCGTCTTGTCGCCCACGAGCGCCTGGTCGTGGGACTCGCAATAGCCCACATTCTTTTCCTTCGGACGGCGCGTGGTCAATTCATACCAGAGCCTGGAGATGTCCCACTGGTCGTCGGGCGTATCTTTCAGGAGCTTGATCCAGTAATCCGGGATGCCCATCGACAGGCGATAGTCAAAGCCGATGCCTCCGGTGCGGATCGGGAGGCACATTCCGGGCATGCCGCTCATGTCCTCCGCAATCGTAATGGCGAAGGGGTTGACGGCGTGAATCAGCTCGTTGGCCAGCTGCAGGTAGATGATGGCGTCCACGTTGGTATTCAGGCCGAAGTACTGGCTGTAGCCGGTGAACGCGGTGCCGAGGCCGTGATCCTGATAGATCATGGAGGTCACGCCGTCGAAGCGGAAGCCGTCAAAATGGTACACCTCGAGCCAATATTTCAGATTGGACAGCAGGAAGTGAATGACCTCGTGCTTGCCGTAGTTGAAGACCTTGGAACCCCATGCAGGATGATTGCCGCGCTCACCGGGAAGGAAGTACTGATCCTCCGTGCCATCGAACAGATTCAGGCCTTCGCCCACATTGATGCAGGCGTGGGAATGCACCACATCCAGCAGCACGAACATGCCCAGCTCATGCGCCTTGTTGATGAGGTATTTCAAATCGTCCGGCGTGCCGTACCAGCTGCTTGCAGAGAAGAAGTTGGTCACTTGATAGCCGAATGAGGCGTAGTAAGGATGCTCCATGATGGCCATCAGCTGAACGGCATTATAGCCAAGATCGTGAATCCGCTGCAGATTGAAGTCCGCAAATTCGCGATAGGTGCCGATGCCTTCGCGCTCCTGGGCCATGCCGATGTGAGCCTCATAGATGAACAGCGGCGAGACCTTGCGCTTGCCATATCCGCCATCGGTCCAGACGAACGGATGCGCCGGCTCCCAGATCTCGCCGACAAACTGCTTCGTTCGCTTGTCCTGAACCGTACGGTGCATGTAAGTTGGAATCCGATCAAAGGATTTTCCGTTTTTTGTGACCTGGAGCTTGACGTGCTGGCCGTGCTTCAGCGCATCCTCGCCCTCAAGCTCGATCTCCCAGACGCCGTTTTCCAGACGCTTGAGTGGATGGGAGGTGCGGTTCCAATCGTTGAAATCGCCGATCAGATGAATTGCATCAGCGCCGGGCGCCCATTCACGGAAAACCCATCCGGTTTCGGTTCTTAAAAAGCCATAGTACAAATAGCCGTTTGCAAAGGAGGAGAGGTCCGCCTTTTCGCCAAGCAAGAGCTGGCGTGTGTCCGCATGGCGCTGCATGCGAAGTGCAATATCATTGTAAAACGGCTGAAGATAAGGATCGATCGTCATGATCTTATACTGCTTTTTCCTAGGACTTTTCTTCACTGAAAACACCTCCACTTCGTTTATTATACCTTATCTATGAGATGAAATCAATCAAAACGCGAATATATTTTTGTGAATGTGGGGAAGTTCAACTCACCAAGGCGTAAAATTTCAGTTGAGAAACTATCGCAGACATTTTGCAGGGGAACAAGCCATACCATTTCTTCAGAAAGGATGGTGGCAATGGATGTCTCTGATGGAGCTTGCCGCATTTCTTCCGTCCAGACTGGCGACGGAGGTCGAAGCGGACTGCGACCGGCTGACGGAGCTTCGATTGCGCGCCGGGCGGCCGGCCCAGCTGGTTTGTGCCGGCACAGATCGCTTTGTGGGAGAGCCGCTTCAGCCGCAGCTGGTGCGCAAAATTGCGCTCTCGCTGATGGAACACAGCTACTATGCCCGTGAAGAGGAGCTCGCCCAAGGCTTTTTCACCATGCGCAACGGCTTTCGAGTTGGCGTTTGCGGATCATTTGCCCGAAGGGAAGACGGGTGTGGTTCCATGCGCGCCATTGGCTCGCTGTGCATTCGCATCGCCCGGGCGATCCCCGGATGTGCTGAGGAGGTGATTCGACAGATTTCCGGCGAAAAGCAGCTTGTCAGCACGTTGATCCTATCCAGACCGGGCATGGGGAAGACGACGATCCTGCGCGACGCAGCCCGACTGCTCTCCCAGCAGGGCTATATGGTGGGCATCGCCGATGAGCGGCATGAGATTGCCGCCTGCCGCGACGGCGTTCCCACACTGGATGTCGGCCCGAGGAGCGATGTCGTGGACGGCTGTCCCAAGGCGCAGGCCATGGAGCAGCTGATCCGCTCCATGGCTCCGGACGTGATCATCACCGACGAGATCGGGAATCTTCAGGATTCCACGTCCGTTCGTGAAGCGGCAAGGCGCGGCGTCGCCATCGTGAGCAGCGCGCATGCTTCGAATATTGAAGCCTTCGTCGCAAGCGGACTCGGACGGCTGGTTCGCGACGGCCTCTTTCCTTGCGTAATCCTCCTTGAAGGCCGTCCCGGCCAGATCGGTCAGATCGTACACTACGGGGGCGCCGCATGCAGCTGAAGCTGCTGCTGGCCGGATGCATTGTGGCGGCGTGCACACTCTGCGGACGCTCCGTTGCCTGGTCAGCAAACCGCCGCTGCAAGCTGCTCGAAGAGCTGGTCAATGCGCTGCGCATGCTGAAGGTGCAGTCCATCGGCATGCTCGAACCGCTTGAGGTTGCGCTGCGCCACACAGATTTCCCGCTCTTCGCGATGGTCGCCCAGCAGCTCCCTTCCGCAAAGTGCGCCAGCGATGCCTGGCAGATCGTTCGCACGCAGGAGACCAGGCGGGGCAGGAGCGCAGATTGCCTGATGGAACGGGAAACCGCCGCACTGGACAGGCTCTTTGAGCACCTCGGAGAGAGCGGACGCGAGGCGCAGGAGGCATCCATCCGCGCGTGCATCGCAGCCATTGAAGCGACGCGCACCGAGGCCGGCGAGCAATCCGCGAAGATGAACCAGCTCTACACCTCCATCGGCCTTCTGATTGGTCTGGCGATTGCTGTTTTGATGATGTGAGGTCTTTGAATGGACATTGATATTTTGTTCCGGATCGCCGCAATCGGCATCCTTGTGACGGTAATCTCTCAGCTTCTCACCCGCGCCGGTCGGGAAGACATTGCCATGCTCGCGACGATCTCCGGCCTCGTGGTGGTGATGGTGATGGTTGTGAATATGATTTCAGAGCTATTCACCTCCATACGCGCCATGTTTGCGCTGTAATGGCCATGACCGCCATTCGCATCGTTCTGCTGTGCATCGGCGCCGCGCTGGTTTGCACAATGCTGCGCGTCCACCGGCCGGAGATGGCCACAGCCGTTTCTCTGGCGGTCGGCGTCGCGGCACTGCTCATGACAGGCGAGGCGCTGGGGGAGTTCTCTGAAACCATCCGCCACTTCCTGGCGGCGGCCTCCATGGGCACGGAAACGGCCAAAGTCGTCCTGAAGGCAGCGGGCATCTCGATCTTGTCCGAACTGGGGGTGCAGATATGCTGCGATGCCGGAGAAAGCGCGTTGGGCGGAAGAATCCGCTTGGCGTGCCGGGTGGTCATGCTCGGCATGGCGCTTCCATTGATCACCCGGATCGTGGACATCGTTGGACAGGTTTTTGCCTGATTCTGCTCCTTCTCAGCACAATTCTTTCCCCCTCAAAGGCATTCGCAGAGGAACAGGCAATCCTTGACGCGCTTCAAATGGACGAGCTGCATCAGTACGCCGAGGAACAGGGCTTTGACTTCAGGCAATGTCTCTTATCCGCGCTCAGCGGAGAATTTGACCTCCTGGATTTGTCGAAGAGCATGCTGAGTGAATGCAAACAGTCCCTCCTGCAAGACGTTCAAGCGCTGTCAGGGCTGCTGATTCCAATGGCCGTATTGCTGATGCTCCGACTGGTGTTGCCGGAGAAGTGCATTTCCCGGCGCACGGCCGCATACATTTGCCGGATCGGCTGTTTCGGCGTGCTGGCAAACGAGTTTGCTGGCATGTGCCGCGTCGCTCACGGCCTGATGCAGCGCATTCTGGAATGCTCAAATCTGCTGACGCCGGTCCTGATCACCGCAGTTGCGCTTTCCGGAGCGGAGACCACCGCCTCATTCCTGAGTCCGGCAATGGGGCTCTGCGCCAATCTGCTGCAGTGGCTTCTCGATCAATGGGGGATCGCGCTGAGCTGTGCGGCAGCGGGAATTGCGATCGCCGGAAATCTCAGCGCCAACATCAAGCTCAAGCGACTGCACGGACTGTTCAAACAGCTGCTGCATTGGGGCGCGGGCGGAATGATGACCGCCTTTCTGGCGGTATTGTCCATTCAGGGGAGGCTCGGCGCCGGTCACGATTCCGCCGCAGCGCGAACCGCGCGCTATGCCATTGAGAGCATCATTCCGGTCATCGGCAGCAATGTCTCCGATTCGCTGGATTCGCTGCTCTCAACGGCTTTTATCGTGAAAAACGCAGTCGGCGCAACGGGTCTGGCGCTGATCGTTGCCATTTCGATTGCGCCTTTGGCGAGATTGCTGTGCGTGACGCTTCTGCTTCGCGCAGTTTCCGCGGTCTCCGAGCCGCTGGGCGATGATTCGATGACCGCGGCAACTGCGCAGTTCGCCGACGCCGTTGAGATGCTGCTGATCGCGACTCTCTCAGGCGCGGTCCTCTGCGGGCTCCTGGTGGGGAGCTGCATGTCGGCGGCAAGCAATGTGGTTCGTTAGGTGAATGCAATGACGGTCGATTTGCTTGAAAAATCCATTGGAGCCATTGCGGCAGTCTGTACGATTGTTTCGATGATGGAATGCGTGGCAGACGGCAGCGATGACCTTGGCGGGATGCGTTTGATCTGCGGCATGGCCGTCGCGGCTTCTGCCATCAATATGTTCTTGACATTCTGGTCGGAGCTCTTTTGAGGAAACCTGAAGATTGAGGAGGATTGCTCCGGATATGAAAAGAATCCTCGAGGAGCTGAAGGGAGCCCGGAAGATCGAATGGTTTCTTGCGATCGCGGCTGTGGCCATTCTGCTCATGACGCAGTGCAGCGGGAACGGCACAGTTCCGGAGTACCGAACGGAACAGGAATCGCGCCTGATCTCCGTGCTGCAAAAGATCGACGGCGTGGGACAAGTGGATGTGATGATTTCCGAGAATGCCTCAGGCGTTCTGGTGGTTGCAGAGGGCGCGGACAATCTGAGCGCGAGCCTCCGCATCCAGTACGCCGTTCAGACGCTGCTGGATTGCGAAGCGTCGCAGATCGAAATCGTCCCCTATATGAACTGACGGAGGCGGACTATGAAGAGCATCGTGAAATGGGGAAGCGCCTGCGCGGCTTTGCTGGCGGCCGCGGGAATCGGATTCGCCGCAGGCAGATTTGTCAGTACCGGCGCAGCGCCGGTAACAGTTGTCAGCCAGGAGGCCGGCAATCCCGTCGATACCATCGAAGAATTCCGCACGGAGCGCCAACAGCTTCGCCAGATGCAGCTGAGTCAGCTCAGCGAGATCATCTGCGACAGGAACTCCGAAGCGGAAATCGTCTCCATGGCGCAGCAGCGGCAGATGGAACTGATGGAATGGGCGGAGCAGGAGCAGACGCTGGAGGGCTTGCTCGCCCTTCGCGATTTTGAAGATGTGCTGGTCACGGTGCACACCGATTCTGTCAACGTCATGGTGCGATCGGAATCCGTTTCACAGCAGCAGGCCGCCGTCATTCTGGAACTCGTCATGCGCGAAACCGGAATTTCCGGGGGAAATGTGAAAATCGTTCCGATAAATTGACTTAAAGTATTTGCGCTTGAGGAGATT
>JBJEUD010000089.1:0-16279 GCA_051883655.1 Candidatus Faecivicinus sp. | reverse complement strand
TCTTCCCTTTTTGCCGAACATTGCCTTTTTTTGCCATCCCTTCCTTCGCTTTTCTGCAGTGTTCTTTCTTCTTTATGTCTCCGATTCGCTCATCGCTTCATCCAGAATTAACATTCAAAAAGTATTGACATTCGTTGTTCACATGATTATAATACAAGCAACAAAGCAAAATAAACCGGTGAATAAGAATAGTAGCATGCAAGCTGAGTTCGAAGAGAGTCGCAGATGGTGTGATTGCGATAACGATGCCCATGTGAATGGACTTATGAGGGCGGTCGAAAGCGCGAGCGAGTAGTAACCGACGGGATTCGCACCCGTTATCAAGGCGGCTCACATGGTTGTGTGAGACAACAAGTGGATGTTCATACATCAATTTGGGTGGCACCGCAGGTTTGTTCCTGTCCCATATCAAGCGATATGGGACAGTTTTTTTTATTCTATGAAAGAAGGCGATTCTATGCTGAGATTGGATTTCCGATGGCGAAGCTGACCAATGAGCTTCAACTTCCCCACATTCAACAGACAGAAAGATAAGGAGTCATCACCATGAAAAAGATTATCGCTTCCATTATTATCGCTGTTCTCGCACTGACCATGTCCTTTTCCGCTCTCGCTGACGACATCCCCGTGATCGGCATCAACCAGTACGGCGAACACGGTTCGCTGGACAACTGCCGCGAAGGCTTCCTGCAGGGACTGGCTGACGCCGGCCTGGTGGAGGGCAAGGATTTCACCGTGGATTATCAGAACGCCGGCTTTGACAATGCCATCGCCAGCCAGATCGCCCAGAACTTCTCCGCCACCAACGTCGCGCTGATGTGCGCCATCGCCACCCCCTCCGCCACCGCTTGCTATGCGGCCGCCGAGGACAAGGACATCCCCGTCGTCTTCACCGCCATCACCGATCCCGTCGAGGCCAAGCTGGACAGCGGCAATGTGACCGGCACCAGCGACAAGCTGCCCGTCGAAGCGCAGCTGGATCTGATCCGCAAGCTGCAGCCCGACGCGGACACCATCGGCATCATCTACACCACCAGCGAGCCCAACTCCGTCTCCGCCATCGCCGAGTACAAGGAAAAGGCTCCCGAATTCGGCTTCACCATCGAGGAAATCGGCGTGACCGCCCAGAGTGAAGTGACCCAGGCGACGGACACCCTGATCTCGAAGGGCGTCGACTGCTTCTCCAACCTGACCGACAACAACGTCGTCGGCGTGCTCGCCTCCATCCTGGAGAAGACCGATGAAGCCGGCATCCCCGTCTACGGCAGCGAGGTTGAGCAGGTCAAGCTGGGCTGTGTGGCCGCCGCGGGCATCGACTACATCCAGCTGGGCCGCCAGACTGGTCTGATGGCCGCCAAGATCCTGACCGGCGAAGCTGCCGCCAGCGACATGCCCTATGAGACCATCTCCGAGTACGGCATCTATGTCAATTCCGACGCCATTGCGGCGATGGGCATCACCCTTCCCGAGGACATCGCCGGCAAGGCCATTGAATCCACCGAAGCATAATTAAGGAGACAGAGTCATGAGCACCTTCATCGACCTGCTGATCAGCACGCTGACTCAGGGACTGATCTACGCACAGCTTTCCTACGGCGTGTTCATCACCTACAAGATTCTCGACTTTCCCGACCTGACCGTCGACGGCAGCTTCCCTCTGGGAGCTGCCGTAACGGCCGTCCTGCTGGTCTCCGGTTTCAACCCCTATCTGGCGCTGCTGGCCGCAGCCGGCGTGGGCGCGCTGGCCGGATTGGCGACGGGCTTCATCCACGTCCGTCTGAAGGTGCGCGACCTGCTGGCGGGAATCATCACGATGACGGCGCTCTTCTCCATCAATCTGCAGATCGCCGGCTCCAACCTCGCCATCGACCGCGCAACGCTGACCATCTTTACCGCGGAGCCGACCATGGCGCTGTTCGGCGGACTGACCTTGATGCAGCGCAAGCTGGTGGTTTCGGCAATTCTGGCCCTGATCACCAAGATTCTGATGGATCTGTACTTCAAGACCCGCAACGGCCTGCTGCTGAGGGCCGCCGGCAACAATGCCAACGTGGTCACGTCCATTGCAAAGGACGTGGGGCGCGTAAAGATCATCGGCCTGGTGATCGCCAACGCGCTGGTGGCGCTGTCGGGATCCATCGTCGCGCAGGAGCAGCGCTCCTTCTCCAGCACGATGGGAACCGGCCAGATGGTCTTCGGCCTTGCGGCGGTCATCATCGGCACCACGCTGTTCAAGCGGCTCTCCTTTGTCAAGGGCACCACTGCCGTGGTCGTGGGCAGCATCGTCTACAAGATCTGCATCCAGCTCGCCATCAATCTCGGACTTCCGGCCAACCTGCTGAAGCTGGTCACCGCCGTGCTGTTCCTGATCATTCTGGTGCTGGGCAATCTGCAGAAGGGCAAGGTGAAGCTGCATGCTTGAGCTGAAGAACATCACAAAGGTCTACAATCCCGGAATGATCACGGAAATGACGCTGTTCCGCAACTTCAACCTGAAGGTGGAGGATGGCGAATTCGTCTCCATCGTGGGCAGCAATGGCAGCGGCAAGACTTCCATGCTGAATATCATCTGCGGCAGCATACCGATTGAAGCCGGCGAGATTCTCGTGGACGGCAAGCGCATCAACGGTCTGACCGAATACAAGCGCTATCGCAGCATCGGACGCATCTTCCAGAATCCCGCCGTGAGCACCTGCCCTGAGCTGACTCTGCTGGAAAACATGGCCCTTGCGGACAACAAGGGCAAGATATTCGGCCTTCAGGCCGGCGTTTCAAAGAAGCGCATTCAATACTATCGCGACCAGCTGGCTGCGCTGCACCTGGGGCTGGAGGACAAGCTGAACGTGCGCATGGGCTCCTTCTCCGGCGGACAGCGCCAGGCGGTGGCGCTGGTGATGGCCACCATGTCCCCGCTGAGCTTTCTGATCCTCGACGAGCATACCGCCGCGCTGGATCCCAGCACCGCCGAGCGCATTATGGAGCTGACCGACCGCGTGGTCCGTGAAAAGAAGCTGACCGCCCTGATGGTGACGCACAATCTGCGCTATGCCGTGGAATACGGCACCCGCGTTCTGATGATGGACAAGGGCCAGATTGTTCTGGACAAGGCCGGCGAAGAAAAACAGCGCACCTCGATCAACGACCTTTTGAGCATCTTCAATCAGATCAGCATCGAGTGCGGCAATTAAGTCTCCCCTGTTTCAACCGGGCCGAAGCGGCACACAGCCCGCTTCGGCCCGGTTAACCTCCTTTTGATCTATCTTTTATATTTTACGGTGTCACGCTGCCAATGCACAATGGTAAAATGCTGGGCGAATGGAGGGAATCGAATGAAACACACGTCCGTATTCAAAATTATCCTGACCGCTCTTTTTGCCGCGCTGATCTGCGTCGCAACCATGCTTGTGCAGATCCCGATCCCCGCGACGGGCGGGTATGCCAACCTGGGCGACGGCATCATCCTGCTGTGCGCCTTCCTGATGAATCCGCTCTATGCCGTCATCGCGGCAGGTCTGGGCTCCATGCTGGCTGATCTGCTGGCAGGTTACGTATCCTACGCGCTCGGCACGCTGGTCATCAAGGCCGGCGTCGCACTGATTGCGGCTGCGATCTTCAGCCGCTTTGGCCGCGGCCGCTCCCAGGGTTCTTCTCTCGCCGCGATGATCGTCGGTGCCATTCTGGCGGAAGCCTTCATGGTCCTGGGCTACTTCTTCTATGAGGCCGTGTGCCTGGGCATTGGCATGGGCGCTGCCGGCGGCATCATCGGCAATGTCGGCCAGGGCGTCGTCGGTGCGATCCTCGGCTGCGTGCTCGCGCCCATCCTCAGCCGCTCCCGCGAGGTGCGCGAGATGATGGATAAAACCCGTTCGTAACCGCCGTGTCCTCTCAAGCGCCGTTCGCAAATGCGGACGGCGCTTGAATCGTATTGATTTTCTTTTCCAATGATCTTTTCTTTGGATTTCATGGTATAATGATTAGGCAAGCCGAAGGCTTGGCCGGGTCGCTCACGCATTTGCGGGAGCGACAATCATGGTATAATGGTTCAAACAAATGAACGGAGGCGCCCAATCCCATGCAGGATGACATTCAGAAGCTCACAGAGGAGTTTCGCGCCTGCCGCGGAACGCTGCTGGCGCTGGGCGATGAAAATCGCCAGCACCTGATTCTGGAGATGCTCCGGATGGGCAAGTGCACCGGCGTTCGCGTGGGCGAAATCGCGGGGCGGACAAACCTCTCCCGCCCCGCCGTCTCGCACCATCTCCGGATTTTGAAAGAGGCCGGTCTGGTTCGAATGCGCCGCGAGGGCACGAAGAATTACTATTATTTCGACGCGAGCGCAGACACCATGCAGCAGCTGCTCCAGATGCTTCTCCACGCGAAGGAGATCATGGAAGCCCTGCCGGACCGGAGTGGAAACGATCTGTAGGAATTGGAGGAAACCGATATGGATCTCATGGAAGCCATGAAAAACCGCCACAGCGTTCGCCAGTACGCGGACAAACCCATCGGCACAGAAATCCTCGCCGCCCTGCGCGAGGAGATCGCCGCCTGCAACCGCGAAAGCGGTCTGCACATCCAGCTGGTCGCCGGCGAGCCGAAGGCCTTTGACAGCCTGATGGCCCACTACGGGAAGTTCAGCGGCGTCACCAACTACATCGCCCTTGTGGGGCCGAAATCCGACCGTCTGGACGAGCTGTGCGGCTACTTCGGCGAGCGGCTTGTGCTCCGCGCACAGCAGCTCGGGCTGAACTCCTGCTGGGTCGCGATGACCTACAAGCGGATTCCCGGCGCTTTCCAGATCGGGCCCGGCGAGCGTCTGACCGTCGTCATCGCCCTCGGATACGGAGCGACGCAAGGCGTCGCGCACAAATCAAAACCCGCGGAAGCGGTGAGCAACCTGAGCGCGGATTCCCCCGAATGGTTCCGGGCAGGCGTGTCCGCTGCGCTGCTCGCCCCCACCGCCATGAACCAGCAGAAGTTCCATCTCAGCTGGGCCAACGGCAGAGTGAGCGCCAAAGCCGGTCTGGGTTTTTACTCCAAGGTGGATCTTGGAATTGTAAAGTATCACTTTGAGCTCGGCGCGGGCAAGGGGCCTTCCCTCTGGAGCTGAAGCGCCGGAAAAACGTCCGAAGCGCAAAAGAGGAGCCGCCCTCCATTCGGAGGGCGGCTCCTCGACTTTGTTTACTGGATCTCGATGGTCCGGCCGGTCAGCTTTTGCTGCGCCTCCATCTTGGGCAGGTTCAGCTTCAGCACGCCGTCCTTGAACTCCGCCGTGATGTCCTCGTCGCGAATGCCGTCCAGATTGAACGAGCGGCTCGTGCGGCCATAGCGGCGCTCACGATAGACGTACCGGCCGTTCTCCTGGGACTCCTTGGTGTCGTTGATCTCTGCGGCGATGGTCAGAACGCCATCGTTGACGTCTACATGCACATTTTCACGGTTGATGCCGGGCATATCCGCCTCGAGCAGATAGTGGTCGCCCTCGTCCCGAACGTCCACCTTGAGCGGCCGCTCCGCGCTGAGCATGCCGTTGGCGAAATCGTCGCCGAAGAATGCGCGGAAGAAGTCATCGCTGAAGGGATTGAAATAGTTTTCGTTGTTGCGGACCGCCACATGACGATTGCTGCGATAAGGGATCATACTGAACATAACTTGCGCCTCCTTATGACGTTTGAGCGATGTTGGATAGTTTGCACCGAAGGGGGATTTCTTATTCCTTCCCTTTCGATGATCCTATTATAGATCAAAGGTCAAAGAAAGTCAATACCCTAAATCAAATTTTTCAAAAAAATTTTTTGCAGTCTTCCGTCGCTTGACAGGTCTGGCGATGTGCGCTATGCTCTTAATAAGAAAGGACGGCGTCTGACATGAGCGGATTCCCGATGGAGGTCCTGATCGAACAGCTCAGGGAGCTGGCGGACGAAAAGTACCGCACGTTTAATGAAGGGCTCACCCCGGGCACTGAAGGGCGATCCCTGGGCGTGCGAATGCCCGCACTGCGCAAGGTGGCGAAGCAGATTCTGAAGAGCGATCCCGACGGCTTTCTGGATGCATCGCTGCAGAGCGATCTGCACGAAATCCGCATGCTCCACATCATCGTTCTCTCCCGGGAGAAGGCGGATGCGGCGCGCCGGCTCGAGCGCATCTGCGCCTGCGTTCCCAGAATGGACAACTGGGCGGTCTGCGACACGCTCTGCAGCGATCTGAAGCCGGACGACGCACTGAAGGCGCTGCTGCTGCCCAGGCTCAGAATCTGGGCGCAGTCTCCTCGCGAATTTGAGGCGCGCTTTGCCTATGTCATGCTGATGCTCTACTACCGGGATCCCGTGCACATCGACGAGACCTTTCGCCTGTACGCGGCCTTTCGGCACGAGGGCTACTACGCGCGGATGGGCGTCGCCTGGGGGCTGTCCTTCCTGTTTGTGGACTGGCCCGAGCGCACGCTGGAGCTTCTCCGGTCCGACGCCCTGGATCGCTTCACCCACAACAAGGCCATTCAGAAGATCATCGAATCCTATCGCGTCCCGGACGCGGACAAGGAGCTGCTGCGCACGCTGCGGCGATGATCTGCCAAGGCGCACAAAACCGCTTTCAAACGGCGTTTGAAAGCGGTTTTGTTTTATTCCTCCGTCCAGGGCACGTACTCCGTGCCAAGGTACACCGGCGCCGCAGAGCGCAGAATTGCTGTCAGCCGCCGGGCAGATCGCAGCAGACGCTTCCGTCCTGCCTCCTGCACCGGTTCAGACGATCAGCGCCTTGGCCGGGCACCGGATGCCCATGCTCAGCCGATCTCCCTCTGAATGAAGTCGAAAATGATCTCCAGCAGCGGCATGCTCCAGAAATCGCCCTCGTGGGGCGCACCGGTCACGCGCACCAGCTCCGCGTCGCAGCCGCAGGCGACCAGCCTCTCATACAGCGCAGCGGTATCCTCGTACAGCACCACGGGGTCGGCGTCTCCGTGGAGCATCAGGAAGGGCGGGAAGTCCTTCCCCGGCTGGACATAGTGAATCGGGCTGATCGCTTTCAGCGGCTCGCGCCAATCCTCAGCACCGGCGAGCGCGGCAAAGAGGTTCTTCTCCTCGTCCGTCGCCCGATCCGCATACTGCACCTCCGCCATTTTGACGAGATCTGTGGGCCCGAAGCAATCCACCACGGCCTGCACCTTCGTGGATTCGCCCTTCCAGTCGCCGCCCTCGAAAGCGGGATCGTCGCCGGTCATGCCCAGCAGCAGCGCGGTGTTGCCGCCGGAGGACGTCCCCCAGGCGCAGACGCGCGCCTTGTCGATGTCGTACTCCGCCGCGTTGGCGCGCAGAAAGCGGATCGCCGTCTTCACATCCTTCAGAAACGCCGGCGCGGGCGCCGTGAAGCAGGAGCGATGCGTCACGCTGGCAACCACGAAGCCGCGCCGTGCCAGCAGGCTCAGCTGGGGAATTTCCCAGAACTGGTCCGGCTTCGTCCACGCGCTGCCCTGAATGAACACCACCAGCGGGAAGCCCTGCCCGCCCGATTTCCACATCGGCTTGAGAATCTGCATCGCCAGCTCCTCGCCGTCCGGCGCGGCATAGGCGACGTTTGCCTTGAGTTCCACCAGTTCCTTCATCTCGGGATTGTTGGATAGCTGAATCATTCTTGCCATGAAAAACCTCCTGAATCTTCTATTGCTGCTACCATTGTAACACATCCATGGAAAAAAGCAATCGGATTTTCTTGAATGAAACCACGCGGCGTGATATACTGAAGGGGAGAAAACGAGGAGGGCGACCGCGATGCGCGCCACAACGCTTTGCTATATCGAGCGCGGGAATCAGTATCTGATGCTGCACCGCACCAAGAAGAAAAACGACTGCAATCACGACAAGTGGATCGGCGTGGGCGGCGGCATCGAGCCCGGCGAAACGCCCGAGCAGTGCCTGCTGCGCGAAACTTTTGAGGAGACGGGTCTGACGCTGACGGAATACCGCTATCGCGGAATCGTGCACTTCCGCTCCGACCGCGATGAACCGGAGGACATGCACCTGTTCACCGCCACTGGCTGGACCGGCGAACAGCGCGTCTGCGACGAGGGCGATCTGGAGTGGATCGACAAGCCGCGGCTTCTGGAGCTGACGCTCTGGGAGGGCGACCGCGTCTTCCTGAGGCTGCTGGAGGAGAACGCCCCCTTCTTTCGCCTGACCCTGGAATACCGCGGCGATCATCTCGCCGCTGCGACACTCGACGGCGCGGCGCTGCCCGCCGCACAGGAGGACGTATGAAATCCATTCGCGAAATCTACAAGATCGGAAAAGGCCCCTCCAGCTCCCATACCATGGGACCGGAAAAGGCCGCAAAGCTCTTCAAATCCGAGCATCCGGAGGCGGATTCCTTCGTGGTCACGCTCTACGGCTCGCTGTCCAAGACGGGCAAGGGCCACGGCACCGACCGGGTGATTCTCGATACCCTCGCGCCGCTGCCGGCCGAGATCATCTTCAACAGCGACGATTCCATCCCGCTGCCCCATCCCAACACGCTGGACTTCTCGGCGCGCAGGGACGGCGCGGAGACCGGCTTCATGCGCGTGATGAGCATCGGCGGCGGCGACATCCGCATCGAGGGCCGCGCCGGCTATCAGCCGCCGGAGGTCTACAAGGAGAAGAACTTCGCCGAAATCGCCGCATACTGCAAGCAGCACAACATCCGCATCAGCGACTATGTGGAGGAAAACGAGGGGCCGGAGATCTGGACATTCCTGCTGGAGGTCTGGAGCGCCATGTGCGGCGCCATCCAGGAGGGACTCACCCACAGCGGCATCCTCCCCGGCGGGCTGAACGTGGAGCGCAAGGCCCAGTATCTGTACAACCAGCGCCACATCGACGAGCGCCCGGAGACCCGCGAGAACCGAATCGTCTGCGCCTATGCCTTCGCCGTCAGCGAGCAGAATGCCGGCCAGGGCACCATCGTCACCGCGCCCACCTGCGGCGCGTGCAGCACGCTGCCGGCGGTGCTGAAGTACATGCAGGAGGAAAAGCGCATCGAAGACCGCCAGGTGCTCCGCGCGCTGGCCGTCGCCGGCGTGATCGGCAACATCGTCAAGACCAACGCCTCCATCAGCGGCGCGGAGTGCGGCTGCCAGGCGGAGATCGGCACGGCCTGTTCCATGGCCTCCGCCGCGCTGGCGGAGCTGTTTGAAATGGGCATCGACCAGATCGAATACGCCGCCGAGGTCGCGCTGGAGCATCATCTGGGCCTGACCTGCGATCCCATCAACGGTCTGGTGCAGATTCCCTGCATCGAGCGCAATGCCGTGGCCGCCATGCGCGCCATCAACGCCGTTCGCATCGCCAACTTCCTGACCGCCACGCGGAAGATCTCCTTCGACATGGTGGTGGAGACGATGTATCAGACCGGCCGCGACCTGAACCACATTTATCGCGAGACGTCCGAGGGCGGACTCGCCAAACTCTACAAATAGACCGGAGGAACCATGAAATACGCCATGTACATCGGCGGCTACGGCACAAATTCCATTTCGAGGGTGATCCTGCGCGACGGGCGGCTGCGGCTGGCCGAATCCTTCAGCGCCGTCAACGCGTCCTATCTGTGCCTCTCGCCGGATGAAACGAAGCTCTACGCCGTGGGCGAAACCCAGCGCTTCCGCGGGGAGCCCGGCGGCAGCGTGCAGAGCTACGACGTCACCGAAAAGGGAAAGCTGGTGGAGACCTCCATGCGCCCCACGCAGGGCGCGGATCCCTGTCATCTGACGATCGTCGGCAACCTGCTGATCGTCTCCAACTACACCTCGGGCAGTCTCTCCCGCTTCCGCCTGAACGACGACGGCTCCATCGGCGAGGCGCTGCCCGTCATCCAGCACACCGGCCGCGGCCGCGATCCCGAGCGCCAGGCCGGCCCCCACGTGCATCAGGCTCAGCTCACATCGAGCGGTTGGCTGGCCGTGTCCGACCTGGGGCTGGATTCCATCTTCTTCTACCCCGCCCAGGAGATCGCCGCCGATCAGCCCGCCGCGCTGTGCGTAAAGACGCCCGCGGGCTTCGGGCCGCGCCACTGCGCCTTTCCCCGGGGCCGCGACACCTGGTATGCGCTGTGCGAGCTGAGAAGCGAGCTGCTGATTTATCGCGGCGCGCCCGCAGAGGCCGCTCTGATCGGCCGTGTGCCCATCGGCGGAGCGGTCAACGCGCCCGCCGCGCTGCGCCTGTCGCCCGACCAGAAGCTGCTGGCGGCCACCGGCCGGGGCGAAAACGTGATCGCACTGTTCTCCATCAGCGAAAACGGCATGCTGGCCCAGCTGACCGAGGTTTCCAGCATGGGCGACTGGCCGCGGGACGTGCAGTTCTCGCCCGACGGAAAATATCTCGTCTGCGCCAACCAGAACAGCGACACCGTGACCGCCTTCGCCGTCGAGGACGGCCATTTGGAATACCGCAGCGAACTGCGTGTGCCCTCGCCCGCATGCGTGCTGTTCACAAAACTGCGTCAGGAGGAATGATTCATGCGCTGCAGCTGTCAGATTTGCGGCACCTACATGGTGCACGCGGAGAGCATGGAGCTGGGCTGCGTCTGCCCGGACTGCGGCTATCGGTGCAAGGCCTGTCTGGGCACCAACACCGTAATGAGCCGCGAGTCCCTGCGCCATCTCAAGGACGATCCCGTCGCCCTTTCCCAGCTCTTCACCGAGCCGGAGGATCCGCCGGAGCGATACAACCCCGACGAGTACGGCCGGGAATAGAAGCCAGTGCGAAACGAAGCGGAGCCATCCCCATCCGGAGGAATGGCTCCGCTCTATTCTTTCAGCCGGTAATCTCGCTGTCGAATTCCGCCTCCACCGCGCCGCCGGCGGTGTTCAATCCCGCCATGCAGATGGGACAGGCCCGCGCCCCGGCCTCATGAGCCTCAATTTCCGAAACCTGAAGCGCGTCGGTCATGCCGGAGCAGTGCTCGTCCCAATGATAATACCCCTTATCCCGGGATATCCACACGGGAATGGAGGAAAAGCACATCTGGCACCGGTCGATGTCCAGCATCACTCCGGGCGCAAGCACCGTTTCCTCCACATCCGCATCCGTCATGCCCTGGCAGTTGCGGGCGCGATGGCAGCAGACCTCGCCGCCCGTTTTGGAGATCCAGAATGTGCGCGTCATGCACACCGGGCAGGCCTCCTTGCCGCGCAGCTCCGCCTCCTTGATATAGACCTCGCTCGCGTTCAGCATGCCGGAGCAATCGTCGAAGGCGTGATAATACACGCCGTTGGGCGTCATCCACACGATCTGATCCTCCTGAATATCCGCGCACAGCGGGCAGGGCTCCATCCCACCGGCCATGGCAAGCTCCACGGTTGAGATCGCGGGATTGTCGCCCAGATCGGGGCAACTGTATTCAAAGTGATAGTATCCACCCTTCGGCGCTACCCAGACAATCTCTGACGAACCCAGTCTTTCAAAGCAGATTGGGCACGGCTTCTTCCCCTGGAGACTGGCCTCTGCGCCCGTCATCCTCGCAGCCTTTTTCATTCCCGAACAGTCACTGGTCTGATGGAAATACAGTCCGCTCGGAGTGGCCCACACATACGCCAGTTCCTCCGCGATGCCAGCTGCAGCCTCATCTGCAGGCGCCTCCGTTGGCAGATCGCGCACTTCCGGAAGTTCGGATTCAGCGCCCGCCGTCGGCTCCGCAGTGATCTCCGGCGATTCGGCTGCATCCACCTGAAAAGCTGTCGGCGCTTCCGTGGGGCCAACGACCTCCGCCGCGCTATGCTCGGCGCCCTGCTCTTCCACCCCATCGCCATTCATCTCGGGCGTCGGCGTAATTTCGGCCGGGGTCAGAGTCTCCTCGACCGCCGTGGCTGTCGGCGCCGGGGTGTTGGGTGCAAAATCAGCGGTTGCATCGGGCTCGACGGCCGCTCCCTTTTTGGGCGCTATGCAGACCGGACACGCCTGCCGGCCCAGCGTCAGGGCTTCGAGTTCCAGCACGCCAAATGCGTCGAGCATACCGGAGCAATCCTTCTGCGCGTGATAGTATTCGCCCTGCGCCGTCATCCACATCAGATCGCGCCCCGCTTCGGAGGTCTCGTCGATGCAGGCGGCGCAGGCCTTTCGACCTTCGGCGCGGGCAGTCTTCAGCTTTACACAGCGCGCACCTCCGGAATTGCCGCAGCTGCTGTCCGCATGATAGAGACCGTCTGCGTCGCTGATCCAAACCTCGCAGGCCACCGCGCCCGGCCCGCCGCTCATGGGCGTCGTATTCAAATCGGGGTGCTCGGTTCGCAGCGCGGCAAAGCCCGCCGCCAGAGCGATCACGACCACTGCCGCCGCGGCGACCGCCAGCGAGCCCAGGGATGACAGACTCCTCCTCGGGCCCGTTCGCCTGTGATAGGCTTCGGAGACGATGCGCCTGCGCAGATCATCGCTGAGGCGCACGCCCCGCAGCTCCTCGTTCAATCTCTGCCCGATATCATGCTTCATCGAAATACCACTCCTTCAGCTCGGCGCGCAGCTTGCTGCGAGCGCGATTCAATCGAGAGGACACCGTGGCTGTGGGGACCTCCATGATCTGCGCAATCTCGCGGATCTTGAATTCCTGCACGTAAAACAGGATCACCGCGATGCGCTGTTCCCTGGGAAGCCGCATCACCGCGCGGGAGACCGTTGGATCCGGGAGCTCGGGATCCTCCGCCCGCAGCCTGTCCAGCGCCTCCTCGCCCACCATTCGCCGCCGCCACGGGCTGCGGAGCATGTTGCGGCAGACATTGATGGCGATTGCCGTCAGCCAGGTCTTCACCGAGCTGCGCCCCTCGAACTTATCATAGCTCCGGTAGGCGCGCAGGAAGGTCTCCTGCACCGCATCCTCCGCCAGACCGTAATCCTTCAGGTAGAGCAGACACACCCGCAGCAGGCCGTCGCCATACTGGGTGATGAGCTGTTCCAGCTCCATTTCTGAGAGACTGACTCCATCGGGTACCGCAACAGAGATCATCGTCTCACCCCTTTCACTTCATTAGAACCCTTCCGAAATGCAAATGTGCCAGGTTTTATGTTAATTTTTTCCGAAACAACATTTTTCTTCCAATCCAAAATCCAGCGCGTCGGTTCGAACGTCTAATCCACGGAAAATGAATCGATTCAATCCCGTTGACGAGGTGAAGACCATGGACAAGGCCGAGTTTTCCCAGCGCATTCGCGCGTCTCAGGAAAAGCTCTACCGCATCACCTACGGCCTGCTGCGCGAGCCGCAGGATCGCATGGATGCGGTACAGGAAGCCATCCTGAAGGCCTGGTGCAGCCTGCCCCGGCTGCGCGACGAGCGCTATTTCGACACCTGGCTGGTCCGCATTCTCATCAATGAATGTCACAATCGCCAGCGCATTCAGGCGCGCTTCGCGCCGCTGGAGAGCGCGCCGGAGCCCTCGGAAACCCCTTTCGGGAACTCTCGGCTGCACGACGCGCTGCTGGCCCTGCCGGAAAAGCTGCGCCTTCCGATCATGCTGCACTACATGGAGGGCTACAAGACCGACGAAATCGCGCAGATGCTCCGCCTGCCCGGCGGAACCGTGCGCAGCCGAATGCGCCGGGCCCGAACTGCATTGAAGGACCTGCTCGAAGAACCGGAAGGAGATTGATCTGTTGTGAAAAAGAGCGAATGGCAGAGCGCATTTGGTCCGGCACCGGACGCCTTCCGGATGCGGGTGGATGAAACATTGAATCATTTGGAGGAAAGAGAGATGCGCAAGAGAACCAAGTTTTCCACTTCCCTGATCGCTGCGGCGCTGATCGCTGTGCTGCTGGCAGGCGCAGCCTTCGCCGCGAGCAGGCTGGACATCTTTGAAGCGCTGAACTACGCCGATCCCATCGTTCCGCTGGAGGGCGCAGACGCGCTGGTGTCCACCGACCTGGCCGCTGCCGGGACCGATTTCTTCAGCGTGAGCGTGGAGCAGGCCGTGTACGACGGCTTCGGCGCCATCGTCAAGCTCCACATGTCTCCGAAGGATCCTGATAATTACGTGCTTCTGGCGAACTGGACCGAGGGCGCCGACGTGGGCGAGGGCTATGTGACCGAGCGCGAGGACTGCGGCGACGGCATCTTCACGGATCGCATCGTCGGCCGGGAGGACGGCAAAGAGATCATCTGGCTGAGCACGCCGACTCTGACCGTGGCGGGCATTGACGCTCCTGACGCGGAAGCCTCGGGCATGGAGACGCTTTTCAACGCCTACATGGAACGTCACAACGAGGACGGCAGCGTGGACTTCTGGATCAGCGGCCTGTCTTCAAACGATCTGCCCGAAACGCTGAGCGTGGCGCTGCATGTGCGCGGCATGAACGCCGAGAACGAGACGGCCTACGGCGAGATCAAGGATCTCAGCTTCGCGCTGGTCAAATCCAGCGCGCCCCGCACGGCGCGCCTGGTCCCCGCGGAGGATGCTCAGCCCGAGCACGCCCAGCTGATCAGCGGCGAGATCTCCTTCACCGAGGTGCGCGGCTACCTCACCGCCGAGTTCGCCTGGGATGGCGCGGAGGATGCGGGCATGGGTGTCACGCTGCACCTGCTCGACGCCGACGGCAATCCCGTCAACACCGGTACGGGCGAGTGCGAAGCGCTGGGCGACGGCCGCTATCTCCAGCAGCTCGAGCTGCAGTCCTTCGCTGAACTCCCGGAGACCCTGTTCGTCGAATTCAAGGTCGTCGGCGAAAGCAGGACACTGGGCCGCGTGGCGTGCCGGGTGGAGCCCATTTCCGATTGAACGTTCCGTCCCCGCCCGAGGGCGGGGACTTCAGCGTGTCAAAAAGGATTTTTGACACTTTCGATGAAAATCTGAGGATTTTCATCGAGGAAGAAGGAAACTGCGGAAATCTGAAAATCTAACGATTTTCCGGGCGATTTCCTGACAGAAGGTGCTATTTTTCCGCCGCTTGCGCTTGCGGAAAAATACGAGCGCGCCGTACACGCCGCCGCGCTCGATCTCACAGGTTGTTCTGCGTGTCGTTTTTCGACAGTCTGCCGTCCCCGCCCTCGGGCGGGGACTTTCTTGCGCCCGAATGCGCGCAATTTCGCCGTTCTTAACTTGATTTCCGCCTGCAACTGCGGTATAATAGCTTCAATCCAACAGATGCGTTCGAGGAAAAATGTGGTCGTGCGCTGCGCGCAGAGAGCCGGTGCGGGTGGGAATCCGGCGGCAGAAGCGACCGTTCCGCTTTCCGAGCATTCCGGCGACGAGCCGGAGGGGCGCGCCCCTTACTGCGCTTCGAGCGGCCGGATTCTTCCGGCAAGCCGGGTGGTATCGCGGAGTTCTCCGTCCCAGGCATGGGATCGGGAACTTTTTCTTTTTTCGACGAACGTCTGTCAATTTCAAGGAGGAGATATTTCATGCTGGACATCAATCTGCTGCGCACCAATCCCGATCTGGTTCGCGAAAACATCAGGAAGAAGTTCCAGGACGCCAAGCTGCCGCTGGTGGACGAGGTCATCGAGCTGGACAAAAAGAACCGCGAGGCCATTCAGCGCGCGGACTATCTGCGCTCCCAGCGCAACTCCATCTCCAAGCAGATCGGCATGCTGATGGGCAAGGGCAAGAAGGACGAGGCCGAGGCTGCCAAGCAGCAGGTGAAGGCCATGCAGGACGAGCTGGCCGACCTGGAGAAGAAGGAAGAGGAGTACGCCGCCCAGATCCGCGAGCGCATGCTGGTGATTCCCCAGATCATCGACGAATCCGTTCCGATCGGCAAGGACGACAGCGAGAACGTGGAGAACGAGCGCTTCGGTGAGCCGGTGGTGCCGGACTTCGAGATCCCCTATCACGTGGACATCATGGAGCGCCTGAACGGCATCGATCTCGACGCCGCCCGCCGCACCAGCGGCAACGGCTTCTACTACCTCAAGGGCGACATCGCGCGGCTGCACTCCGCCATCCTGTCCTACGCCCGCGACTTCATGATCGACCGCGGCTTCACCTATTACGTTCCGCCGTTCATGATTCGCTCCAACGTGGTCACCGGCGTCATGTCCTTCGCCGAAATGGAGAACATGATGTACAAGATTGAGGGCGAGGATCTGTATCTGATCGGCACCTCCGAGCACTCCATGATCGGCAAGTTCATCGACACGATCCTGGACGAGAAGGAACTGCCCCAGACCCTGACCAGCTACTCCCCCTGCTTCCGCAAGGAGGTCGGCGCCCACGGCATCGAGGAGCGCGGCGTATACCGCATCCACCAGTTCGAAAAGCAGGAGATGATCGTGGTCTGCAAGCCCGAGGACAGCATGATGTGGTACAACCGCCTCTGGCAGAACACCG
>JBJEUD010000088.1:0-16420 GCA_051883655.1 Candidatus Faecivicinus sp. | reverse complement strand
GCTGAGTCAGAAGACCTGCCTGTGAATTGCGTATCGAATTCTTCGGACTAAAGAAAGATATGTCCCTTGCAAGCTGAGCACTGTGACAGGTGTCTTTGTTTGTACTTTTCCACAGGACATGATGGGTCGAAGATCCCGATCTGTTCTGTTTTTTTCGCCTTCGCCGTTTGTCGAACGCCGGTGCCGCGGCATTCGCGCTCTGTGTCCCCCTCGGAGCGTTGCGGCGAAGCGGCGGCCGGGCTCTGCCCCCCGGCCGTCAAGCGGAGAACAGCTGCATTGCGCAGGTTCAATATACAACTGGAGGTACAAACAATGGCCAAGTTTATCACCATCGGCGAACGCATTTCGGCAACCGCTCCCGTCATTCGCAGAGCTTTCAGCGAGCGCGACCCCGAACCCATTCTCAAGCGCGCACGCGAGCAGCTGGATGCCGGCGCAGATTACATCGACGTCAACATCGGCCCTGCGGAGTCCGACGGCGAAGACGTCATGAAGTGGGCGGTCAAGCTGCTGCAGGAGACCTTTGACAACGTGCCGCTGGCGCTGGATACTTCGAACATGAAGGCCATCGAGGCGGGCATTCAGGTCTACGACCGCTCCAAGGGCAAGCCCATCGTCAACTCTGCCGATGCCGGCGACCGCTTCAACCGCATCGACCTGGCCGCTGCCAACGACGCCATCTGCATTGCGCTATGTTCCGCCAACGGCATTGCCGCGGACAACGACGAGCGCATGGCACACTGCCAGAACATGCTGGAGCGCGGCCTGAGCCTGGGCATGGAGAGCGACGATCTGTGGTTCGATCCGCTGTTCCTGGTGGTCAAGGGCATGCAGGACAAGCAGATGGAGGTTCTGGAGGCCATCAAGATGTTCTCCGACATGGGCCTGAACTCCACCGGCGGCCTGTCCAACAACTCCAACGGCATGCCCAAGCACATCCGTCCCATCATGGACTCCGCCATGGTGGCCATGGCGATGATGCAGGGCCTGACCTCGGCGATTGTCAACCCCTGCGATCTGCGCCTGATGGAGACGATCAAGAGCTGCGATATCATCAAGAACAACAATCTGTACGCGGATTCTTATCTGGAAATCTGAGGGATGTACCGATGAAAAAGGCGATTTTGGCGGTCAGCTTTGGCACCAGCTGTGAGGAGGCCGAGCGCAGCTGCATTCGGCCTGTGGAGGATGCGCTGCGGCGCGCCTTTCCGGATTGGGAGGTTCGAAGGGCATTCACCTCCCGGATGATCCTGAAAAAGCTGAAAGGCCGGGGAATTGCATCTGAAAATGAGGCTGAAGCGCTGGAACGCCTGCGCGCAGAGGGCTTCGAAAGTATCGCCGTGGCGCCGACGCACATCATTCCTGGCCAGGAATATGAGGTTGTGGCGCAGGGCGCGCAGGGCCTGAAGGTCTCGGAGCCGCTGCTGTCCGGCGACGAGGATCTTGTCTGGATGGCGGACTTGCTTTCGAAAATCGCGGAGGAAGAAGGCCGAAAGCTGCTCCTGATGGGGCACGGCACCGAGCATGCCGCGGACGCGACCTATGAGCGTCTGCGTCAGAAGCTCCCGGAGAACGTGTTTCTCGCCTGTGTGGAGGGCTCTCACACGCTGGGGGAGATCCTGCCGGAGCTGGAGCGGATGGAGGATCGGAAGATCGCGCTGATGCCGCTGATGCTGGTGGCAGGGGACCATGCCAGAAACGACATGGCGGGCGATGAAGAGGACTCCTGGAAATCGATTCTGACCGCCCGCGGCTTTGACGTTCGCGTGCGCATGCAGGGACTTGGCGCACTGGAAGCGGTTCAGCAGAGGTTCGTGGAGAAGGTCCGCAGGATTGTGGAGTAAACCTCAAATTCTTTCCTGGTTCTGCGGGGCTGCGATGAGATGTGCAGCCCCGCTCTTCCTTCAGGATACAGCGCCGCATCGCCGAAAAGCGGGTATGCGGCATCCTTGGGCTGGATGGGATTTGTCCCTGTCCGGCCTTTTTCCTTTTCATTGGAACCCGGCTGCCGGGCAAGCATTCACGAAGAAACGCTCTGAAGTGACAGCAAGGCGGAAACTGTGCCATCCAATCCGGCGGTTTCCCTTTGTTTCTGATCAGAATGGCATCATGCGAATCTCTCCAGGCGATGCGCCAACCTTTTGCGCTCCGGGGTTGAAACCGTCGCGCCGGGCGTGTATAATAGGTCTGGCAAAAAATCGGCATGGCCGATGGGAGGAACCGAAATGAGCAATCGAGCCAATGATTTTCTGGATTTTGTTCGCCGCTCGCCGACGGCTTTTCACGCGGCGGAAAACATCCGTCAGGCACTGGCGGAGCGCGGCTTTGTGGAACTGAATGAAAATGAGCGCTGGAACATCGCGCCCGGCGGACGCTATGTGGTCACGCGCAACCGATCCTCTGTGATTGCCTTTGCCGTTCCGGAAGGCGGCATGGCGCACTTTCAGATTGTCGCAAGTCACGGCGATTCGCCCGCGTTCAAGCTGAAGCCCGTGGCGGAGGACGCGGTGTGCGGCAAGTATGTGCGGCTGAACACCGAGGGCTATGGCGGAATGATCATGTCCACATGGCTGGATAGGCCGCTGTCCATCGCCGGCAGGGTGCTGGTGCGGGAGGGGAGCGGCATCTCCACCAGGCTGGTGAATCTCGACCGGGCAGCCGTCCTGATTCCCAACATGCCCATCCACTTCAACCGCGAGGTCAACGACGGCTACAAATTCAACGCGCAGACGGACATGCTGCCGCTGTATGGCGACGGCTCCTCTCAGGGAAGGCTGCTGCACGAACTGGCGGAGGTCTGCGGCGCAGCGCCGGAGGCGATCGTCGGCAGCGATCTGTTCCTCTATAATCGCGAACCCGGCGCAATTTGGGGCGCAAACGGCGAGTACTTCTCCTGCCCGCGCATCGACGATCTGGAGTGCGCCTGGACGTCCTTCCAGGCATTTGCGGAAGCGGAAGCGGCGGACCGGATCAACGTGCTGGCCGTGTTCGACAATGAGGAGGTCGGCAGCGGCACCAAGCAGGGCGCGGACTCCACCTTCCTGTGCGACGTGCTCAGCCGCGCGGCGTCGGCGCTGGGGGCGACGGAATCGGAGTTCCGCGCGGCTCTGGCGGCCAGCTTCATGGTCTCGGCCGACAATGCGCACGCCGTGCATCCCAACCATCCGGAAAAATACGACGCCGGCAACCGCGCCTTCATGAACGAGGGCGTGGTGCTCAAGCACAACGCCAATCAGAAATACACAACCGACGGCGTCTCGGCGGCCATCTTCGGCGGAATCTGCGAAGCGGCCGGCGTGCCGGTGCAGAATTTCTCCAACCGCTCGGATATTCGCGGCGGTTCCACGCTGGGCAATATCGCCAATACGCACGCGTCGATGAACACGGTGGACATCGGACTTGCGCAGCTGGCGATGCATTCCGCCTGCGAAACGGCGGGCGTCCGGGACGTGGAGTTCATGATCCGCGCGCTTCGGGCCTTCTATTCCGTGCAGATTCGCATGCAGCGCGATGGCTTCTATACAGTTGAATGATGCAAGAAATATGGGCTTCCGTCCGGCAGGAACGGGAGCTCTTTTCATAAAGAGAGCCGTTCTCTTTATCAATAAAACATATGGATTCGCGCTTATGATGCAAATAATCGGAGAAATATGTTCGTTAATTTTTCGGTTTTTGCCGGAAAATGTGCCGGGAATATCTGTACATTTATGGAAATTTTATTTATAATATATACTGGTTGGATTTGGGAGAAATCCAAAAAATGACGAAAGAATGGTGATTTGGATGGCACTGGTCATTATCGCCGCGCTGCTCGCGCTCGCATATGTTGCGTTCAACTATGCGAAGGTCAAGCAGCTCGACGAGGGCACCGAGAAGATGAAAGAAATTGCCTCCGCAATCCGCATCGGCGCCAACGCGTTCATCTCCTACGAGTACAAGGTCATTCTGGTGGTGGCGGCGATCATCGCGGTTGCGGTGTGCGCACTGATTTCCTGGCAGTCCGCCTGCTCGTTTGTCATCGGCGCGGTGATGAGCGCCTGCGCGGGTTACATCGGCATGAAGATTGCGACCTACTCCAATGTGCGCGTGGCCAACAAGGCGCGCGAGAGCGGCAAGCTGGGCGAGACGCTGCGCGTGGCGTTCCAGGGCGGCTCCGTCATGGGCCTGAGCGTGGCCGGCTTCGCGCTGCTGGGCATCTTCATCGTCTATGCCGTATTCGGCAAGGCGCTGGGCCAGCTGAGCATCGAGGCCATCAACAGCTCCAAGCCGAACTGGCTGGGCATTGAGGGCAACTTCACCATGACGCTTTCCTGCTACGCGCTGGGCTGCTCCACCATCGCCATGTTCAACCGCATCGGCGGCGGCATCTACACCAAGGCTGCGGACATGGGCGCGGACCTGGTCGGCAAGACCGAGGCCCACATCCCCGAGGACGATCCCCGCAACCCCGCCACCATCGCCGATAACGTGGGCGACAACGTGGGCGACGTGGCCGGCCTTGGCAGCGACCTGCTGGAGAGCTTCGTCGGCGCGATTCTGGCTTGCTCCATCCTGGGCGTACACCTGTTCCTGACCGCGCAGCACGCGGGTCAGGCGATCACCGACGGTCAGCTGGTGAAGGTGCTCACCTTCCCGATGCTGTTCGCAGCGGTGGGCCTGATCGCCTGCATTCTGGGCGTGGCTTCCCTGCTGGTGAAGAAGAACATTTCCGAGAATCCCCACAACGAGCTGAATCTGGCCACATGGATTTCCGCGGGTCTAACGCTGGTGCTGGGCCTGGTTCTCTCCCTGATCATGTTCGGCGGCGACGCCGACCTGGCCAACGGCTTCGGCTTCCGCATGGGCGCGATTTCTCCCTTCATCGCTGCCGCGGCGGGCGTCGTCAGCGGCATTGTCATCGGCATGCTGGCCGAGTATTATACCAGCTACGACTATGATCCCACCCGCCGCATCGCACAGGCCTCCAAGGAGGGCCCGGCGCTGACGATCACCCAGGGCCTGGCGGTGGGCATGCGCTCCTGCATGCTGCCCCTGATCGTGCTGAGCCTGGCGCTGCTGATTGCCTACGCGGTGTGCGGCCTGTACGGCGTGGCCATGGCAGGCGTCGGCATGCTGTCCTTCGTGGGCATCACCGTCTCCGTAGATACCTACGGTCCCATCTCGGACAACGCCGGCGGCATTGCCGAGATGTCCGAGCTGCCCGAGAACGTCCGCAAGATCACCGACCATCTCGATTCCGTCGGCAACACCACCGCCGCCATCGGCAAGGGCTTTGCCATCGGCTCTGCTTCCTTTGCCGCGCTTTCGATGATGGTTTCCTATCTGTACAGCTACAATGAGATCGGCACCGATCTGATCCTGAACCTGATGAACCCGCTGACGCTGGCGGGCGCGCTCTGCGGCGCGGCGCTGCCGTTCCTGTTCTCCGGCATCCTGATCGACGCGGTGGCCATCGCTGCGCGCAAGATGGTGGAGGAGGTTCGCCGTCAGTTCCGCGAGATTCCTGGAATCCTCGAGGGCAAGGCCAAGCCTGACTACAAGACCTGCATTGAGATCTCCTCTCAGGGTTCCCTGCACGCCATGCGTATGCCCGCGCTGATGGCCATCGTCATCCCCGTGGTGACCGGCTTCGTGTTTGGCCCCGAGTTCGTGGGCGGACTGCTGATCGGCGGCACGATCACCGCGATCATGCTGGCCATCTTTACCGGCAATGCCGGCGGCGCCTGGGACAACGCCAAGAAGTACATCGAGACCGGCGCCATCGAAGGCCAGGGCAAGGGCTCCGATACCCACAGCGCTGCCGTCGTTGGCGACACTGTCGGCGATCCCCTCAAGGACACCGTCGGCCCCTGCCTGGACATCTTCATCAAGATCATGTCCACCGTCTCCCTGGTCTGCGTGCCCCTCTTCATGAAGTACAATCTCTTCGAGTTGATCCCCTTCCTGAAGTCCCTCTTCAACTAGCAGGCTGAGCCTGCACCCGGTTGCTGCCGCGTTTGGTTGACGGATTCTTCGCCGTTGTGGTAACGGCTCGAATCCTGTGCTGCGTTTCTGGCAGTGCATCGTACAAAATGACGACCCTGACCGCCATAAATTCAAGCGGTCAGGGTCTTTCCTTTTGTGGTGCGGCGTGGTACAATTTTTGAAACGGAGGTTGGATGAATGGGGCTGAAGAGGAAACTCGCGGTAGTGCTGGTTGCTGCAGCTTTGCTGTTTCTTTTGACGTTCAGGATATACGGAATGGATGACGGCGGGAGCGTTCAGTACTGGACGCCGCTCGTCAGCGTAACCAGATACCACAGACTGGATCCGGAGCACGAGGGCGAATACCTGGAAGGCTGGTGCGTGGAAATACTGGGAACACAAGTTTACGAGCGGATTGAATGATGTGAAAATCCTGCCACCGTCGGCCAAAAAGCCTAGTCCCTGACCGCTTGAATCAGTGGCGGTCAGGGACGTCGTTTTGAAGAGAGCTTTGCCAGAAAAGGAACACAGGATTCGAGCCGTTACCACAACGGCGAAGAATCCGTCAACCAAACGCGGCAGCAACCGGGTGCAGGCTCAGCCTGCTGCTAGGAGTTCGGCGATCTGGATGGCGTTGGTTGCAGCGCCCTTGCGAATCTGGTCGCCGCAGCACCACAGGGAGAGACCGTTTTCGTTGGTGAGATCGTCGCGGATGCGGCCGACGAAGACGATGTCCTGATCGCTGGTGTCCAGCGGCATGGGATAGGCCTTGGCGTCGAGATCGTCCACCAGACGGCAGCCGGGCGCGGCGGCGATGGCCGCGCGGGCCTCGTCCACGGAGATCTTGCGGTCGGTGACCAGGGTCACGCTGATGGAGTGGGAGCGCAGTACGGGCACGCGCACGCAGGTGCAGGTGACCTTCAGCTCGGGCAGATGCATGATCTTGCGGCCCTCGTTCTGCATCTTCATCTCCTCAGAGGTGTAGCCGTTGCCGGAGTCCGAGCCGATCTGGGGAATGACGTTGAAGGCGATCTGATAGGGGAAGGTGGAGGCCGTCAGAGGCTGGCCGGCGGCGTAATCGCGCACCTGCTTTTCCAGCTCCGCCAGGCCGCCCGCGCCTGCGCCGGACACCGCCTGATAGGTGGAAGCCACCATCGTGCGGATGGGCGAGAGGCGATTCAGCGCCGCAACGGCGGTCAGGGTGATGATCGTGGAGCAGTTGGGGTTGGAAATGATGCCGTGATGCTTCTTCGCATCCTCGGGATTGATCTCGGGCACGATCAGCGGCACGTCGTCACACATGCGGAATGCGCTGGAATTGTCCACAAACACCGCGCCGGACTTCACGATCGCGGGGGCCATCTTTCGCGCAAGATCGGCCTGCGCCGCGCCGAGCACGATGTCCATGCCTTCGAAGGAATGCTCCGTGGCCTCCTCGACCACCACTTCGCCGCCGCAGAAGGGCAGCCTGGTACCGGCGCTGCGGGCGCTGGCCAGCGCCTTGAGCGTGTTGATGGGGAAGCGGCGCTCTTCGAGCACCTTCAGCATTTCGCGGCCGACAGCGCCGGTCGCTCCGAGGATGGCTACGTTGTACTTTTTCATTTTTCCACCTGATCTCTCTGATATAGAATAGGTTATGACCTGAGGGGGCTTGGGGTTCCTTCAGCCGCGCACGCCGGCGAAGAACAGATTCGGGTCGCGCATGCGCAGCGAGGCCGCCAGGGCATGCATCCGATCCACCGGCATGGGAGCGGTGAGGTAGAGGTTGGAATCGCCGCCGCCGCGCAGCTTTTCTGCGTCGATGCTCAGCCGCGAGGTGGTGCGCACGTAGTAGCGGTGCGCCAGGTGGGAGTTGTCCACCACGGCATAGCCGCTGGGCGCGCGGCCCTTCAGCGGGCGAACGCCGTTGAGGATGTCCGTAAGGCCGAGCACGACGGCGAAGGCAGTGGGATCCTTGCCCGCGCCCTGACCGAAGAAGTACTGCTGGCCGACGTAATGGCCCACGAGGCCGATGAGGTTGTCGTTGCGGTGAACGGTGGCTTCCGGCTCGTTGGGATTGAGCAGGGTCGGCTCCACGAAGGCGCAGATGCGGTTGTCGTCGATGCGCTCGGCGCGGACGAGCAGCCGGCAGACATAGCCCAGCTTTTTGATGCTCTGGACATCCTCGCGGGTGATGTTGCGAATGCCGGACACGGCGATGTCGTCCGGGCGGATGAAGCGGCCGAAGGCGATGGACGCGGAGATGCACAGCTTGGAGCGGGCGTCGATGCCGTCGATGTCCGCGCTGGGGTCGGCCTCCGCATAGCCGGCGCGCTGCGCCTGGGCCAGCACATCCGCGAACTCCGAGCCGTTGATCTGCATGGTGTCCAGAATCAGATTGGTGGTGCCGTTCACAATGCCGAACAGCGAGCGAATGGTGTCCGCGCGCCCTGAACGCATCAGGTTGAACAGATAGGGGATGCCGCCGCCGACGCTGGCGTCGATTTTCAGCTGCGCGCCGGTCTGCTGCGCAGCGGCGAGGAGCTCTTCAAAGTGATAGGAGAGCATCAGCTTGTTGGCGGTGACGACGTTCTTGCCCGCCTTCAGCGCGCTGAGAACATAGTCGAACGCGGGCTGCATGCCGCCCATGAGCTCCACCACGGTATCGATTTCGGGATCCAGTAAAATATCCTCGTAACGGGAGGTCGCCAGGTCACCCAGTTCGGGGCGGTCGCGGCGCACCAGTATTCTTTTGATGGAAATATCCTCCCGGCCGGCGAGATGCTCGCGCACACCTGTACCGACCGTGCCGATTCCGAGCAGTCCGATCTTCATAATTTTCCGCGCCTTTCGTTTTTCTGGAAAAAACACTTGTTTTTTCCACGAAAACACTATATCATATAATCACGCACTTGTCAAAGGAGAAGAGGTTTCAAAATGAAGTATTACAGCACCCGTTCCGAAAAAATAACGGCGAATGCGCCGGAAGCCATCCTGAAGGGCATCGCCCCGGATGGAGGACTCTATACGCCGGTGGACTTTTCTGAAATGCAGATCGACCTGAAATCCGTGCTGCAGATGTCTGCGGTGGAGATTTCCGCGGCAGTCATCGGCAAGCTCCTGCCCGACTTCGCGCCGGAGGAGATGCGCGCGCTGATCGAGGCGGCGTATGCCGGAAAGTTTGAGACGGAGGATCTGACGCCTGTGACCAAGGTGGGGGACGTACACGTGCTGGAGCTGTTCCGCGGCCCGACGTCCGCGTTCAAGGATGTGGCGCTGTCGGTGCTGCCGCGGCTGATCGTGGCCTCAAGGGAAAAGCTGGGCGTGACGGACGAGATTGTCATCCTGACCGCCACCAGCGGCGACACCGGCAAGGCCGCGCTGGAGGGCTTCCGCGATGTGCCCGGCACGCGGATTGTCGTGTTCTATCCGAACGGCGGCGTCAGCGACGTGCAGAAGGCGCAGATGGTCACGCAGGCCGGCGGAAATGTGCGGGTCTGCGCCATTCGCGGCAATTTCGACGACGCGCAGACCGGCGTGAAGAACATCTTTGCCGACGACAGCGCCTGCGGCTGGGCCGCGAAGGCCGGCGCGCGCCTGTCCAGCGCCAATTCCATCAACCTCGGCCGTCTCGCGCCTCAGGTGGCATACTATTTCAAGGCCTATGCCGATCTGGTGCTCACCGGAGAGATCACGCTGGGCGATGAGATCAACTTCGTGGTGCCCACGGGCAACTTCGGCGACATCCTCGCCGGAGAGTTCGCCCGAAGAATGGGCCTGCCCGTGGCGCGGCTGATCTGCGCTTCCAATGCCAACAATGTGCTGACTGACTTCATCCGCACCGGCCGCTATGACCGCAGGCGCGAGTTCTTCAAGACCAACTCCCCGTCGATGGACATCCTGGTGTCCAGCAACCTGGAGCGCTATCTGCTGCTGGCTTCGCAGTGCGACTTTGCGCTGGTGGAGAAGCTGATGCGGCAGCTGAAGGAGACGGGCGTCTATGAAGTGCCGCAGGCGGTGCTGGAGACGATGCAGCGCCGGTTCTCGGCCTATTGCGCAACCGATGCGGAGGCCGTGGATGCCATCGGCCGCGTCTGGCGCGAAAACGGCTATTTGCTGGATACGCACACGGCCGTTGCCTGGGCGGCGATGGAGAAGTTCCGCGCCGAGGGGGACAATGGCTGCGCGACCGTCGTGCTGTCCACCGCGTCGCCCTACAAGTTCTCAAAGGATGTGCTGCGCGCGCTGTGCGACGAGGTGCCCGAGGACGGCTTCGAGGCCATGGCGCAGCTCAATCGCCTGACGCAGGTTCCCATCCCGGCGAACCTGGCCAGCCTGCGCGGCAAGGCGGTGCGCTTTGACGACTGCATCGACCGTGAACAGATGAACGCCTATGTTCAGAAGGCGGTGGCGGAATGAGGCGCGTGCATGTGCGCGTTCCGGCGACCACGGCGAACATCGGCCCGGGCTTCGACTGCCTGGGCTGCGCGCTGAGCCTGTATGCCGGCTTTACGTGTGAAATCCTGGACGAGCCCGGCCGGCTGGAGATCACCGGCTGCCCGGAGATCTATCGAAATGAGGACAACCTGTTCGTTCGCGCCTATCGCCGCGCGGAGCGGGAGATGGGCCTGCGGCCCGCGTCCATCCGCGTGGACATTCAGACCGACGTGCCCGTCTCCCGGGGACTGGGCTCCAGCGCGTCGCTGCTGGCCGGCGGCGTGGCGGCGGCCAACGCACTCAATGGGAATCGGCTCTCCCGGCAGACGCTGGTGGAGCTGTGCAACGAAATGGAGGGACATCCGGACAACATCGCGCCGGCGGTGCTGGGCGGCATGTGCGCGTCCTTCGTGGAGGATGGAAAGCCGGTGACGGTGCAGGTGGACGTGGCCGAAAATGTGGGCTTCATCGCGCTGATTCCCAACTTCGAGACAGAGACCAAGGCCATGCGCGCCGTGCTGCCGAAGGAGATCCCCTTCGCGGACGCGGTGTTCAATTCCTCGCGGCTGGCGGTGATGCTGCACGGCTTTGAGCACGGCGATCTGGAATTGATTGCCAAGGCCCTGGATGACCGGCTGCATCAGCCCTACCGCAAGCATCTGATCCACGAGTACTTCCGCGCGGAGGCTGCTGCGAAGGCGGCGGGCTGCGCCGCGTTCTGCATCAGCGGCTCCGGCTCCACCTGCCTGGGCGTCTGCGAAGCCTCCGGGGCGGAGGCCATCGCGGAGAGGATTCAGCAGGCCTTGTCGGATTCCCAATATGAATGGCGCGTGCGCGCACTGAAGGTGGACAGGGAAGGCTCGGTGTGCACGTTCGCGTAAAGTCACGTATAAATCCCCCCTGCGGCAGCATAAGCATGAAGCAGCGACTGCAACAGGAGGGATTTTTTCTATGGCGCTGGAAACGATGAAACAGACCATTGAGGTCGAGGCGCTGATTGGCGCGCAATACAGTCAGGTGCTCATCCGCGCGGAAGCGCTGGTGCCGGGCGCGGGCCGCGAGGCGATCGAGCCGCTGATGGCGGAGGCCAATGTCTCCGTGTCGGGTGCGGATGTGCAGAATGAGCGCGTGGTGCTGGATGGAACGGCCTATTGCCAGGCGGTCTACCGCCAGGGCGCGGAGGCCACGCTGCGCGCGCTGACGGCCCAGGCGTCGCTGAGTCAGGTGGTGGAGATTTCCGGAGCCGCGCCGGGAATGCTGCCGCGGGTGCTGGCGCAGGTGGAGCACGTGGAGGCCAAATATGAAAACGGCCACATGGTGTTCCTGGTGACCTGCGGCCTCCGGGCGCAGGTGCTGCAGCTGAAGCAGACTGAGGTGATCGATTCCATCTCCGGCGTGGACGGCCTGCAGACGGTGTATGCCGATGTGTGCTCCTTCAAGCTGGCGGCGGACACCGACGCGGACGTGCTGGTCAAGGGCGAGATTGCGCTGCCGGTGGCGCTGGATGCGCGCACGTCGCTGATGGACTGGGGCGCGGTGTGCATCGACAGCGCCGAGCCCGATCTGGGCGGGCTCAGGGTGAAGGGGCGCGTGATGATGGAAACGCTGATCTCCAGCGGCGTGACCGGGCGGCCGGCTGCGCTGATCAAGTATCCGCTGGCGTTCGACCGGCTGGTGGAGCTGCCGGAATGGCTGCTGAAGGACGCATTTGCAAGCGCGGCGATCAAGCGGATTCAATCCCAGGTGGAGCAGTCCGAGGGCGGCGAGGATGCGAAGCTGCAGGTGGACGTGGAGCTTTGCATCGCCGTCCAGGCCAATGCCCGGGATTGCGTCAGTGCCCTGCAGGATGTGTATACCACGGAGGGCAATGCGCTGGAGGTCGTCCGGGGGAGCATTGACGTGTGCTCCGCCATCGACCGCGTGCAGTTCTCGGAGAGCGTGCGCGGCGCGGTGCTGCTGGGCGAGAACGCCCCCGGCGTGGGCACGGTGGTCGCCGTGCGCGTGCGGCCGGACGTGGGCGAATGGCGAAATGAGAACGGCAAGGGCCGCATCGAGGGGCTGCTGGAGGCAACGGTGCTCTACATGCCCGGGGGCTCGGATCTGCCGGCGGCGGCGCAGGCGGAGCTGCCGTTCGCCATTGACGTGCCGTCGGAGCTCAGCGACGAGTCCTGGATCGCGCTGGAGGTGGTCTCCGCAGAGGCCAACGCACTGATGAGCGACCGGCTGGAGATGAAGACGATGCTCAACGTCTGCTGCGAGACGCGAAGACGATCGGATGCGACCATCGTCCGGGATGTGACGGAGGGCGAACCGATCCGAAGGCGCTCGGGGATCGTCATTCTCTGGCCCAACGAGGGGGAGACCGCCTGGGACATCGGCAGGAGATACGCGCTGTCTGTCGATCGCGTGACCGGCGAAGGCGAAAAGAAGCGGAGAATTGAGGCGGGAAAACCCATTGTATTGAAGCTGTGAAGAGAAGCCCCTGAATCGCTGGACTCAGGGGCTTCTCTTTCATGAGGGATTATGAACCGGAAAACAGCGCTTCGAGCGCAGCCGCGAACGAATCATCCTGCTCGCGCGTGCGCTTTGAAGGGCCCTTCAGGCGAACGCCGGCATTGCGCAGCTTGCGGGCAGTGTGCCGGGCGAGCAGCAGGGAGTCGATGTTTCCGTCCGTGTAAATCATTCCGTTTTGATTGAGCGCAATGGCGCGGCGCGCCAGACACATGGCGGCGAGGCCGTAGTCCTGGGTGACGACCGCGTCGCCGGGCTGAATGAGGCTCACCAGGCGAAAGTCGGCGCTGTCCGCGCCCTTGGGTACGGTGATGATCTCCGCGTCCGGCAGGTCGAAGAGGTGCGCGGAATCGCACACCAGCGTCACAGGGATTCCGTGCCGCCGCGCGCAGTCCGACGCAAGGCGGACGACCGGGCAGCCGTCGGCGTCAATGAACAGTCGCATGGGGTTCCTCCTAAAAGTACGGGCAGAAAATGCGGCGTCCTCCGGTCAAGCGTTTCAGGTAATAGCCGTCCAGTTCGCTGACAACGACCTCGCCCTTGCCGGAGGAGGCGTGAACGAATCGGTTGCCGCCCAGCCAGATGCCCACGTGATCATAAGGATCTGCATCCGCCACGGTGTCGAAGCAGACGATATCGCCGGCCGCCAGGCAGCGCGGATCGTCGATTTTCCGGTAATCCGGATCCTCGCCGATGTCCTTCGCGGAGTGGCTGACCGGCACGCCCTGCCGGCCGTAGCAGTAGACGATCAGCCCGCTGCAGTCGAACTGTTCCGGGCCGGACTTTGCGAACACATAGGGCGCCCCCAACTGGGAAAGGGCGTCCATGGCGGCGATTTCCCCGCTGGTATACCCGGAGAGCAGCAATGTGCAGAGCAGCAGGGCGAACGAAAGCAGTCCGGTGGTCAGGTGAATCAGGCATTTGCGGCGCATGCACAAGCCCTCCTTTCGGGCGTTCTCATCGGTATTGTACATTGGGAAACGATGGGGAAAATCCGGCTTCCTGAGCGCCTCGGTTTTTTCGATGAGGTCATCTATCATGCGCAGAAAGCGGGCGGAATCCGGCGCTTCTGGCTGACGCTGTTTCGATCGGGATTTCCCCGGGCAGGCGCGTCGCGAACGCCTTCTGATTGCAGTATAGCACATTCCAAAGGGCGCATGCAAGCGCCGGTTCTCCCGGATTCCATTCCTCCTGCACAGTCCCGAATCGGCCTGCAGAGGGGCGGCGGCGATGGGCACCGCGGGCGCTCTGACCCTCACAAAAAACGGAGCAGGCGATGGAAAGCCTGCTCCAATGTGGCGCGCCCGGCGGGATTCGAACCCACGGTCTTCTGAGTCGGAGTCAGATGCCCTATCCACTAGGCCACGGGCGCTTACATTGATCAATTATACCGCAATCGAGGGAAAAAGGCAAGGGGTTTTTGTGAATGAACGAGAAATTATTGCAGCTCCGCAGAGAATTTCCCGCTTCTTTCCGGAAAGCCCTTGATAAATTCGCGCCTTTCTGATAAAATTGTGAAGTATACTTGGGCGCGGTTCGTTCGAAATGGGGGAGCCGGTCGCTGCACGGGTAAGAGGAGGTCTGTGATGGAGAAGTATGTCATTGCGCTGGACGCCATGGGAGGCGACAACGCTCCGGACGCCATTGTGCAGGGCGCGATCGGAGCGCTGAAGCAGTTTGACGACGTTCGCATCGAGCTGGCCGGACCAAAGGAACGGCTGGAAAAACTGATCGCGCCTGCGGAGGACGTGCGGGACCGCATCGGAATCATCCCGGCGGACGAGGTGATCAGCATGGACGATTCGCCGATGCTGGCCGTGCGCAAAAAGATCAACTCGTCCATGGTGCAGGCGATGCTGGCCGTGCGCGAGGGGCGCGCGGGGGCGATGGTCTCCGCCGGCTCCACGGGCGCGCTGCTGGCCTGCGGCATGCTGCGCCTGGGCCGCATTCCGGGCATTGAGCGCCCTGCGCTGGCGCCGGTGCTGCCCGGTGCGAAGACCCCGTGGCTGTTGATCGACAGCGGCGCGAACGTGGACTGCCAGCCGAAGTATCTGGTCCAGTTCGGCCTGATGGGCAGCGTATACATGAAGAGCGTAATGGGGGTCGCCGAACCCCGGGTGGGCCTGGTGAACATCGGCGCGGAGGTCGAAAAGGGCAACCGGTTGGCCAAGGAAACCTATCAGTTGATGCAGGCGCAGACCAGCTACCGCTTTGCCGGCAACTGCGAGGCGCGCGAGATCCCCTCGGGCGACTTCGACGTCGTGGTTGCGGACGGCTTTGACGGCAACATCATTCTGAAGTACACGGAGGGCATCGCCGGTGCGATGATGGGCATGCTCAAGGAGAGCCTCATGTCGTCCTGGCAGACGAAGATCGGCGCTGCGCTGTGCAAGCCCGGCTTCCGGATCTTCAAAAAGAGAATGGATTACAACGCCTACGGCGGCGCGCCGCTGCTGGGCGTGGAGGGCGCCGTGGTCAAGGCCCACGGCAGCTCGGGCGACGAGGCCATCCGGAATGCGATTCGCCAGGCGCGAACCATGCTGGAGGGCCAGGTCGTGGACAAGATCCGCGCAGGTCTTGCGGGCCTGGGCGGGGAGAACTGAGTGTAAAGGAGCGTAATGAAGATGGAAAGAGCACAGGTTTTTGAGACCGTTAAGAAGTACATTCTGGAGCAGCTGAGCGTGAGCCCCGACCGCGTGACCGAGTCCGCGGCGATGGTGGACGATCTGGGTGCGGACAGCGCGAACCTGATGATGCTGGTGATGGATCTGGAGGCCGAGTTCAACATGACCGTGGAGGACGACGCCATCAGCGCAATCCGCACGGTGGGCGACATCGTGGACTACATCGTGAAGAAGGCCTGAAGAAGTGGAGAAGCTGTGCGATAAGCTCGGCTATCGCTTCAAAAATGCAAATCTGTTGGTGACGGCACTGACGCATCCCTCCTTTGGAGGCGATCATCACGTGCCGCACTATCAGCGCCTGGAATTTCTGGGCGATGCGGTGTTGGAGCTGGCAGTGAGCGAATATCTGTATTCAGAGCTTCCGGAAGTGGACGAGGGAAGACTGACGCGCATTCGCGCGGCGCTGGTGCGGGAGGAGACCCTCTGCAGGGCCGCAAAGCGGCTGGGACTGGGGGAGTTCATCCGCCTGTCCGTGGGAGAGGAGCGCTCCGGCGGGCGCAACAAGCCCTCCATCCTGTCGGATGTGATGGAGGCGGTGTTTGCCGCCGTGTACCTCGACGGCGGGTTCGACTGCGCCGTGAAGGTCGTTCGCAGCGCGCTGCGAGACGAGCTGAGTCCGGAGACGCTGGCCGATCCGCTGGATGCGAAGTCGCGCCTGCAGGAGCTGCTGCAGCGCGGCGGCGAAATGCCCAATTATGAATATCTCTCGATGGAGGGGCCTCCGCATGCGCCGGTGTTTTTCTATCGCGTGTGCGACGGCGCGCGCGTACTGGGCACGGGCAGCGGCTCCAGCAAGCAGAACGCCCAGCAGGCCGCCGCGAGAGATGCACTGAAGAGAATGGGAG
>JBJEUD010000087.1:0-16454 GCA_051883655.1 Candidatus Faecivicinus sp. | reverse complement strand
ACCTTGACGATCTCCTGACCGTCATAGTAGCCGCAGAACTTGCAAACGCGATGGCTGAGCTTCATCTTTGCACAGCGGGGGCACTTGACGATACCCGGCACAGACAGCTTCCAGTGCGCGCTGCGGCGAGAATTTCTCCTTGCCTTGGAAACTTTTCCCTTCGGAGTGGCCATTGTTACACCTCCTCATTGTTTTCAACAATCGATCGCAATGCCGCAAAGGGATTGAAGTCGTCATCGCCCTCTTGGCATGTACAGGAACCCGCATTCAGATCGGTGCCGCACTTCGGACAGAGTCCCTTGCAGTCCTCCTTGCAAAGGAAGCGCAGGGGCAGCTCCAGCACGAGCGCGTCCCTGATTGCGTCGGTCAGCTCCAGCGTGGAAGCCTCGAAGCAATACTGATCCGGGTTTTCAGGATCGGGCTGGCGGGCAAACTCCGCATGCAGCTCGGCGGCAATGGGGAGGGTAACCTCCGCAAGACACCTGGCGCAGCGGGAAGTGACGGTTGCCGTCGCCACAGCCTCCAGACTGACCGTTTCTCCGGAACCGACATACGTGCCCTTTGCGGCGACGTTGTCGAAGCGAACCGGATCCCCCAGCACGTCCATCTCCTCGATCGAACAGTCCGCTTCGAACGGATACTCCTGACCGGGATTTTTCAGTGCGTTGGTCACATTCAGCGTAGAAGCCAAGCCTTTTTCCCCCTAACCTTGGATATTATATACGGATATGCGGATTTTGTAAAGTTATTTTTTCGTAGCGATCTCCAGCGTATCGCGGGCGATGGCCAGCTCCTCGTTGGTGGGGATGACCCACACCTGGATCTTGGAGCTGTCGGTGGAGATCTTCGTCTCGCCGTGCACGTTGGCGTTGCGCTCGTCGTCCACCTCGACGCCGAAGAAGCTCAGGCCCTCGCAGACCCACTTGCGGGCGCGGACGTGGTTTTCGCCGATGCCGGCGGTGAAGATGATGGCGTCGCAGCCGTTCATTGCGGCCACATAGGAGCCGATGTACTTCTGAATGGAGTAGGTCCACATTTCGATGGCCAGCTTGGCGTCCTCGTCGCCGGCGTCATAGCGGGCGGTGACGTCGCGCATGTCGGAGGAGCCGGTCAGGCCCTGCAGGCCGGACTGCTTGTTCATCATGTTCAGCACTTCGGACGCGGTCTTGTGCTCGGTGTTGGCGATGAACTCGACGCAGGCGGGGTCCAGGGTGCCGCAGCGGGTGCCCATGACCAGGCCGTCCAGCGGGGTGATGCCCATGGTGGTGTCCACGCACTTGCCGTTCACGCAGGCGGACAGGGAGGAGCCGTTGCCCAGGTGGCAGACGATGACCTTCTTGTTCTCGCCGAGGATCTCGGTGGCGCGGCTGGCGATGAAGCGGTGGGAGGTGCCGTGGAAGCCGTACTTGCGCATGTGCAGCTCGGTGTAGTACTTCTTGGGCAGCGCATAGCGGAACGCCTTCGGGGGCATGGTCTGATGGAACGCGGTGTCAAACACGGCGACCTGGGGCACGTTCGGCAGCACCTTCTGGCAGGCGCGGATGCCCATCAGGTTGGCGGGATTGTGCAGGGGGCCCAGCGGGATGTTCTCCTCGATGGCGGCGATGACGGTGTCGTCGATCAGGCAGGAGGCGGTGAACTTCTCGCCGCCGTGCAGCACGCGGTGGCCCACAGCGCCGATCTCGTCCAGACTCTTGATGACGCCGTGGTCGGCGTCCTGCAGCGCGTCGAGGACGATGTTCATGGCCTCGGTGTGGTCCTTCAGCGGAGTGACCAGTTCGAACTTCTTGCCGTCGCCGTACTTGTGGCTCAGGTTGGAGCCCTCGATGCCGATGCGCTCGACCAGGCCCTTGGCGATAACGGACTCATCCTGCATGTCGATCAGCTGATACTTCAGGGAAGAGGAGCCCGCGTTGATGATCAGAATTTTCATGATTTATCTCTCCATTTCAGTTTGTTCGAAACCGACCGCAACGATGCGCTGCGGCCGGCGGAAATCGCTGTCAGAAGGGGATCAGCCCTGCGCCTGCGCGGCGGTGATGGCGACGGTGGCCACGATGTCCTCCACGGAGCAGCCGCGGCTGAGGTCGTTGCAGGGCTTGGCGATGCCCTGCAGGATGGGGCCGTAGGCCTCGGCGCCCGCCAGACGCTGCACCAGCTTGTAGCCGATGTTGCCCGCGCCCAGATCGGGGAACACGAGGGTGTTGGCGTGACCGGCGACGGTGCTGCCGGGCGCCTTCAGCTGGCCGACCTTCTCAACCAGCGCGGCGTCGAGCTGCAGCTCGCCGTCCAGCGCCAGATCGGGGGCCATTTCCTTGGCGATGCGGGTGGCTTCCTGAACCTTGGTGACGTTGTCGTGCTTGGCGGAGCCCTTGGTGGAGAAGCTCAGCATGGCCACGCGGGGCTCGATGCCGGCCAGCGCGCGGGCGGATTCCGCCGCGCCGATGGCGATGTTGGCCAGCGCTTCGGCGTCGGGATCGATGTTGACCGCGCAGTCCGCGAAGATCATCACGCCGTCGTCGCCGTAGGCCTTGTTCGGGCACTCCATCAGGAAGCAGGAGGACACGGTCTTGATGCCGGGCTTGGACTTGATGATCTGCAGCGCGGGGCGCAGCATGTCGCCGGTGGAGTGGATCGCGCCGGAGACCAGGCCGTCGGCGTCGCCCGCCTTGACCATCATCACGCCGTAGTACATGGGATCCTTCACCAGGGCGGCGGCCTTCTCCTCGGTCATGCCCTTGGCCTTGCGGATTTCATACAGCATGGCGGCATACTCCGCGCACTTGTCGGAGGTGGCGGGGTCGATGATTTCGATGCCGTCCAGAGAAGCGCCGTTGGCGGCTTCCTTCACCTTTTCGGGGTTGCCCAGCAGGGTCAGCCTGGCAAGGCCTTCCTTTGCGATGATCGCGGCGGCCTGCGCGTTGCGGGTCTCCTCGCCCTCGGGAAGAACGATGTGCTTCACGTCTGCCTTGGCCTTCGCCTTGATCTTATCAATGATTGCCATGATTATCCCTCCATAGATTCCGCACAAGGCGGTTCATTCTATTCATCTCTACTATTATACGATATATTTTGGCGTTTGAAAAGTCCTATTTGTAAAACTTTGCCGGTTTAGCGGCCGAAACCCTGCCTGATCAGCCAGCTCTGGCACAGGCCGGCCCAGCGGGCCACGTCGGGCAGCTCTGTGGCCAGGCCGAGACCGTGGGGGCCTTCGGGGAAGACGTGCAGCTCGAAGGGCACGCCCTTGGCCGCCAGCGCGGCGGCCAGCATCAGGCTGTTCTCCACGGGCACGCCGTTGTCCGACGCGGTGTGCCAGATGAAGGCGGGCGGCGTGTCGGCGGTGATGTTCTGCTCGGCGGAGAAACGGCGAACCACGGTCTGGTCGTCGCCGAGCGCCTCGCCCAGCAGATTGATCCGGGAGCCGGCGTGGGGAAACTGGATCAGGCTGACCACCGCGTAGCAGGGAATGAAGGCGTCCGGCCGGGAGGACAGGCGCTCCACGGGATCCTCCGCATCCGGATTGCCGGGGGTGTACAGCGTTGCGGCGGTGCAGGTCAGGTGTCCGCCTGCGGAGAAGCCCAGAATGCCCACCTTCTCATAGCCCAGAGAGCGCACCACGCGGATGGCCCGCAGCGCGTCGGTCAGCGGCGCGAGGTGGTGGCAGGGCTTGACGCGGTAATCCAGCACATAGGCCGAGATGCCGGCCTCGTTGAGCATTTCGGCGACGGGATCGCCCTCGTGTGGCGCCTTGCCCAGATACGCGCCGCCGGGGCAGACCACCACCGCGCCGCGGCTGCCGTCCGCCCTGAATTCCTTCACAGAGGGCTGCGCCTGGTCGGGGGATTCGTCGGAATAGGGGGCCCTTCCGGGCCAGAGGGGGATGATTCTGTTCATTGTATTAGTGCTCCTTTATACGAGATTCGACGCGAACCAGCACAGCCTCCCAGGGGCGCAGGGTGACGCCGTCGAAGCCGGACTCCCGCTCGTAGGACTGCAGGAGGATCTCGCCGCGCAGCGCTTCCGGGGCGGGATGGGATTCGTTGGACAGGTTGGCGGCGAGGACCAGCGTTTCGCCGCCGGTCTCCCGGGCGAAGGCCAGAATGTCGTCATGACCGGCGTCGATCATCCGCAGCGCGCCGTTTCTCAGGGCGGGATGCGCCTTGCGCAGCGCGATCAGGCGGCGGTAGAAGTGGAACACGGACAGCGGATCGGCCAGTTGGGCTTCGGCGTTGATCTCGGGATAGTTGGGATTGACCGTCAGCCAGGGCGTGCCGGCGGTGAAGCCGGCGTTGGACGCGGCGCTCCACTGCATCGGCGTGCGGGCGTTGTCGCGGCTGAGATCGGCGGCGAAGCGGAGGGCCTCCTCCGGTGTGTCGCCCGCCAGAATGCGCTGGCGGTACTCGTTGCGGGTGCCGATGTCGTTGTACTGGTCGATGGAATTCAGGCGCAGGCTGGTCATGCCCAGCTCCTCGCCCTGATACACGAAGGGTGTGCCGGGGCTGACGTGGTTCACCAGCGCCAGCGCCTTGGCGCTGATTTCGCGGTACTCGCCGTCATTTCCGAAGAAGGACACCTGGCGGGGCTTGTCGTGGTTGCTCATGAACTGCGCCCACCAGCCGTCGGGGACAATCTCATAGCGCGATTTCAGCCGTTCGCGCAGCATTGAGGGGATATGGGCGTGGTATTCGGCGATGGGCGGCAGAAAGGGGATCGCCATGTCGAACTCGCCGCGCGCGGTGCCGACGTAGTCGGCCAGCTCCGCGTCCTCCTTCAGGGAGACCTCACCGATGGTCACCAGGTTGAGCGGCGTGAACAGCTTCTCGTTCAGCTCGTGCAGATAGGCGTGCGTGCCCGGCCGTCCCAGCAGCAGCGGGGCGGGGAAGACATAGCCGTCCGGCGTGGGTTCGCCCTCGGCGTTCGGGAAGTCCGCGGGCTTGTCCAGATAGCTGATGGCGTCGACGCGCAGGCCGTCCACACCCTTGGCCTTCCACCAGCGGATCAGATCGTGGATCTCCTGCTTGAGCGCAGGGCAGCTCCAGTTGAGGTCGGGCTGCTTTTTGGAAAAGAGGTGGAAGTAGTACTGACCGCGCTCCTCATTGTATTCCCACGCGCTGCCGCCGAACACGCTGGCCCAGTTGTTGGGCGCGTGGCCGTCCACGGGGTCGCGCCAGTAGTAGTAATCGGTGTAGGGCTCCTCCCGGCGGGCGGATCTGCGGAACCACTCGTGCTCGTCGGAGGAGTGGTTGACCACCAGATCCATGATGAACTTCATGCCGCGGGCGTGGCACTGGCGGATCAGCTCGTCGCAGTCCGCCATCGTGCCGAATTCGGGCAGAATGGCGCGGTAGTCGGAGACGTCGTAGCCGTTGTCGTCGTTGGGGGAGGCGAAGAAAGGCGACAGCCACAGCGCGTTCACGCCCAGCTGCTGCAGGTAGTCCAGCTTTTGAATTACGCCCGGCAGATCGCCGATGCCGTCGCCGTTGGAATCGAAAAAGCTGCGGGGGTAGATCTGATAGATCACCAGATCGCGCACCCAGGCCTTCTGAGGAATCATATTGTCGAACTCCTTTGCGCTTTTTCTTGATTTTACCGCGTTTTTCCCAAAAATGCCAGAGGAAAATCTCAAATCTCCGGTATGGACGCGCGCAGCCAGGTATCCACGATGGCTTCGTCTCCCGGCGCCATGAAGGGATGCTCGCTGGATTCGGAAACGGTGAGCGCGCAGCCGTGGGCTGCGCAGAACGCGTCGATCACGGCGCGGGACTGAAGATTGTCCTTTGCTGCATAGAGAATGCGCGTCGGCGGCGTCCACCGGTCCACGGGATGGGTGCGAACGAACTGATAATAATCCCAGGAGAGCGTGTCGATGGGCGTGGGGATTTCGCGTTCGCGCTCCAGGCGCTCCTCGGTCACGCCGAACCACAGGAACATGTTCTGCACGAGATGCTCCATGTTCAGGATGGGCGACTGGAACAGGCAGCTGTCGAACGGCCGGTCTGCCCAGGTCATCAGGCTGAAGTACGCGCCGAGACTGCAGCCGAACAGCCCGACGGCCTTCCATCGGGAGAAGGCGTATCCGCCCACGGCCTGCAGATCGCGCATGCCGGAGAATATGTCGCAGACCTCGCCGCGTCACCGGCGCTCGCCGTGATCGGGGAGATCGAAGCTCAGCGTCTGCCAGCCGCGCTCCGCCGCGATGGCGGCGAAGGCTTCGGCGCACTCCTTGTCGGCCATCTTGCCGTGAACATGGAGATAGAGATGATCGGACGGCGGGCCCCAGAGCAGGGCGGGAATGCCGCCGGGCGCTATGGATTGTGCGGGTGTTTTCATGCGTTTCCTCCAGAAGGTCAAGGCCGGCATTCGTGCGGTTCCGGCAGAAGCCCGAAGTGTCCGGCCAGCAGCAGCATCGTCTCCTCCGGTGTCCTGCGATCGTCGCGGACGAGGACGAAGAAGCCGCTCTCCTCGAACGCGCGATAGCGCGCGGGACTGTTGATCTCGGCGATGCAGGCGCGGAAGTTGGCCATGGTGCGCGCGGGATCCTCTGCCTGGCGGATCTGGTCGAGCAGGAACTGCTTTTCCGGATCGGGCCGGTCGAAGAAGCACTCCACGGAGGTGGACTGCGGGCTGAGCATCAGGGCGACATGGCGCTCGTCCGAGATTGCGCGCAGCACGTCCGGAGAGATGTTCGTGTCCACGAACACGGGCTTTCCGGACTGGCAAAGCTGAATGAGCAGCAGAATCTCCAGCTCGGCGGCTTCCCGGGAGCTTCCGTCAATCCATGCGGCATATTCCTCCGGCGACCGGTTCAGGAATTCCTGCCAGCCGCTCATGGTTTGAAAATAGCACAGGTTCGGCTGATGTGCCGGATCGATGGCGTTCATCAGCGCGTCGTGATAGTTTTCGCCGCAGCAGATGCCGTCAAACCGCTCTGCCAGCAGCTTGACCGCCGTGGATTTGCCCGCATAGGCGGTGCCATTGATAAAGTAGGCATTCCGGAACAGATGTCTGAGGAGATTGCTCTCAATGCCGATTTTCATTCGGATTCCTTTCTTTCAGCTTTTCAAATTCGAGATAGAACGCTCCTTCCGCCTCCTGCCTTTGAAGAAGGTTCAGCCCGACTCCTTCGCAGAGGCGGACAAAGCGGGAACTGTCCTGCCGGGCATCGGGCTTTACGACGCCATAGGTGGTGTGCAGCGATTCGCGGGGCAGGCGGAGGTCCAGATCGATCAGGAAGGGCTCCGGCTCGGCGGAAATCACATCGGCGTCCCAGATGTGCAGCCGGCCGCCGGGGCGGAGTACCCGCGCGGCCTCGGCGATGGCGCGCTGCTGGGTGCATCGGCCCATGTACAGGAGGGAGAAGAAGGCCGTGACGTGATCGAAGCGGTCGCCGGGAAACGCCAGCGCCGTGGCGTCCATCACCAGCTTGCGGCAGACGTCCGGGGCTTCGTCCAGCTCCTCCGGGCAGATGTCGATGGCGGTGACCTGTTCGCGGTAGACGCGGCCGATCACGCCCTCTCCGCCGCCGCCCAGATCGAGAATCTCGCCGGTCAGCGCGCGGTCAATGTGAAGAATCATGCGAACTCCTTCCATATAAAGCAAAAAGGAAAGATAAAGCAACAAAAGGAGAGGGCGCGTCCCTCTCCTTGGCGGTTTACAGCAGATCGATCATGTCTGCAAGGCGGCCGAACTTCAGGTCCGGCCTGGTGGTGGATTCGGCCAGCATTTCCTCCGTGGTCTCGCCGGACATGACCAGAATGGACAGCATGCCGCTGCGAATGCCTGTCTCGATATCGGTGTACAGGCGGTCGCCGACCATGGCCAGCTCGCCGACCTTTAGCCCCGTGCGGCGCAGCACGGCTTCGACGATGCCGGTGTGGGGCTTGCCCACGATCAGGTCGGGGCGGCGGCCGGTGGAGGCGGCGATGAAGTCCATGATCGCGCCGATGTCCGGCATGAAGCCGGTCTCGGTGGGGCAGTTGTAGTCCGGATGGGTGGCGATATAGGGCAGGCCCGCGCGGACGAAATTGCAAACATCCCACATCTTCTGGTAGTCCAGCGTGGTGTCAAATCCGATGACCACGATTTCGGGGTTCTGGTTGTCCACGACGATGCCCGCCTCGGCCAGCTCCTCGGCCAGGAACTCGTTGCCCAGCAGGAACACGCGCTTGCCGGGATATAGCTCGTTGAGCTTTTCACAGGTGGCCTCGCCGGAGGTCATGACCTTGCTGCGGTCAATGTTCAGGCCCATGCCGGCCAGCTTCTGAACGTAGAAGTTGGCGTTGTGGGAGGAGTTGTTGGTCAGAAACATGAAGTCGCGGCCGGTCTCCTGAACCCGCTTGATGAAGTCCAGGGAGCCGTCGATCAGCTGACCGCCGAGATAAAAGGTGCCGTCCATGTCCAGAAGGAAGCATTTCACATCTTTAAGAGCCATTTGTACCAACCTCAATTTATTCAAATTCAATGATATTTTCAGCCATGCGGGAGACCGGAGCCAGCGCTTCCACGCGATAGCCCGCGTCGCGCAGCTTCTGCATGCCGGGCTGGAAGGCCTTTGCGATCACCGCGCCGATGCCGGCGACCTGCGCGCCGGCCTGCTCCAGCAGGCGAATCGCACCGAAGGCGGCTTCGCCGTTGGCGAGGAAATCGTCGATGACCAGGATTCGGTCGCCCGGAACGACGTATTTGCGCTTCAGCGTGAGCTGATAGGCGGAATTTTTGGTGAAGGAGAAGACCTCGGTCTGGAGAATGTCGTTCTGCAGGATGCTGGACAGCGACTTCTTCAGGATGACCATCGGCACGTTCATTTCCAGCGCGGTCATGACTGCGGGGGCGATGCCCGAGGACTCGATGGTCACCACGCGGGTGACGCCGGCATCTGCGAACCGGGAGGCGAACTCGGCGCCCACGGCGCGCATCAGCTGGGGATCGACCTGATTGTTCAGAAAGGAGTCCACCAGCAGCACGTGGTCATTGAGCGCGCGGCCTTCCGAGAGAATTTTCTGCTTCAAAAGTTCCATGGGAATACCTCTGCCTTTCTCCGCGTCAGCGCGGATTGCTTTCGTCCTCCTCATCCGGGGCGGCTTCGGGGAGCTTCTCGACGATCGCCCACTCCACGCGGCGGTCGGCGATTTCGGTGACGCTGATGCGCAGCCCGGAGCATTCCACCACGGGATGCTCGCCGTCGGCGGGAATCTCGGTCAGATGGCTGAACACGAGGCCGCCGAGGGTGTCGTACTCGTCGTCCAGCGGCAGCTCGATGTCCAGCGCCTCGCTCAGGACCTCCAGATCGGCGGAGCCGGACACGCGCCAGCGGCCGTCGGACAGCGGGGTGATGTCCTGTTCCTCCTTGGGATCGAATTCGTCGTAGATATTGCCGACGATCTCCTCCAGAAGATCCTCCAGCGTGATCAGTCCGCTGGTGCCGCCGTATTCGTCGATGACGATGGACATGTGCTGCTTGCGGGTCTGCATCTCGCGGAACAGCACGTCCGTGCGCACGGATTCCGGCACGAAGTGCGCCGGGCGGATCAGCTCGCGGAAGGGCTTCGGCGCGTCGGAGCAGCGGTTGATCAGGAAATCGCGGGAGGTCAGAATGCCGATGACGTTGTCGATCGAATCCTCGTAGACCGGAAAGCGGGACAGACCGCTTTCGGCAATGGTGGTCATGACCTCTTCCTCGGTGGAATCCGCGTCGATTGCGGTGATGTCCTTGCGGTGGATCATGCAGTCTTCGGCGTTCATGTTGTTGAACTCGAAGATGTTCTCGATCATTTCCTTTTCATCGGCTTCGATGGCGCCCTTTTCCTCGCCGATGTCCACCATCATGCGGATCTCCTCCTCGGAGATGTGCTCCGCGGCCATGCCGGGCTGAATGTGGAAGGGGCGCAGAATCGCCTTGCCCAGCCAATAGGCCGCGAGCGTGACGGGCGACAGCGCCAATACGGCCCATTCCGCAGGCGCGGCGACCGTGCGCAGCGCAGCCTTCGGCGCATGGGCGGCGATGCCGCCGGGAATGATGGCGGTGAGGGTGAAGCTCACGATGGCGAACACCGCCAGCGCGATGACTGCGCTGAGCAGCCCGGGCAGCGGCACGGCATCGGCCATCAGCGGTCCGACAAAGCTCCACAGAAACGCAAAGGCACAGGTGAGCAGCAGCACATAGGTCAGGCGGATTTCGCCGTATCCCTTGTCGAAGCGGGTCAGCAGCCGCAGCACGCGCCGGGCCTGCGGGGAATCTTCGGCCTGCCGGCGCAGGTCGCTCTCATCCACGCAGGGCAGCGCGGCATTGAGCGCATAGATGAATGCGGCGAAGAGAAGACACAAAACGGACAGAATACTTGGGCCTAGAGGGTCAACCATCTGGGGGAAACCTCCCTTGTTCATAAAAGGACTCGTCTGTCTGCAAACGGCGATTGAATTTCGCGCAGGGAACAGACTGCCACTACATTATACCATATTTTGACGGCAATTCATAATGCTTATGCAAATTTTCTGTGATTTTGAGGGCGGCCGGGCAACGGCTTTCGCGAGCTTTAACAAAAGCCGCGTTGCTGAAGCATTTCGGAAGTGATACAGTATATGAAATGCCCCTGACAGGCGCTGAACGACTTCGAACCGGAGGAATGGAATGGAGAGAATCACGGACGCGCAGCTTGCGGAGAGAATTGCGGCGGACGTCGCGAAGGCGGGCGGGCGCGTTTACTATGTCGGCGGTTTTGTGCGCGATGCGATACTGGGCAAGACGTGCAAGGATATCGACGTGGAGGTCTACGGGATCGCGCCGGAGACGCTGCGGGAAATTCTCGCGGCGCACGGCGAGGTGCTGGAAAAGGGCGTGAGCTTCGGCGTGCTGGGCCTGCGCCACAGCGATCTGGACATCGCCATGCCCCGAAAGGAGCGCCGCACCGGGGAGGGACATCGGGACTTCGACGTCTCCGTGGATCCCTTCATGTCCACCCGGGAGGCCAGCATGCGCCGGGACTTCACCATCAATGCCATGATGCGCGACGTGCTCACCGGGGAACTGATTGATCACTGGGGCGGACGGTCGGACTTGGAGCACCGGATCATCCGCTGCGTCAATCCGCAGACCTTTCAGGAGGATGCGCTGCGCGTATTCCGCGCCGCCCAGTTCGCCGCACGGCTGAACGCGCGCATTGATCCGGATACGCTTGAGCTCTGCGCCAGCATCGACGTGACGCAGATCACCCGCGAACGGGTCTTTGAGGAGCTGAGCAAGGCGCTCACGAAGTCGGCCCGGCCTTCGGTGTTCTTCAGAGAACTGCGCCGGATGGATCACCTGAAGGAGTTCTTTCCGGAGCTTGAGGCGTGCATCGGCGTGGAGCAGAATCCGAAGTTCCACCCCGAGGGGGATGTGTTCGAGCACACGATGCTGGTGGCGGACTGCGCTGCCAAACTGCGGGCGCGTGCGGAGCGGCCGCTTGGATTCATGCTGTCGGCGCTGCTTCACGATCTGGGCAAGTGCGTGGCCACTGCAGTGCAGGAGGATGGCAGAATCACCGCCTACGGGCACGAGGTGCAGGGGCTGCCGCTGGTGGAGCGCCAGATGCATCGACTGACCAATCATCAGAAGCTGATCGCCTACGTGCTCAACCAGTCCGAGCTGCACATGCGGCCCAATATGATGGCTGCCAACAGGTCCCACAAGAAGAAAACCCGCGCGATGTTCGACCTCAGCGTCTGCCCCAACGACCTGATCCTGCTCTCCCGCGCGGACGCCTCGGGCAAGCTGGACGCCCCTTATGACGAGCGCTACGAGGAGTTTCTGCGCGAGCGCCTGGAGGACTATCGCAGAATCATGCAGCGCCCGATGGTCACCGGCAGGGATTTGCTGGAGGCGGGACTGAAGCCGAATGAATCCTTCAGCAGGATGATGGCGCGCGCCCGACAGCTTCATTTTGCGGGATTGAGCCGCGAAGCTGCGCTCAAACAGATCCTGGCGGAGGAAAGGGCACATCGATTCGAATAAATTAATTCTTAAATGAAATTAAAATGCAGGATATCCTGCATTTTTTGTTTTTGCAGAATTAACACAGATGGGGCGAATGTTTGTTAAATTATGATGTTTTGGACAAATGCGCGCTTAAAACCGCAATAAAACGCCGAAAAGACCTCTTGACAGAAAAAAGAATGCGTGATATAGTACTATATTGCGTTAGTATGGACGAAATTCCGCTTTCGGCCATTTCGGACCTCGAAAAGGCCGTTTCGACCCGTTTTTTCGGGGGAAAAACGCGCGCAGGTAAAGGTTGGAACCCAAAAATTATCCAAAAATTTACCGTTGAATTTGGTCCTTTGTGAAGAACAGTCCGCTCGTGTCGGGCGGCAGGTTTTGACTATGGAAGATAGGGGTGATTGAAGGTATGGTTCATCCGGTGCAAATGGGTAAGCGCACACGAATGAGTTTTGCCCGCATTGAAGAGGCGCTGGCAGTACCCGATCTGATTGAGGTGCAGAAGAATTCGTACAAGAGCTTTCTGAAGGAAGGCCTTCGCGAGGTGCTGGCGGACGTTTCTCCCATTACCGACTACAGCGAAAGCCTGATCCTTGAGTTTACGGATTATTCCCTGGACGACAAGCCGAAATATACCGTCGAGAAGTGCAAGGAGCGCGACACGACGTACGCTGCGCCGCTGAAGGTGACGGTGCGCCTGACCAACCGCGACACCCACGAGATCAAGGAGTCCGAGGTCTTCATGGGCGACTTCCCGCTGATGACCGAGCACGGCACGTTCATCATCAACGGTGCGGAGCGCGTCGTCGTCTCCCAGCTCGTCCGCTCTCCGGGCGTGTACTATTCCAAGACGATCGACAAGACCGGTATGGCCCTGTACGCCTCCCAGATGATCCCGAACCGCGGCGCCTGGATCGAGTATGAAACCGACTCCAATGGCGTTGTGTTCGCGCGCATCGACCGCGCCCGCAAGCTGCCCGTCACCGTGCTGCTGCGCGCCATGGGCGTGGAGAGCGACGAGGAGATCATCCGCCTGTTTGGCGACGACGAGCGCGTGTCCGCCACGCTGACCCGCGACGCGCCCTCCGTCAACGACAAGGGCGAGCTGCGCTACAAGTCCCGCCGCGATCAGGCGCTGATCGAGATTTACAACAAGCTGCGTCCCGGCGAGCCGCCGTCGGTGGAGTCCGCGACCAGCCTGATGAATTCGCTGTTCTTCGACCCCAAGAGATACGATCTGGCCCATGTCGGCCGCTACAAATATAATAAGAAGCTCGCTCTCGCGCTGCGCATCTTCAATCAGGTGCCGGTGGAGGACGTGGTGCATCCCTATACGGGCGAGGTGCTGGCGCGTGCCGGCGAGGCGATCGGCCGCGAGCAGTCGGAGGCCATTCAGAACGCCGGCATCAACGAGGTGCTCGTGGCCATCGGCGACCGCGAATTCCGCGTCATCGGCAACAACTTCGTGTTCATCAAGCCCTTCCTGGAGGGCTACGATCCGGAACTGGCCGCCCAGTACGACGAGAGCGTCGTCTCCTTCCACGAGCGCGTGCACGCGCCGACACTGGTCGCGCTGCTGGAGCGCGTCAAGGAGGACGGCGTGCCGCTCAACGGCGCGCTGAAGGAGGCCGCCAAGCAGCTGGTGCCCAAGCACGTGCTGGTGGATGACGTGATCGCGTCCGTCTCCTATCAGTTCGGCCTGTTCCACGGCCTGGGCGAGTGCGACGACATCGACCATCTGGGCAACCGCCGCCTGCGCAGCGTGGGCGAGCTGCTGTCCAACCAGATCCGCGTGGGCCTGTCCCGCCTGGAGCGCGTGGTCAAGGAGCGCATGGCCATTCAGGATGCCGACAAGGTCCGTCCTCAGGATCTGATCAACATCCGCCCCGTGTCCGCAGCCATCAAGGAGTTCTTCGGCTCCTCCCAGCTGTCCCAGTTCATGGATCAGCCCAACCCGCTGGCCGAGCTGACCCACAAGCGCCGTCTGTCCGCACTGGGCCCGGGCGGCCTGAACCGCGAGCGCGCGTCCTTCGCCGTTCGAGACGTTCACTATTCGCATTATTCCCGAATCTGCCCCATTGAGACGCCTGAAGGCCCGAACATCGGTCTGATCGGCTCTCTGGCGACCTATGCCCGCATCAACGAGTACGGCTTCATCGAGGCGCCCTATCGCCGCATCGACAAGGAAACCGGCCGCGTGACCGATATCATCGACTATATGACCGCCGATGAGGAGGACAAGTACATCATCGCTCAGGCCACTGAGCCGCTGACCGAGGACGGCCGTTTCGCCAAGGAGCGCGTAACCGCCCGCCGCCGCGATGAGACCATCGAGGTCGAGGCCTCCAAGGTCGACTATCTGGACGTCTCTCCCCGCCAGCTGATCTCTGTCGCCACCGGTATGATTCCCTTCCTGGAGCACGACGACGCGAACCGCGCGCTGATGGGCTCGAACATGCAGCGCCAGGCCGTTCCGCTGCTCGTTCCCGAAGCGCCGCTGGTCGGCACCGGCATCGAGTACAAGGCCGCCTGCGACTCCGGCGTGGTGCTGCTGTCCCGCGAGGACGGCGTGGTCACCCGCGTGACCGCCGATGAAATCGTCATCCGCGACGAGAAGAATGTCGATCACCTGTACAAGCTGCAGAAGTTCGCCCGCTCCAACCAGGGCACCTGCATCAACCAGCATCCCATCGTCAGCGAGGGCGAGGTCGTGCGCGCACGCCAGCCGATTGCCGACGGCCCGTCCACGGATCAGGGCGAAATCTCCCTGGGCCGCAATGCGCTGATCGGCTTCATGACCTGGGAAGGCTATAACTACGAGGACGCCGTGCTGCTGTCCGAGCGCCTGGTGAAGGACGATGTTTACACGTCCATCCACATCGAGGAATACGAGTCCGAAGCCCGCGACACCAAGCTGGGCCCGGAGGAGATCACCCGCGATATCCCCGGCGTCGGCGAGGACGCGCTGCGCGATCTCGATGAGCGCGGCATCATCCGCATCGGCGCGGAGGTGCGCGCCAACGACATCCTGGTCGGCAAGGTCACCCCGAAGGGCGAGACCGAGCTGACGGCCGAGGAGCGCCTGCTGCGCGCCATCTTCGGCGACAAGGCCCGCGAGGTGCGCGATACCTCCCTGCGCGTGCCCCACGGCGAATTCGGCATCATCGTCGATATCAAGATCTTCACCCGCGAGAACCGCGACGAGCTGGCCCCCGGCGTCAACCAGATGGTTCGCGTCTACATCGCCCAGAAGCGCAAGATTCAGGTGGGCGACAAGATGGCAGGCCGCCATGGCAACAAGGGCGTTGTGTCCCGCGTGCTGCCGGAAGAGGATATGCCCTTCCTGGCCGACGGCACGCCGCTGGACATCGTGCTGAACCCCCTGGGCGTTCCCTCCCGAATGAACATCGGCCAGGTGCTCGAGGTGCATCTGGGTCTGGCGGCCAAGGCGCTGGGCTGGCACGTTGCCACCCCCGTCTTCGACGGCGCGCAGGACGAGGACATCAACGAACTGCTCGAGATGGCTGCGCAGAAGGAGGACGGCCCGCTGTACGACAAGAACGGCAAGCCGCTGATCCAGTTCAGCAAGATCGGCATCAACAAGACCGGCAAGCTGTGGCTCTATGACGGCCGCACCGGCGACCGGTTCGACAACCCCGTCACCGTGGGTTATATGTACTATCTGAAGCTGCATCATCTGGTCGACGACAAGATCCACGCCCGCTCCACCGGCCCGTACAGCCTGGTCACCCAGCAGCCGCTGGGCGGCAAGGCGCAGTTCGGCGGCCAGCGCTTCGGCGAGATGGAGGTCTGGGCACTGGAGGCCTACGGCGCTTCCCACGTGCTGCAGGAGATTCTGACCGTCAAGTCGGACGACACCATCGGCCGCGTCAAGACCTACGAGGCCATCGTCAAGGGCGAAAACATCCCTGAGCCGGGCATCCCCGAGTCCTTCAAGGTGCTGCTCAAGGAGCTGCAGTCCCTGGCGCTGGACATCAAGGTGCTGGACAAGGAGGGCGAGGAGATCGAAATCCGCGAGCTGGACGACGATGCCTACGCCAACGACAGCGAGTTCAAGGACGAGCTGGTTCCCAGCATCGCGCCTGAGGCCATCGCCGATGAGGAGGAGGTCGCCGCTGAGGAGTTCGACTTCGACGACCTCGAACTGGGCGACGACGACCTCATGCTGGACGACGACTTCTGATCCAACGTTGAAGCAGACCCGCGCGGCGGCGCTGTCCGCCGCGCTCCGACAGATAGAAAGGAGAGAGCTCCTTGTTTGAATTGACAAAGCTGGATTCCATCCGCATTGGCCTTGCTTCGCCGGAGCAGATCCGCCAGTGGTCTCACGGCGAGGTGGAGAAGGCGGAAACGATCAATTACCGCACGCTCAAGCCCGAGCGCGACGGCCTGTACTGCGAGCGCATCTTCGGCCCCACCAAGGACTGGGAGTGCAACTGCGGCAAGTACAAGCGCACCC
>JBJEUD010000086.1:0-16631 GCA_051883655.1 Candidatus Faecivicinus sp. | reverse complement strand
TTGGGGTCGATGTTGTTGGCGCGGGGATTTCCATCCTCATCGCACATGCGCCACTCCGGATGGGTTTCGGCGTCCAGCACAGAGAAGCCCGTTGTGATGTAGATCGGAGCGGCGACGCCAATTTCATGTGCAGCGTCGATCATTGCGCCGGTCAGGTCGAAGTCCCGCCGCATCGTGGGGTGCATGGTGCCGACACGGGTGGGATAGTAGCAGTAGCCGTGATGGCATTTGGCAAACACGGTGATGGAGTTCAGGTTGCCTTCCTTGAGTGCGGCCTGAAACTGAGCCTTGTCGAATTGTGCGGCAACGCCGGGAATACAGGGGGAGGTGTGAAAGTCCAGATGAACCTGGCGGGTGGGCAGCTTTCTCATGACGCATTTTCTCCTTTGTGCATGAATGACGTTTGCTTGAGGATCCGAGATCCCTGGGGAAGAATTGCGAGGATTGGCTGAGGCAAAGATGGACTGCCGCGAGAAAAACAGGACGCTTTGAAGATCCGGCGGTGGTCGCTGCCTCTAAACGAATTATAGACAATGGACGCTGGGAAGTCAATGGCGAAGATGCCGTATCGTGGAATTTCCCACGGATATGGATGAGCAGACTTGCGGGAGATTTTCCCGGGAAGGTTGCGCTGCAATGAAAGTGGGCTCTTGGACGCGCAGCTTCCCATGCAGTGAGCTGTACATGCACTCAAGCAGAGGAGCTCCGGAAGATACAGATAATAGGAAGAAAAAGGAAGGCGAAGCCGTTCGGATGTCTTTTAACAAATCAATAAGATTGGAATTATTGACGGATGGTGGGTTTCAATGATATAATGCCTATCAGTTAGTTGTGACAAATCACAACTTTTTCAATGCCTGCGAGTTACTTAAAACTAACTTGAGGTGCGCCCAGTGTTTTCACCTTGCATCTGCTGGGCAATGCGGCGGGAGATTTCCGGGAAGAGAAGGAGAAGATATTTGGATGATGATCAATAAGCGCCTGATCGGCATGGTCGGGGAGAGCAGAAAATATATCGCGGGAAACGTCGCATGCCAGTGGGTTTCCCTGGCGGCGAATATTGCGCTGATGACGGCGATTACCTCGCTGCTGGCGGAACTGGCGATGGGCGAGGCGTCGGGAAATATTGGGCGAACAGTCGGCCTTGCAGCGGTCGCCGTTGTGATTCGCTATTTCTGCGCGACGCTCTCCGCGCGAATGGGATATCTGTCCAGCAAGGCAGTCAAGCGGACGCTTCGGGAGAGGATCTATGCAAAGCTGCTGCGCCTGGGCGCCTCCTATCGCGAGCAGGTACGGACCAGCGAGGTCGTACAGGTGGCGGTCGAGGGCGTGGATCAGCTGGAGACCTACTTCGGTTCGTATCTTCCGCAGTTCTTTTACGCAATGCTGGCGCCACTGACGCTGTTTGTCTATTTGAGCTTCATCAATCTTCCGTCAGCGATTGTGCTGTTGATCTGTGTTCCGCTGATTCCGGCGGCAATTGCGGCAGTTCGGACATGGGCGAAGAAGCTGCTGTCCAGATACTGGAATCAGTACACGGCGCTGGGCGACACCTTTCTCGAAAATCTGCAGGGCCTGACGACGCTGAAGATCTATCAGGCAGACGGGTTCAAAAACGACGAGATGAACGCTGAGGCTGAAAAATTCCGCGTGATCACCATGAAGGTGCTGACGATGCAGCTGAATTCCATTACCATCATGGATCTGATCGCCTATGGCGGCGCGGCGCTGGGCGTGATTCTGGCATCGACACAATACGCCAGCGGGCACATCGGGCTGCAGAGCTGTCTGCTCATCATTCTGCTGGCGGCGGACTTCTTCATCCCCATGCGCCAGCTGGGCAGCTTCTTTCACATTGCCATGAACGGCATGGCAGCCAGCGACAAGATCTTTCGCCTGCTGGATCTGGCGGAGCCGGAGAACTGCGGCATCGAATGTCCCGGGAGCGGCGAAATCCGCTGTGAAAAACTCTGCTATGCCTACGAGGAGGATCGGGAGATCCTGCACGATGTCGATATGGTCTTCCCCGAGGGCAGCTTTACCGCCATCGCCGGCGAAAGCGGCTGCGGCAAATCCACCGTTTCCGGCATCCTGATGGGCAGAAACAAGGGGTGGAAGGGGCGCGTGACTGTGGGAGGCGTGCCGCTCGAGACCATTTCCGAGGAGAGCCTGATGCGGCGCTTCACCTATGTCGGCCATCAATGCTATCTGTTCAAGGGCACGGTCCGCGAAAACCTGCGGATGGGCAAGCCGGACGCTTCTGACGACGCGCTGTGGGCTGTGCTGGAACGGGTGCATCTGGCGGACTTCCTGCGCGGCGAAAGCGGGCTGGAGACACATCTCAATGAAAAGGCGTCCAATTTGTCCGGCGGTCAATGCCAGCGCCTGGCGCTGGCGAGAGCGCTTCTGCACGATAGCGCGGTGTATATCTTCGACGAGGCAACCTCCAACATCGACGTGGAGAGCGAGAACGACATCATGCGGGAGATTCACGCGCTGTCGAAGGTCAAGACCGTCATTCTGATTTCCCACCGTCTGGCCAACTCCAAAGATGCAGACCTGATCTACGCGATGTCCGGGGGACGAATTGCGGAATGCGGCAGACACGAGGAATTGCTGCGCCGCAATGGCGTCTATGCGCAGCTCTGGAACGCCCAGCAGGCGCTGGAGAATTTCACGGGAGGTGACGCAGATGAATAAGCGAAGCGGACTGACCGTGATGCTGAAGCTCGTTGGGTTGGTGAAGCCGCTGACCGGCTATATGGTTTTGGCCATTGTGATGGGACTCATTGGCCACCTGTGCGCGGCATTCATCACGATCCTTGGCGGTTATGCGGCGCTTCAGGTGCTGAACGGAACGGGAAAACTGGCTGTGCTGTTTGCGGGCGCGGGCGCATTCGCGATTCTCAGGGGACTGCTGCGCTATGCGGAGCAATCCTGCAACCACTTCATCGCCTTCAAGCTTCTGGCGCTGATCCGGGACAAGGTGTTCCGCGCGCTGCGGAGGCTCTGCCCCGCCAAGCTGGAAGGCCGCGACCGGGGCAATCTGATTTCCGTGATCACCTCGGACATCGAGCTCCTGGAAGTGTTCTATGCCCACACGATTTCGCCCATCGCCATTGCGGTGCTGTTCTGTGCGGTCATGGTGGGATTCATCGGCAGATTTCATCCGCTTCTGGCGGCAATCGCGCTGGCGGCATATCTGACGGTGGGCGCAGTGATTCCGCTGATGATCTCCATGGCCAGCGGAGACGATGGCATTCGCTTTCGCAGCAAGTCCGGCGAACTCAGCGGATTTGTCCTCGACAGCCTGCGCGGGCTTTCCGAGACCATCCAGTATGGCGCGGGCGCGAAGCGGCTTGCGGAGATGAATGCCCGCACCGATGCGCTTTCCGCCGATGAGGAGCGCATGAAGCGCACCGCTGGCCGCAACATTGCCATTACGAATGCGGTGATCCTGGCTTTTGACCTGGCGATGCTGTTTGCGGCGGCACAGCTGAAGCAGCGGGGAGATATCGGATTGAACGGCGTGCTGATTCCCGTCGTCGCGCTGATGAGCTCCTTTGGTCCCTGCGTGGCGCTGGCGAACCTGGGAAGCACGCTTCAAACGACCTTTGCCGCCGGCAATCGCGTGCTGGACATTCTGGAGGAGGAGCCGATGGTTGAGGATGTGAGCGGCAAGGCGGAGATCGGCTTCGACGGGGCGGCGGCAGATCACGTCACCTTCGCCTATGACAGCGAGACCATCCTCGACGACGTGTCTGTGGATATCGAAAAGGGCAGCGTCGTGGGCATCGTCGGGTGCAGCGGCAGCGGAAAGAGCACGCTTCTCAAGCTGCTGATGCGGTTCTGGCGTGTGCAGCAGGGCTGTGTGGCGATCTCAGGAAGATCCGTTGAGGAGATCAACACAGGCAATCTGCGCGATATGGAGAGCTTCGTCACCCAGGAGACGCACCTCTTTCACGATTCCATTCGCAGCAACATTCGCATTGCAAAGCTGGATGCTTCCGATGATGAAATCGTCGCAGCCTGCAAAAAGGCGTCCGTTCATGATTTCATCATGACGCTACCGCAGGGCTATGATACGCCGGTAGGCGAGCTGGGCGATACGCTTTCCGGCGGCGAGCGGCAGCGAATTGGTCTGGCGCGGGCTTTTCTGCACGATGCAGATCTGATGCTTCTGGACGAGCCCACCAGCAATCTGGACAGCCTCAATGAGGCCGTAATCCTGAAGGCATTGCACGAGGAGCGCGGCGACAGGACGGTCGTGCTGGTCTCGCACCGGAAATCCACCATGGGCATTGCACAGAAGCTGTATTCTGTGGAGCACGGGCGGATGAGCTGATGGACAAGAGGCTGCCGGAATCTCGGGCAGCCTTTTATGGAGATGAAGGTTAGTTATATCTAATTCTGGAGGACGCAATGAATAAAGTTGAAAGCAAGCGGCAGCGGGAGAAGGACGTCGTGTCGCTGATGATTTCCCTGTATTGCCGGAAGGTGCATGGAACCAAGCGGGGATTCTGTGAAGGGTGCGCCGCGCTGAACGATTATGCAATCCAGCGCAGCGACAGATGCCCGTTTATGGAAACGAAGACCTTCTGCTCCAACTGCCGCGTGCATTGCTACAAGCCGGAAATGCGGGAGAAAATCCGCGAGGTTATGCGCTTTTCAGGGCCGAGAATGCTGTTGTATCATCCAATCATGGCTGCGCGCCATGGTGTGGAGACAATTCGGGAAAAAAGGAGAATGAGGAAATCATGAATATGAAGAAGATCGCTTACGTTGTCCTTGGCTGCATTGGGGTGGGACTTGGCGCGGTTGGCGCAGTCATGCCGCTGCTGCCCGCCTTTCCATTTCTGATGCTGGCGGCGTTCTGCTTTGCGCGGAGCTCGGAGCGGCTGAACCGCTGGTTTCGCAATACGAAGCTGTACAGGAACAATCTGGAGAGCTACGTCCAGGGGCGCGGCATGACGCGGCGGACCAAGATTCGCATCATGATCACCGTCACACTGCTGATGAGCGTCGGTTTTACCATGATGGCGCTGAAAGGCGCGATCATCGGCTGTGCTGTGCTGAGCTGCGTATGGGCCTTTCACATTCTTTATTTTGTATGGGGCGTGAAGACGCTGGAGCCGGAGATCGTGCCGTGAGTCGCCGGTTCTCAGGAGATGCCCATCCAATCAATAGGGAAATTGGCGCGCAGAAAACTGGCGGACTGCCTGCACCATTGGGATGCACTTGGGCAAATTGCTGCCGTCAGGCTGTATGACGGCACAAAAGCGGCCGGGCGCTGTACAGCATCATCGCGATTTCATGTGCTTTCATCGGATCGAGGACAACAAGTGCCATCGATCCGATCTGTATATTTGCGGCAATTTGCTCTAAATGGATCCCCTTGATTTGCCCAAAACCGGACGATTGACCAGCCAGGCTTTCGACGATCAAAACAGACAGCTTTCGAAAATGCACTGTAAATATCATTTTATGCATACTTGAAAGACGTTGACAATATCTGTCGATATCAATATAATATATAGACATAAATGGACATACACTGAATGTCTTCAGGCGCTGATTGTAAGTCCGGGCTGGCTTTACAGAGGGCGGTTGACCGGCGTTGAGCTGGTTTTATTTTTGCTTCTGCGTCCGAGGCTTTGATTGACGCGGCAGATTGCAAACGGCGCGTCAACTTTGATCATTGCTGAAGGCTGGGCTTTGCGGCGACCGAGCCGCCGGAATACCTCCGGTTGCGGCGCTTCAGGGTTCGTGGATCAGCTTCCGGAAGATACAGGCGGAGAATGGCCCGGCCTCTTGTGCCGGCGACTGCGACGGAGCATGGCAGAGGGGGCCGTGCGCCGGGTGCATCTATTCAAGCGGAGAAGAGATTGAGGGACATTTGTCGCTATGGGAAGAGGGGTATAATGCAATTTCAAAAGGAAGCGGAGCACAAGCGGAACGACAGGATGCATCATGATCTTGGCGTCAGATTGATCAAGGTATTCAATTTGCTGCTGATCACGCTGCCCTTCGCGCTTTGCTGGCTTGGCTATTATTCCAAAAATGTAGTCTTGTTTGCCAAGCCCTTTCAAAGCGCGGCTGTAATCGCAATGTTTATGGTGCTCTACTATTTTTTTGGCCGCGTTTATGACGCCTTTCTGATCTCACTCAAGCGCATCTCGGAAATGTTTTTCAGTCAGGTGCTTGGGTTTTTTATGGCGGATTTCTTTATGTTTTTGGTGCTTTGGCTGATGATGGGCAGTTTCCCTGATCTGCGGCCTGCGCTGATCGCATTTGTTGCGCAAAGCTTTTTTTCCTGCATTTGGTGCAAGCGGTCGCACATCTGGTATTTCTCCAGATTTTCGGGCCAGAAGACGGGAATTGTGTTTGATGAGCGCCGCGACATGGAGGATTTGATCGGCGAATACGGAATGAATAAAAAGTTCGACGTGTGCTTTGCCTGCAGTGTCGGGGAATTGCTTTCCCAGCAGATGCGCATGCTGGATGATGTGGCCAATGTGTTTCTTTGTGGGGTGCACAGCCACGACCGCAATGCCATTCTCAAGTACTGCGTCGCGCATGGCATCAATGTCTATATGATTCCGCGAATTGGCGACCTCATCATGAGCAGCGCAAAGCGCATGCACATGTTTCACCTGCCCATTTTGAGGGTCAGCCGGTATAATCCGCCGATCGAATATGTTATACTCAAGCGCATGTTCGATATTCTCGGCAGCCTGCTGGCCATTCTGCTGACGGGCCCTGTCATGATCGCCGTTGCCATTGCCATCAAGGCCTGCGACGGCGGACCGGTGTTTTATCGGCAGACGCGGCTGACCCGGGACGGAAGGCAGTTCGAGATGCTGAAGTTTCGCAGCATGCGCACCGATGCGGAGAAGGACGGCGTTGCCCGCCTTTCCTCTGGAGAGCAGGACGATCGGATTACGCCTGTGGGCCATTTCATACGTGCCTGCCGACTGGATGAACTGCCGCAGCTGTTCAACATTCTGGGGGGAAGCATGAGCGTGGTGGGGCCGCGCCCCGAGCGCCCTGAGATTGCAGCGCAATATGAGAAGGAGCTGCCGGAGTTTTCGCTGCGCCTGCAGGCGAAGGCCGGCTTGACTGGTTATGCCCAGGTGTATGGGAAGTACAATACGCTTCCCTATGACAAGCTGCAGATGGATCTGATGTATATCGCCAATCCGAGCATTATCGGAGACTTCAAGATCATTCTGGCCACGATCAAGATTCTGTTCATGAAGGAGAGCACGGAAGGCGTCGCATTGGGGCAGATAACCGCGATGAAAGCGGATAAGGATGAGAAGAGCGCGTGAGGATCCTCCAAGTCGCACCCGAATGGAGGAACCTGACATTCGAGCGCAGGGACAGTACTATGAAGTTTGAAGACATGTTCAGCGTGAATTCGCCGCGGGAGACAGATGTGGAAAACGAGCGTTTGGTCAGCATCATTATGGCAGCTTATAATGCCGAGAAGACGATCGGAAGGGCGATTGAATCGGTGCTGTCCCAGTCGTATCAGCGGTTTGAACTGCTGGTGGTTGACGACTGTTCGAGCGATTCAACGGCTGAGATCGTGGAGGGAATGGATGACTGCAGGATAAGGCTCATCCGCAACAGCCGGAACAGCGGCGTGTCATGGACGAGAAAGCATGCGCTGGAGCATGCCCGGGGGGAATGGATCGCCGTGCTGGACAGCGACGATGCATGGGCTCCGGATAAACTGGAAAAACAGATGAAACTGTGCACACAAAAGAACGCAGACCTTGTCTTCACCGGTTCAGCTTTCATGGATGCCGAAGGACGACCGCTGAACTGGATTCTGCACGTTCCGGAGAAGGTGGGGTATCGACAGCTGCTCAAGCAGAATCTCATATCCAATTCGTCGGTCCTGGTGAGAAAAGACCTCTACTGTGCCAATTATGTGATCGGCGATCTGATGCACGAGGACTTCGCGATGTGGCTGAAGATCCTCAAGAATGGCGGGAGGGCTTGCGGCATTGACGAGCCCCTTCTGATCTATCGGCTGTCGAAGACGTCGAAGTCAGGCAACAAGGTGAAAGCGGCGAAGATGAACTGGAATACGTACCGGTATATCGGGCTGAATGTTGTGCAGGCGTTTTACTATGAATGCTGGTATGCAATCAAGGGCGTATTAAAGTATCAGCATTTGAGATGAACTCTTGCCGGACTTGACTCATGCGGCGGCTGAAGCGGACCGCAAGCACATGAGTGATCGATAAAGGACGTTACTGGATAGAAAAGAGCAGTGCAGGATATGAAGTTTAGCATTTTGGTGGTGGCCCTGAATGCGGGAGCGCGTTTGGCTGTGACGCTGGATTCGATCCTTTCGCAGACATATTCCGACTGGGAGGTCATCATCAAAGATGGCGGATCGACGGATGGCAGTCTTGAGCATTTGCCGGCGGATGAACGCATATCTGTCGTCCGGGAAAAGGATCGCGGGATCTATGATGCGATGAATCAGGCGATCATGTACGCCCATGGAGACCATGGCATCTTCCTGAATTGCGGCGATATCTTTCACGATGATCGCGTCCTTGAGCATTGCGCTGCAGAAATCGTCAAGGTGGAGCGCGCCTCTGAGACGATTTTTTATGGGGATTACTTTGCGGCGAACAGAAATTGCCTTGTGAGGTATCCCGATTTTTCAGATTACCTGTGTTTTACGATGGTTCTTTGCCATCAAGCGACGATTTATCCCGTTGAATTGCTGAAAGAGCGCCGGTTTGACCTCAGCTACAGGATCGCGTCAGACTATGCCTATTATGTGTATGCGTATAAGCATGGAACTGAAATCCGCCATATCCCGGTTGTCATTTCGGACTATGAGGGCGGGGGCGTCTCGGAAAGGACGGAAAACAGAAGGATTACCCTCCGGGAGCGCAAGAGGATTCTGAAGGAGTGCTTTACTCGGCAGGAATATCAAAAAAACTGGAGAAGAGCGCAGCTTCACGGGATGGGCATCAAGCATTTCCTGGTTCAACAGGACTGGTTCTATCCGATATACAGGAAGATGGCTGAAATCTACTATCGGCTGAAGGCCAAGTGACTGCAGCGGGGCAGAGCTGGAAGCATCGCGCTTGAAAAAAGAGATTTATGAAGAAGCCAATGATCGGCTTCATGTTTGCCAAGGACGATGGATTTTTCGGAAGATAAATGATGAGCAGAATAAAAGTATTGTGGGTGTGCAACATTCCCATTCCCAGAATTGCAAATGAAATCGGGGTGAAGGCCCCGAATATTTGCGGGTGGCTCACGGGCTTTGCGGATGTCCTGGAGCAAATCCCCGAGATCGACCTTCACATTGCCTTTCCGCTGCTGGGGGAGAAAGCAATGCGGTCGGGGAGCATCGGGAATATTCACTATTACGCGTTCCATCAGCCGAAGATGTGGGGCTTCCTTCCGGTGGAGGATCAGATGCATTGCTCAAGGGAGATGGAGGAGCATCTGCGGACCATCCTTCAGAAGGTTCAGCCGGATATTCTGCATTGCTTCGGCACCGAGTACCCCCACAGCATGCTTGCAGCGAAGCTCTTCAACCGTCCGGAAAGAACGGTTGTGAATATCCAGGGCTTGACCTCCTATTACTGGATGCATTACAATGCCGGAATCCCATACAGGGAGCTGAAGCGCTTTGCAGTGAGCAACATCGCGAGGGGAAATCTCGCGGCACAGGCTGAGAAGATGAAGAGGCGCGGCGCATTTGAGACGGAGACCCTGAAGCGCGCCGGCCATGTCATCGGGCGCACGGATTGGGATGAAGCCTGCACCTCGCAGACAAATCCGGATGCAAGCTATCACTTCTGCAATGAGTCCCTGAGAGAGGTATTTTATTCGGGCGTGTGGGAGCCCGAAAAATGTGAGAAGCACTCGATCTTCATGAGCCAGGCGGCCTATCCGGTGAAGGGGCTTCACTTTATGCTGCGAGCGCTCCCGGAGATCCTTCGCGTCTATCCCGATGCGCATCTGTTTGTGGCCGGCAATGACCTGACCCGATCGGATGGCCTGTATGCCCGACTTAAAATGTCGTCTTATGCAAAGTACGTGAGACGGATCATTGCACAGGAAGGTCTGGCAGGTCATGTGACCTTCACAGGTCCGTTGACAGAAGAGGAGATGAAGGCGCGGTTCCTGAAGAGCAATGTTTTCGTCTCGCCTTCGACGATTGAAAACTCGCCGAACAGCCTCGGGGAAGCGATGCTGTTGGGACTCCCCTGCGTTTCGTCAGATGTCGGTGGCGTCAAAAACCTGATGCTGCATGAGAAGGAAGGGTACATCTATCAGGCAGATGCTCCGTATATGCTGGCCTATTATGTGAAAAAGGTCTTTGCAGACCCGAAACGGGCGACGCAGATGGGACTCGCCGCCCGGAGCCGTGCTCAGGTAACGCATAATCGGGAAGCGAATATTGCGCGATTGATTGAAATCTACAGGGAGATCCTCGCAAGCTGAAGCAGTGCAGGAAGAAGCCTTGGACATGCTTTCCACGGTGCACGCTCAAGGACTGCGGTTGCTGTCGGCTGGGAACATTGAAGAATAGTTGCATGAGGCGATTAAAGGTGAACATAAAGGGGAAAAGGATCGTTGGAAATACGCTTTGGCTGCTGGTTGGCAGCGTTTTCCGACTGATATTTCATTTTGCTATAAATATACTTATTGCTCGTTACCTGGGGCCGGCGGGAGTGGGCTCGGTCAACTATATTGCCTCCTATACGGCATTTTTTACGTCGATCTGCGGGCTGGGCCTGAACGGTGTAATCATCCATGAATTGGTGAACCATCCCGATGAAGATGGAGAGATCGTCGGCACGGCCATCGCCCTGCGCTTCGTTGTGGGCATCGTGTCCGCAATCGCGATGGTTGGCGTCGTCTGCGCGCTGGATGGCGCCGACAAGGATCTGGTGTATATGGCGATCCTGCAAGCGGTGCAGCTGCCGTTTGCCGCTTTTGATACGGTGAAATATTGGTATCAAAGGCAGCTGCAATCGAAAATTGATGTTGTTATCACAGTCATTGCATTCATCATTTCGGCGATCATTAAAATTGGCATGATCGTTCTGGAATTTGACTATGTGTGGTTTGCGCTGGGAACGACGGCGGACGTCTGCTTTCTGGGAATTCTGTACTATGCGTCCTATCAGAAGCGGAAAAAGTACAGGCTCACGGCCAGGAGGGATGTCGCCCGGAGAATGCTTCGTGCGAGCGGACCGTTCCTTCTCGCCAGCATCACGGCATTCATCTATACAAAAATTGATACGATAATGATCAAACAGATTCTTCACAGCACGGAAGCTGTTGGTTATTACAGCACGGCGATTACCATCTGCGGATATATCTCCTTCATTCCAACGGCCGTTCTCGATTCAATGCGGCCGGTGATCATGGAGGAGAAGGAGCAGAGCGAGAAGCGGTACAGAAGAAGAATCCGCCAGCTGATTTCGATGATCATGTGGGTGGCCTTTGCCTATTCGGCTTTTGTCACGCTCTTTGGAAGACAGATTATCGGGATCCTGTACGGCGATGCATATCTGGATGCGCTGACGAGCTTAAGAATTGCGGTTTGGTTTAACGCATTTTCCTATCTGGGCGGAATCAAGAGCATGTGGCTCCTCTGCGAGCGCAAGAATCGATATGTGATGATCCTGTCGATCATTGGAGGCATTACGGATGTCCTTTGCAATGCGGCGATGATTCCAATTTGGGGAATTGAAGGCGCGGCTGTGGCGACGCTGGTGACGCAGATGCTGAGCAATTTCTTCTATCCGCTGCTGTTTAAGGATACGAGGCCGTTTTTCTTCTGTTCGATAGATGGAATCTTTTTCAGGTGGCTGAAGCGAGGCAAAGCGGGGGGAGAAAAGGGTGTCAACACTGGGGTTTGAAAAGATCATCGCCTTTGATCCGGCTGTCAGTTCTTCCAATTTGGGGGATTCGATTATCAGCGACAGCGCGTCCGCATATCTGGAAGCGCTGTTCCCGGATTCCTTCATGATTAAGGTTTCAACCCATCTACCAACCTCCATTCGCTATATGCACATGCTGAGGGATTTCAAGGCGCGTTTTGTGCTTGGATCGAATCTGTTGAAGAGTCACATGCTTTTGGGATTCAGACAGTGGGATGTTTCGCTGGTCAAAGCGCCCTTTGTCGGTCCGGTAATCCTCATGGGATGCGGCTGGTGGCAGTATGAGAGGCGTATCGATCTGTACAGTAAAATGCTGTACAAAGCGCTGCTGTCGCCCGACGTGCTCCACAGTGTAAGGGACAATTATACGGTGAAGCAGCTGGAATCGATGGGAATCAGGAATGTCCTCAATACAGCTTGCCCGACCATGTGGAAATTCACGGAGCAGCATTGCGGTTCGATTCCACGGGAGAAGGCGGATTCTGTGGTGACGACACTGACGGATTACTATCAGGATCCCCGGAAGGATCATGAGATGCTGTCTCTGCTGAGTGAGAACTACAAAACGGTTTATCTTTGGATGCAGGGATCCGGGGATATGAATTACTATAAGAGCATTGCCGGGAATTGGAAAAATATCGTGTTCATTCAGTCCAAGCTGGACGCATATAACAAAGTCCTGGAAATGGAGGACATTGAATACGTGGGAACGCGGCTGCATGCCGGTATTCGCGCGCTGCAGCGCGGAAAGCGAGCGATGATTATCGCTGTGGATAACAGAGCCGTGGAAAAGAAGCGCGACTTTAACCTGCCGGTGATTGAAAGGGAAAATCAGGAGGAACTGAAGAACCTGATCTTCAATTCGAGAAGGACGGAGATCCATATTCCCGAAAGGCAGATAGAGGAGTATCTTGGGCAGTTTGGAAAGCCCTGAACGGTGGACGTTTTAAAGGAATTGATTCCATGAAACAATCATTGATGTCTCTTTTTCTCTCTCAGTCCTATCAGGATGCCTACGCGGACTATCAGCGCTCGCTGACGCGGCCGGACTTCGCACATTGGGATTATATCATTCTGACGGCCTCCAACGATCAGCAGGCAGCGGGCTTCTCCGCGCAGCTCAGGCAGCGCGAACAGGCGGGGTTTTTGCCGCCAAAGACGAGGTTTGCCGTCCTGCCGGATCCGGAGGGCAGGCGCGTGGGCAGCGGCGGCGCGACGCTGGGTGCAATCCGCTATATCGCGGAACAGACGGGCAGCGCGGACTTCTCCGGGCTTCGCATCCTGGTCATTCATTCCGGAGGCGACAGCAAGCGCGTGCCGCAGTACTCTGCGCTGGGAAAGCTGTTTTCGCCGGTACCCCACGAGATGCCCAACGGCCGCGTTTCCACGCTGTTTGATGAGTTTATGATCGGTATGGCGGGCGTGCCCGGGCGCATTCGCGAAGGTATGCTGCTGCTCTCCGGCGACGTGCTGCTGCTGTTCAATCCGCTGCAGATCGACGATTCGGGCGAGGGCGCCGCGGCCATTTCCTTCAAGGAAGATGTGCAGACCGGCAAGAATCACGGCGTGTTCCTGCGGGGAGAAGATGGAAATGTTGCGAAGTTCCTTCACAAGCAGACGGTGGAGTCGCTGCGCAGCTGCGGTGCGGTCAACGAGCACGACTGTGTGGATATCGACACCGGCGCGGTGATCTTCTCCTCGAAGATGCTGGCGGCGCTATACAGCCTGATTTCGGACGAAACGGCCTATCGTCGCCTGGTGAACGATACCGTGCGGCTGTCACTGTATGGCGACTTCCTGTATCCTCTGGCGACGGATTCCACCCTGGAAGACTTTTATCGGGAGAAGCCCGAAGGAGAGTACAGCGCGGCGCTGGCTGAAGCGCGCACTGCGATCTGGAACGCGCTGCGCCCCTTCCGGATGAAGCTGCTGCGGCTTGCTCCGGCAAAATTCATTCACTTCGGCACGACGCGGGAGATCATGCGCCTGATGTCGGAGGAGATCGGGCAATACAGCCAACTGGGCTGGGAAAAGCAGGTCAACAGCAGCATTGCCCCCGCGGATATTGCCGGCTACAGCAGCGTGTTGTCCGGCAGCGCAGCCTGCGGGAAAAACTGCTATCTGGAGGTCAGCTATGTCCACCATGGCGCCGTCGTGGGGGAAAATACGCTGCTCTCCTACGTGGATATTCACGATGTGAACATTCCATCGAATGTAGTGCTGCACGGGCTCAAACAGCGGGATGGACGCTTCGTCGTGCGCATCTATGGTGTGGACGACAACCCCAAGGGCAGGCTGGAGGACGGCGGCAGCCTGCTGGGCGCAGCGCTGTCGGGGTTTATGGCGAAAAACGGCATAAAGGAAGAGGAACTGTGGGAGACCGGCGAGCATTCTCTGTGGACGGCAAAGCTGTATCCTGCCTGCGATACGATTGCCGAAGCCGTGGCGGCATCGCTGAATCTCTATGAATTGGCGCAGGGGCGCGGAGACGTGGCCGCCTGGCGCGCTGCCCAGAGAAAGAGCCTGCAGTCCGGCTTCAACGACGCCGACCCGGAGGCGTTGATCGCCTGGGACAAGCGGATGCAGGAGCTGGTGCGCATGGACCGGCTGGCCAGACTGATTCACAGCGGCGCTCCGCAACAGAGGCTGCCGCAGTTCTGCAGGCGAATCATTTGACTGCGATCCAGCAGCAATGGCTGGAGAACAGTCTGAGGCGTGCAGATGCAGGAGAGGCCATGCGCCTGCATTACTATGTGGGCTGCGCGCTGGGAGGAACCGAGGGTGATCGCCACATCGGCGAGAGCTTCCGCTGTATCCAGCGTGAAATCATCCAAAATTCCGCGCGGGGATTGTGCTTTAATGAGACCTGCCGGATGCGGGGCGAGCGCCATACGGTGAAACTGCCGCTGCGCGTGAACTGGGGCGGCGGCTGGAGCGATACGCCGCCGTACTGCAATGAGCGGGGCGGCACGGTGCTGAATGCGGCCATACTGCTCAACGGCGAAATGCCTGTGGAGGTCACGCTGACGCGATTGAAAGAGCACCGAATTGTGTTTGACAGCCGCGACATGGATATCCATGGCGAGTTTACGGAAATTGAACCGCTGCAGCGGACGGGCGATCCCTACGATCCCTTCGCACTGCAAAAGGCGGCGCTGCTGGCCTGCGGAATTCTCCCGACAGCAGGAGGGAGTCTGGACGAGATCCTCGCGCGGCTGGGCGGCGGATTCCGGATGCAGACGGAGGTGACCGGCGTGCCGAAGGGCAGCGGGCTGGGCACCAGCAGCATATTGGCAGCGGCGTGCGCGAAGGCGATCTTCGAATTTATGGATATCCCGCACACCCAGGCCGATCTGTACAGCCACGTGCTGTGCATGGAACAGATCATGTCCACCGGCGGCGGCTGGCAGGATCAGGTGGGCGGACTGAGCCCGGGCGTCAAGTATATCACTTCAATGCCCGGACTGCAGCAGCGGATTCAGGTTCGGCAGGTTGAAATTCCCGAGGCAGCCCAGCGGGAGCTTCAGGATCGGTTTTGCTTGATCTATACGGGGCAGCGTCGACTGGCGCGGAATCTGCTGCGGGATGTAGTGGGCCGGTACATCGGCAATGAGCCGGAATCGCTGTATGCGCTCAACGAAATCCAGCGTGTGGCGGCGCTGATGCGCTTTGAACTGGAGCGCGGAAACATTGACGCCTTTGCCAAACTGCTGACGGAGCATTGGGCGCTGTCGCAGAAGGTTGACGCGGGCAGTACAAACACGCTGATCGATCAGATCTTCAGCGCGGTGGACGACTTGATTGATGGCCGGATGATCTCCGGTGCGGGCGGCGGCGGCTTTTTGCAGGTCGTGCTCAGGAAAGGCGTGTCGAAAGGCGCACTTCACGACCGCCTGAAGGGCGTTTTCCAGGACAGTGACATCGATGTATGGGATTGCACGCTGGTGTAACCGCGGCGCCAGGCCGGCATGAGTGATGGTCCAATTCCAGATCGATCTAGCGTTCCAGAGCCTCTGGAAACGGCAAACAAAGGAAAAACAAGGCAGGTGAATACGAATATGATCGATAAACTCCGGCAGGTATGCGAGGCCTTTCGCATTGAGGGCACGATGTGCTCCTGCGAGGAAATCAAGGTGGGCAATGTCAACCGCACCTATAAGGTGGACTTTCTTCGCGATGATGGCAAGGAGAAGTCTTACATCGTGCAGCAGGTGAACACCTTTGTGTTCAAGGATCCGGTTGCGGTGATGGAGAATATCGACAGAGTGACGCAGCACATCCATGCGAAGACGCCGGGCCGAATTGCGCTGCACTTTCATCACACGGCCGATCGCAAGACCTATCTGTTCGATGAAAACGGCTTCTGGCGGCTGTTCAACTATATTCCGAGCAGTACCTATAACGTCTGCGAGGATCTGGAAATCGTGCGCAATGCCGGACTGGCATTCGGCGAATTTCAGACGATGCTGGACGACTTCGATGCCAGCCAGCTGCACGTGACGATTCCCGACTTCCACGACACCCGCAAGCGCTATGACAAGCTGCTCGCGGACACGATGACGGATCCCTGCGGCAAGGTAGGGGAGGTTGTGGAAGAGCTGGAATGGCTGATGAGCGTCAAGGAGAAGGCATGCACGCTGACGGATCTGTACAACCGCGGGGAATTGCCGCTGCGAGTGACCCACAACGACA
>JBJEUD010000085.1:0-70528 GCA_051883655.1 Candidatus Faecivicinus sp. | reverse complement strand
TGGATGACGGTCTGAAGTTAGGACTCAACTTCTCTGATGGGGTGGACACCATTCCACTCCATCAGTGGAATGATGCACAGTGTTCGGATTCTCTGGGTTATGCTCCACCACAATTTGTCTGAAAACGTTAGTTTTCAGACATTTTTTTGCATATATATTTCAAAAATCGCGTCCAAAAAGCGGAAAAGAAGGGGGATTTATCCCCTGATTTTCCGCTTTCTTTCGTTGAAGAACGCGACAGGCGCGCCGGCGCCCAACAGGTTGATGGCGCGGCGCAGATTGTAGGTTAAAAAGCTGAGCGCAATTTCGGCGGCCACTTTTTCCTTTCCCCGACAGAGGAAGCAGTGGGCTCCGTCGTACCACTTAACCGTTTCGAACGGGTGCTCGACCAGTTCCTTGCGCTTCTGCATGTCGTCCGGGTTTCGGCGGATCGTCAGCTTGACCCGGGCGTCCGCCTGTTTTTGCCGGCCGAAGTGGTTGTAGGGACGGTGCTGTTTCACGTCGGGAATCTTTTGGAGAGGAATTTGGGATTGCCGTATGCTCAATGGTTAAAAGGAGAAATGATGCCGGCATTCTGTTGTGTGCAGATATGGAAAGAAAGGATAAACCATAAATTAAGAAATGTTCGCCGATTACTCAACAATTGTCATAAATTACTCAAAATATGAACTATTATTCAAAATGAAGACAAAAAATAAGAAATAATGTACAGAAAATGATTGATTGGGCGCTGAACGCAAATGATCAAAACTGGAACTGAAATTAACAAAATGCGGCAAATATATGGTATTAATCCCCAATAATTAAGCTGATATTTAATCATAAACATCGGAAAAATTTTCATGGCGGGATAAAATACGACAAAAACAGATAAGAAAAGAATAAATATTGAGTAGACATATTGTAAATGTGGAAGTATAATGATTTCAACAGTACGCGATATGCGTAAAATGAAAGGAGATACTTCCATGACCTATCTTGAGGAAAACAAAAAACTGATCGAACTGTTCCGACCCTGCAGAGTGACCGACGTCCGCGATGGCATGGACTGGTGCGGCTATCACCACTACGGCACCGTGGATTGGCGCATTCGCCCGCTGTTCCCGGCGCGCGCGGTAGGCATTGCGCGCACGGCGCGTTACATCCCCTACGAAGGTCCCGCTCCGCTTTGCCGCGGTGAGGAGTATACCCAGTGGTCTGCAATGTACTATCGCGAGATCTGCACCGATCCGTGGCAGAAGGATCTCCAGCCCGGCGACTTCATGTGCATTGATCTCGCGGGCGTGGATGTGGGCTTGATGGGCAGCAACAATACGCTGACCGCCCAGAAGGCGGGCTGCGTCGGCTTCCTGATCAACGGCGGCGGCATCCGCGATACCGACGAGGTCATCATGCAGGGCGGCATGCCCGTCTGGAGCTACCATATCTCCCAGGGCATGGACCAGGCCCGCATTCGCTACATCGAGAAGGACTGCCCCATCGCAGTGGGCGGCGTGGCGATCTATCCCGGCGACGTCATCGTGGCGGATCATGACGGCGTGATTGTGGTGCCGCGCAAGGTCGCTTACGATGTGGCCAAGTACGCCTGGCAGGAAATGAATGGCGACAAGAAGAGCCGCCAGGAGTTGTATAAGGAACTGGGCAAGGAACTGGACGATACCGTGATCCCCGTGGATGAGATCAAGTAACCAAGTGAACTTTCCGGAGGGGCAGCAGCCTCTCCGGGTTTGGCACCGAGGACATCCCCAATCGAAAGGAGCGAACACCATGAAGAAGATCCTGTCCGTGCTGATCGTCGCAATTCTCCTGCTGTCCGGCCTGAGCGCTTTTGCGGAAGCGCAGGAGCCCATCACCATTCGCATCGCCTGGTGGGGCGACACGATGCGCCATGAGCGCTACAACGGCATCATGGACGCCTTTGAGGAAATGTATCCCTGGATTACGGTGGAGCGTGAATACGGCACCTGGAACGACTATTGGGACAAGCTGGCGACGCAGGTGGCCGGCGGCAATGCGCCCGACGTCATGGGCATGCATCAGCAGTATGCTGCGGACTACATCAACCGCGGCACGACGCTGCCTCTGAATGATTACATCGCGGAGGGCGTAATCGACACCAGCAAGATGAGCCAGGCGGTGCTGGATGGCTGCACGGTGAACGATCAGATCGTGATGCTGCCGATGGGCATCACCGTAACCACCATCCTGGTCAACAAGACGCTGTGCGATTCTCTGGGCGTGGAAATTCCCGCGTCGGGCGACATGTGGTCCTGGGCCGATCTGCAGGATGTGGCGCGCGACTTCCGGGCCAAGGCGGAGGCCGCCGGTCAGGACGACCTGTATTTCATCGTCGATCGCTTTGCCATCAACGAATTCCAGAATTATGCCCGCGGCAAGGGACACGATCTCTATACTGAGGACGGCAACCTGGCCTTCACCGTGGAGGATGTCGAGGAGTGGTACTCCCTGTGGGCCGATCTGCGCGCCGACGGCGCGATGCCCGAAGCCGAGTTCGTCTCCGAGGAGGGCACCAAGACGCTGGAGCAGGGCTCCTTTGCCAACCAGAAGATCGCCGCGATCATGGTTCCTGTCAACCAGCTCCACCTCTACGTCGCGCAGATGCCCGACTGTGAGCTGGTTTGCGAGATGATGCCCACCGGCAACGACGGCACGCATGCCGCCTATCTGGAGGGCGCCCACTGGGCGATTTCCTCCGCCATCGATGAGGCGCATCAGGATGCTGCCGCGCTGCTGATCGATTTCCTGGAGAACAAGCAGGAGAGCTGGGAACGGATGCTGATGGATCAGGGCGTGCCCGCCAACAGCGAAATGGCTGAATTCGTCTCCGGCAAGGTGGATGCGGTTGACGCCATCGCCATCGATTTCGTGAACACGACCACCGAGGTTGTTCCCGGCGGATTCGCCTATCCGCCTACCGGCGCGACCGAGATCAAGGCGCTGTTCCAGGAATATCAGGAATACACCATGTTTGGCTATTCCTCCGTCGAGGAGGCGGCTGCCACGTTCTATGCGGGCGCCGAGGAGATCCTGGCCAAGAACAAGTAAACCTGCGAATGGGGAAGGGTTCCCCATCGCTGCCGAACATCCCGGGGGCTTTCTTCGGAAATCCCCCGGGCCATCCTCACCGAGACCGAGAGCTGATCGGAGATTGGAGGGCAAATAATGCTTCAGAAAAGGGAAACCAGGGCGGCGTATCTGTTCATGCTGCCATGGCTGATCGGGTTCTTTTGCCTGACAGTCATTCCAATGTTTGCTTCGCTGTATTTTTCCTTTACCTCATACGACATGTTTACGGCACCGAAATGGATCGGCGTGGAGAACTATGTCAAGATGTTTTCAGACATCAAGTTCAAGTATTCCTTGAAGGTGACCGTCACCTACGTGCTGCTGGGCGTGCCTCTGCAGCTGGTGTTCGCGCTGCTGCTCGCGGTGCTGTTCAAGCGCAACCGGCGCGGCGTGCGGTTCTACCGCGCAGTCTACTATCTTCCTTCCCTGTTTGGCAGCAGCATTGCCGTATCCATTCTGTGGAGACAGATTTTCAATAAGGAAGGCCTGATCAACCGGCTGCTGAGCGTATTCGGCATTCAGGGCAGGAACTGGATCAATTCGCCGGATACGGCTATTTATACGCTGATTGTGCTGCTGATCTGGCAGTTCGGCGCATCAATGGTAATCTTCCTGTCCTCGCTCAAACAGATCAGCAACGATTATTATGAAGCCGCCACCATCGACGGCGCAAGCAAGCCCCGGCAGTTCTTTGCAATTACGCTGCCGCTGCTCACTCCAATGGTCTTTTTCAACGTCGTGATGCAGTTCATCAACGCGTTCCAGGCGTTCACGCCGGCCTACATCGTTTCCGGAGGCACCGGCGGACCGATGAACTCGACGCTGTTCTATACGCTGAATATCTATCTGCAGGGCTTCTCGTATTTCAAGATGGGATATGCCTGCGCGCTGGCCTGGGTGCTGGTGGTGATCATCGCCGTTTTCACGGGAATCATCTTCGGCACGGCCAAAAAATGGGTCTATTACGATTGAGAAGGGGGCCGGCGTCATGACAAAGAGAAAAATCAACACTGCTTTGTTCCATATTCTGGTCATTGCCTTCGGTGTTTTCATGATCTATCCCCTGCTGTGGATGCTCACCAGCTCCTTTAAGCCGGGCACCGAAATCTTCCAAAGCAGTTCCTTTCTGCCGAAAACCTGGACTCTGGAGAATTACAGGGTGGGCTGGTCCGGCATTTCCGGTTACAGCTTCGCAAGGTTTCTGGGCAACTCATTTCTGATTGTATTTGCCGCGATGATCGGCAATGTGATTTCCTGTTCCATGACGGCGTATGCCTTTTCCAAGCTGAATTTTCCGCTGCGGAATGTTTGGTTTATGCTGATGATGGCGGCGATGATGCTGCCGCTGCACGTGCGCCTGATTCCCCAGTACATTGTGTACAACAAGATCGGCTGGGTGAACACCTATCTGCCGATGATCGTTCCCAAATTTCTGGCGACAGAGGGCTTCTTCGTATTCATGATGACCCAGTATATGCGCGGCCTGCCGAAGGAAATTGATGAAGCCGCCAGAATTGACGGCTGCGGCTATACGGCTCACTATCTGCGCATTGTGATTCCCTTGTCTGTTCCCACCATCATTACCACCTGCATCTTCACCTTCATCTGGACATGGAACGACTTCTTTACCCAGATGATCTATCTGAGCAACATCAAGACATTCACCGTGTCCATCGCCCTGAGACAATATGTGGATGCGATGGGCGAAAGCTACTGGGGCGCAATGTTTGCCATGTCGATTGTCTCTCTGATTCCGCTGTTTGTCATGTTTATCGCTTTTCAGCGGTATCTGATCGAGGGCGTTACGGCAGGCAGCGTGAAAGGATAAGGAGGACGACAGCATGAGGTACTTTGCGGGTGAAGGCAGCGGCCGGAAAATTGTGGTGAATCTGTCCAAGGGAGAGGACATCCTGGAGGGAATTGGCGCGGCGTGCCGCGAGATGAACGTTAAAAACGCCATGATCGTCAGCGCAATCGGTTCCGCCCGGAAAATGCGGTATCACTATGTGGCCAGTACGGCAGACGATCCCGAAAATGTGTTTGTTACCATCGACCGGGCCTGCGAGATCGGAGCGATCCAGGGATTGATCCTCGACGGCGACGTCCATGCCCACGCGGCGTTTTCCGACGCCCAGGGCAGGGCCTATAACGGGCATCTTGAGGTGGGCTGCGAGGTTTTGTATCTGCTGGAGGTTTCTCTGGTTGAGCTTGGCGATCTGGAGCTCAAGCGGTATCTGGATGAATACGGAGTGTGCTATATTGACCGCAGCAGGAGGGAGCTTGCATGAAAATTGCCGTTGGTTCCGATCATGCGGGCTTCGCGCTCAAGCAGAAGCTGCTGCCCGAACTGAACCGCAGGCATGAAATCCTCGATATGGGCTGCTACGATCCTGAACCGGTGGATTTTCCGGATATTGCCAGGGCGGTGTGCGAGGCCGTTCTTTCCGGACGGGCGGAGCGCGGCATCATGTTCTGCGGCACCGGCGTGGGCGCCTGCATCGCCTGCAACAAGGTTCCGGGCATTCGTGCCTCGGTTTGCCACGACGTCTATACCGCGCATCAGTGCGTCGAACACGATAATGTGCAGATCATCGCCATGGGCGGGCAGATCATCGGCCACACGGTGGCGGAGGAACTCATCGGGATCTTTCTGAACGCGCGCTTTTCCGAGGATGAGGATTTCCATCGCCGTGTGAAAAAACTGGAGCAGATGGATGCGGAGCGCAGAGGATGAGGGTCGGTGTTTCCATCGCGCCGGGTGAAGCGGCGCTGGCCAAAAACTGCGGCTTTGATTACGTGGAGCTGGCAGGGAAGCGCGTTCAGAGGATGGATCAGCGGGACTTTGACGCGCTCAGGCGGGAGCTGGATCGTGCGCGGATTCCCTGTCTGGGCTTCAACGCCTATTGCCCGGGCGATCTGGTGATTGCAGGGGAGGGCGCGGATCCCGTTCGCGCGGCGGCCTACGCGAGAAAGCTGCTGCCCCGCGCGCAGGCGCTTGGCGTTCGCACGGTTGGAATTGGCTCTCCGTTTTCCCGGATCCTGCCGGAGCACTACGCTTCGGACCGGGCGTTTCAGCAGACGGTTGATTTCTTCCGCGCGACAGGCGAGGTATTCGGATTGGCGGGCATACGCGTCTGCGTCGAAGCACTGGGACAGTGCTATTGCAACTGGATCAATCGTGTCGATGAAGCTTTGCGGATTGCCCGTGCGGCGGCGCTCGGCAATGTCGGCGTGGTCGTGGATTTTTACAACATGGAGCACGAGGGGGAGGCGGACAGGCGCTTTCTGCAAGAGGAGCTTCCCTGGATTTTTCACGCGCATATCTCTGACGACGACGGCACTCCGCAGCAGCGTTCGTTTCTGAAGCCCGAAAAGGCGGGAATGCACATCGAACGCGTTCGAAAACTGGCCGAAGCGGGATATGACGGCGATATCACACTGGAAATCGATCTGCCGCTGGATTCGCCGCGCGCCATCGGGTCGCTGGCCATTCTGCGGCAGGCGGCAAAATAGACAGGAGGCGGTTTTATGGCTGGCAAGGCTCAGCGAAAGGTTCTCATTTCTGCGGCGATTACTGGCGGCGTGCATACGCCAACGATGTCCCCCTTCCTTCCCAAGGATGCGGATCAGATCATTCAGAATGCTGTAGATGCGTACAAGGCGGGCGCGTCCATCGTCCACATCCATGCGCGCCTGGAGGACGGAAAGCCCACGGCCGATTACGATACCTTTGAAAAGATCCTCACGGGCATCAAAAAGCAGTGCAATGTTGTAATCGGCATCACGACCGGCGGCGCCCAGGGCATGACAACCCAGGAGCGCTTTGCGGTGATCGAACGGTTCAAACCGGAGATGGCCTCGGCAAACGGCGGTTCCATCAACTTCTGCTTTTCCCGGCTGGCGGAGGGTGTGGATTTCCAGTACGATTGGGAAAAGCCCTTCATCACCCGCACCTGGGACAATGTGTTTAAGAACACATTCGCCGATATCGAGTACTGCGTGACCACAATGAACCGCTGCGGCACGCGGCCGGAGTTTGAGCTGTTCGACTACGGCCAGATCAAGAACCTGGAGCATTTCGTCAAGAAGGGCGTCATTCAGAAGCCCGTATATCTGCAGTTCGTGCCGGGCATCATGGGCGGCATGCCCATCAGCAACGAGGGAATGCTGTTCATCATCGATCAGGCGAAGAAGCTGCTGGGCAACGATATTCAGTACTGCTGCGTTGCGCCGGGCCGCAGAATGTTCCGCCTGGCCACGATGATGGCCCTGCAGGGAGGCAATGTCCGCGTGGGCATGGAGGACGGCCTGTACATCAAGCCCGATGGCACGCTGGCCCGGTCCAATGCCGAGCAGGTGGCGAAGATCCGCAGGATTCTCGAGGAATTGGACTATCCCATCGGAACGCCGGATGACGCCCGCGAGCAGCTTCAGCTCAAGGGCATTGACAAGGTGGAATTCTAAAGCGATCCCGCACAAAGCACATCCGAGCGTTGTGCGGGATTTACTGATATTTGGAGGCGTCAATCATGTTTCACAAGCCAGTAATCGTTTCCATGGCCCGAACCGCAGTGGGCAGCTTTGGCGGATCCCTGAAGGACTTTGATACGGTGAGCCTGGGCACAATCGCGGCCTCGGAAGCCCTTAGCAGAGCGGGAATGACGGGGGATGAGGTCGACGAAGTCGTGTTCGGCTGCGTGGGCCAGTATGGTGTAAATGCGTTTATGGCGCGGCTGATCGGCATCAACGCCGGCGTGCGCAAGGAGGCCTCGGCGCAGACGGTCAACCGCCTGTGCGCGTCCGGCCTTCAGGCCATTGTGACCGGCGCGATGCTGATCGAAAGCGGCGATGCGGAGGTGGTTCTGGCCGGCGGCGCTGAGAGCATGTCCAGCTATCCCTATCTGCTGCGGGGCGCTCGCTGGGGAATGCGCATGGGCGTTGGAACGAACATGCTGGAAGACGCGCTGACCACTGCGCTGTGCGAACCGTTTTCCGGTCCCAACCAGCATATCTGCATCACGGCCGAGAACATTGCGCGCCGCTACGGCTATACGCGGGAGCAACTGGACGCCTATGCGCTGGAAAGTCAGCGCCGGGCACGCGCCGCCATCGACGCGGGGCTCTTCCGGGATCAGATTGTCCCCGTGGAGGTGAAGGTTCAGAAACAGGTCCGCGTCTTTGACACCGACGAGCATCCCCGGGAGACCAGCATGGAAAAGCTCGCGCGGCTCAGGCCTCTGCTGGGCCCGGATGGATTGGTTACTGCGGGCAATGCCTCCGGCGTCAACGATGCGGCGGCCGCTGTGGTGATCATGAGCGAAAGCCGGGCGCGTGCGCTGGAGCTGAAGCCGATTGCGCGGATCGTGGACTTTGCCGCTGCGGGTGTGGACCCCATGTACATGGGCCTTGGCCCTGTCGCCTCCACATTGGCGCTGGCGCGCAAGTCCGGTCTGAAACCCTCGGACTTTGATCTTGCGGAGCTCAACGAGGCCTTCGCATCGCAAGCAATGGCCTGCATCCAGGATCTGGATCTGGATCCTGCTCGGGTCAATCCCAATGGCTCGGGCATCTCGCTGGGGCATCCCATTGGCGCGACAGGTGCGGTGATCACCGTCAAGCTGTTGTCCGAAATGCAGCGGCGCAGCGCGCGCTATGGCCTGGCGTCCCTGTGCATCGGAGGCGGACAGGGGTTGAGCGCCGCATTTGAACGCATGTAAAAGGAGCTGAGCAGTATGAATGAAAGACGATTGCCGATGAGCGCCCTGGACGGCTATCCGTCTGCGGACTCCGCCGGCATACAGTCGGCGCTTCGGGCGGCGCTTGCCCGCTTCGAACGCAAGATCGTCGTGCTGGACGACGATCCCACCGGCGTCCAGACGGTTCATGACGTCTGCGTTTACACGGACTGGAGGGAAGATACACTGCTGGAGGCGTTTCGCGCGCCGGAGAGGATGTTCTTCATCCTGACCAATTCCCGCGGCTTTTCCCGCGAGCGCACCGAAGCGGAGCATGCTGCGATGGCTCGCGCCATTGCCCGGGCTGCCCGCGAAACGGCGCAGGACTTTGTCGTGATCAGCCGAAGCGATTCCACACTCCGCGGCCACTATCCTCTGGAAACGCAGGTTCTGCGCAGCGTTTTGGAGGAACAGACCGGGCAGAAATACGATGGCGAGATTCTGATCCCATTTTTTAAGGAGGGCGGCCGCTATACGGTGGACGATGTGCACTATGTGGCCATGAACGGAGAACTGACGCCGGCCGGGCAGACGGAATTTGCACGGGACCGCACCTTCGGCTATCGGGCGTCGAATCTGAAGGAATACATTGAGGAAAAGCATGGCGGCGCGATTCGCGCGGGCGACGTCGCCTCCGTTCCCCTTGAACTCTTGCGGCGCGGGGACGCGGAAGGGGTGGCGCGCATACTGGCGTCTGTGCACGATTTTGGCAAGGTTGTCGTAAATGCGATTGACTATTCCGATGTCGAGGTGTTTGCGCTGGGCTTCATTGAAGCGGTGACCTCGGGCAAGCGCTTTCTGTTTCGCAGCGCCGCTGCGGTTACGAAGGTGCTGGGCGGCGTCGGCGACCGTCCGCTGCTGTCCGGACGCGAGCTGAGGGATCCGGACAACCGAAACGGCGGGCTGATCATCGTGGGCTCGCACGTTCAGAAGACGACGCTGCAGCTGGACTTTCTGAAAAGGCGCTGCCCGATTGAGTTCATCGAATTCGATGTGCGCACAGTCAACGATGAATCGGCCTTTGCCGACGAGCGCGCAAGAGTGCTTCGCCGGGAAGAAAAGGCCCTGCGCGAAGGGCGCACGGCGGCGGTGTATACCAGCCGCACCCGGCTGGATGCGAATACCGGAAACGCGGAGGACGACCTTCGCCTGTCGCTGCGGATTTCCGACGCGGTAACCGGCTTTGTCCGCGATCTGACGCTTCGGCCCAGATTCATTCTGGCAAAGGGCGGCATCACCTCCAGCGAAATTGGCACGGCGGCTCTGAAGGTGAAGAAGGCGCGGGTCATGGGCCAGATTCTGCCTGGAATCCCCGTGTGGCAAACCGGCGCTGAAAGCAAATTCCCGGGCTTGCCCTATGTCATCTTCCCCGGAAATGTGGGCGGCGAGGATGCGCTGTATGAAGCTGTAATGAAACTGAATGGAAAGGAAGAGACGCTTTCATGAGACTCACTGGTAAAATTGCCGCAGTAACCGGCGCCGCGCAGGGCATTGGCCTGGCGATCGCAAAGCGCCTGCTGGAGGACGGCTGCGATTATGTGGCGATGATGGACGTCAATCCCGTCAGGATTGAAGCGGCTGCGCGCAGTCTGGATCCCACCGGAGCGCGCGCAGGCGGCTACGAGTTGGACGTAGGCGATCGCGAGAGCGCGGCCCGCGCGTTTTCGGCGGTGGAATCGCGCTTTGGGCGCATTGATATCCTGGTCAATAACGCGGGCATCACGCGGGACGCAATGTTTCACAAGATGACGGATGATCAATGGGACGACGTGATTCGCGTCAATCTGACCGGAATCTATAATTGCGCGAAGTGCGTCATTCCAGGAATGCGGGCGCGCAATTATGGAAAGATCGTCAACCTGGCGTCCGTATCCGCATTTGGCAATCTTGGTCAGACGAATTACGGTGCGTCCAAGGCGGGCGTGATCGGACTGACAAAGTGCATGGCGCGCGACCTTGCCCGCAACAGCATTACCGTGAATTGCATTGCGCCCAGCTATGTGGACACCGAGATGCTTCGCGCAGTTCCCGAGGCCACGATGCAGCGCTTCCTGGCGGCGATTCCGCTCGGACGCCTGGGCAAGCCGGAGGAGCTGGCGGCGGCAGCCGCGTTCCTGGCTTCGGATGATTCCAGTTTTATCACGGGCGAATGCCTGGTTGTTTCCGGAGGATCCTATATGTAAAAAACCGAAGCCGTCGCTTTGCGACGGCTTCGGTTTTTATGAACTTCGGGCGTGCCAACGGGACTATTTGCACTGACGGCCCTTGCCTTTGCGCTGCCGGTATTCGCTGGGGGTCATCTTGGTTTGCTTTTTGAATACGCGGTTGAAGGTCTGAATGCTGCCAAAACCGGCCTTCTGCTGAATTTCCGTAATGCTGGCGTCGGAGTTGATCAGCATATACTGCGCGGCGTTGGCGCGGAGCGCGTTGACGTATTCGACGAAAGTCATTTTCACATTCTTGCTGAAGAACTTTGAGCAATAGCTCTCCGAAAGTCCCAGGTGCTGGGCGAGCATGGGCAGTGTGAGATTGGGATTGCTGCAGTTCGTCTGCAGAAAGTGCAGCACCTTGTCCATGTGCAGTGCGCTCTCGATGTTGACCGGCTCCTCCCGGCGGATGGCGCCGGGGTTTTTGAGCAGGTAGGCAGTCAGCTCGAGAATCTTGGAAAATACAAACAGATCGTTATAGGGATGATCCTCACTGGCCACCAGCGCGGCAAAGAGTTCGCGCACGGGCTGTTCGGCGCGCGCGACAAAAACCTCGTCGTACAGATGCTGGCAGTTTGCGCGCTCCTGCTCGTCCAGGAAGGGCAGAAACAGCCAGTCCTTCATGAATTTGGTCTTGATGATGATCGTGCCGGGATCCTCGTTGGTATACTTGTGCAGCGTGCTGCCGCTGATGGAGATGACTTCGCCTTCATGTACCGCTACGTCGATCTCGTCCATGATCCGAACGGTCAGTTTGCCCTTTTCCACGAAAGCCATTTCTACCTCTTTGTGAAGATGACGGTCCGCGACATGAACCTCGGGGACATACGAGGATGTGGGCTTTCCCTCGAACGTCTGATAGGCGATCATCGCGGTTTCACCATTGATGAGATCGGGCATGCTGGATTCCCCCTTGATTTCTATTATTATAGCATGCCTGTTTTCAAAATGCAAACAATACCTATCACAGCAGACCGTTGACAAACCAAAGTCAACGGTCATCATTATGCGAAAAAACGGGGTCAAGTCTGAAGCGCGGTTGGAGGAAGAGATCAACGACAACAGCGCGAACAAGCGGTTTTGCGGGCTGAATTTGACGGAGACGGCGCCGGACGCGACGACGATTGGTCAGAACCGGCGGCGCAGGTTCCGGGACAACGACGCACATCGTGTTTGCGCCGAAGTACCGAAGGAAAGGATTCCTTTGGGAAAGGGGCAAGATGCAATCTTTCTGTGGTCTCAATCAAAATTCTCTATTGACAGATGTGAAGAATCTGTTATAATAAGTGTATAAGACACTTGGCCTATTAATTGGGACACTCGAACATGACTCACCCACCTTATCCATCAATCCGCATCGAATGGAGCTTCTTTACATGAAACAAATTGTCACTATGGGCAAAGCCCGCCAGCTTTATGAAATTCTGAAAAACGACATTGCTGAAGGCAAGTACGGAGAAGACAGCAAGCTGCCCTCCATCCGCGCACTGGCAGATGAATACGGCATGAGCAAGAACACCGTCAACACCGCCATCGCCATGCTGGTAAACGAAGGTCTCGCCACCGTGCGCGAGGGCAATGGCACCTATGTGATTCACACGCCCCACAAAAACCGCATGATCGGCGTAATGATGTTTGATTTCTGCGTGGGTATGCGCGTTGAAAACATGATTCTGGAGCACATTCAGAAGAATCTTCCGGTGGATTACTATCTTTCACTGGTAAACCACTCCGAGCGCTACGACGTATTCTGCGACAGTCTCGAGCATCTGATCGATGCCGGCGCGGTCGGGCTTCTCATTGTTCCGCCGAAGGACGATCCCAAGTTCATTGGCGACATGCAGCGGGTGCACGCGCTGCTGAATCAGATCCCTACTGTGTGCATCAACCGCAGCTTGCCCGGCATCGAGACCGACACCTATTCCATGGACCTGAAGAGGGGCATGGAAAACGCGCTGGACTATCTGTATACCACCGGCAAGCGCAAAACCGTCATCGTGCTGCACGATTCCGCGAAGTTCGTCCAGGAGGAACTGGATGCCTACGAGGAGTTCGCCGAGCGCTACGAATTGGAGCGGGATCCTCGATATCTGATCGAATGGAGCAACGACATCCGCGAAATCCGCATGAAGCTGAAGGCGCTCAGCGACGAATATGACAGCATCGTCGCCCCGGACAACGTGATGGTGCATCTGAGAGACGTCATCACCGAGAGCGGCAAGAGCATTCCCGGCGAGCTTTCGCTGGTAGGAATCAATGATACCATGCTTTCCAAAATACATAATCCACCGCTGACCAGCATCTCCTTTCCTGTGGAGCGCATCGGCAAGAGCGCCATTCAGCAGCTGATTCGCCGCATCGAGGGCGACGAAGCACACCCGATCACCGTGCGCAACTTTGTGCCGGAGTTCGTCATCCGCAAAACCTGACCGGTTCAAAGACGTATTCATATCCACTGCAAAGGAGTTGTGAGCGCAAATGAGCAACCCGTCTGTGCCAACCACCCTCAGAAACAAAACAAGCCTTCTGCGAACCATGTACAAGTACAGATGGGCTTACATCCTGCTGATTCCTGTCATTGCATTCTTCATCCTCTTTCATTACGTGCCGATGTACGGCATTGTGCTGGCATTCAAGAAATACGCCATCCGAAAGGGCATTCTCGGCTCGCCATGGATTGGATTTACCAACTTTGAGCGCCTGTTCGGCAGCGCGATGTTCCTGCGAACAGTGCGCAACACCCTCCTGATCAGCGTTTACCGCATCATCTTCGGATTCCCTATGCCCATTCTCTTTGCGCTGATGCTGAATGAAATAACCAGCAGCAAATTCAAAAAGACAGTGCAGACCATCTCCTATCTGCCCCACTTTATCTCGTGGGTCATTCTGGGAGGTATCATCACCGAATTGCTCAGCCCTACCCGCGGCGCAGTCAACTACCTGCTGCAGCTGCTGGGCTTCGAGCCGGTCTACTTCATGGCGGATTCGAGATACTACCGATCGATACTGGTCATCTCAGGAATATGGAAGGAGATGGGATGGAGCTCCGTCATCTATCTGGCCGCCATCGCCGGCATCCCTACGGAGCAATATGAGGCTGCAGCCATCGACGGCGCGAGCCGCCTGAAGTGCATGTGGTACATCACGCTGCCGTCCATCATGAGCGTTGTTTCCATCCAGCTGATCATGTCCATCGGCGGCATCCTCAGCGGCGGTTTTGATCAGGTTTTCAACACCTACAACTCACTGCTTTACGAGACCGGCGACATCATCGATACCTACGCCTACCGCGTGGGCCTTGAGGGCAAGATGGATTACAGTCTGTCCACCGCCATCAGCCTTTTCAAAAACGGGATTGGTTTTGTACTGGTCATCGCAACAAACTGGGCGGCCAAGAAGCTTAGCCACGGGGAAGGGGGCATATGGTAATGATGATGCATCGCCGCACCAATTCGGACAAGATCATGATCGCAGTGATTTCCGTCATCATGGTCATTTTCAGTTTTGCCTTCCTGTACCCGCTGTGGACAACTGTGGTTCAATCCTTTTCATCTTCCAGAACTGCCGACAGCATCGGCTTCAAGTTCTGGCCCAAGGAATGGAGTCTCGCCGCCTACCGGTATGTATTCGGCAGGAACCAGATCTGGTCCGCTTATAAGAACACCATCATCCGCACCGTCGCCACCACCAGCCTGCACGTCATGCTCACCTACTTCGGCGCATACGGTCTGAGCCGCCGCGGCATGCCGTTCAAGAATGTCATCACCTTCCTGATTGTATTCACCATGTTCTTCAGTGGCGGATTGATTCCCGGTTATCTGCTGATCAAGAATCTCGGTCTGATCGGCTCCCGCTGGGCGCTGATTTTGCCCGGACTGACCTCTGCATGGAACCTGGTCATTGCCCGCAACTTCGTCCAGAGCCTGCCCTACGAACTGGAGGAATCCGCCGCCATCGACGGCGCGCACCCGCTGCGCATCATCTTCCAGATCCTGTTGCCGCTGTCCAAGCCCATCCTCGCAGTGCTGGCGCTATGGGTCGCGGTCGGACAGTGGAATGCCTATTTCGACGCCATGCTCTACACGAACGCTCCGGACATGAAACCCCTGGCGCTGCTGGTGCGCGAGATGGTAATCGAAGCACAGGGCATGAATGAAAACTCGCTGATGGTGGATGCCAACGTAGCGTCCTCGTCGGTTCGCGCTGCCACCATTGTGATTTCTCTCGGCCCGATTCTGCTGGTGTATCCCTTCCTGCAGAAATATTTCGTCAAAGGCGTTATGGTCGGCGCGCTGAAGGGATAATCCATTATGTAGCTATCCCGCAGGCAAGCGGGATCAATAAGAAGGAGGTAACCCCATGAAAAAGTTCCTTTCCATCGTACTGGCTCTCATGCTCATTCTCTCCATGGCAGCGATCGCCTCTGCGGAAGAAGAGCGCCTGACGATCACCTGGGTGGGCTATTCCCAGTCTCCCCAGCCGGATCAGGAGCGTGAGCTCTATCTGGAGGAGCGCTTCAACGTCAACCTCGAGTTTCCGTCCATTGACGCAATGGATGAGGAACAGTTCAATCTGTGGCTCTCCGGCGGCGGCGAGTTCGACGTGCTGAACCTCACCCTCGGCGCAGATCAGTTCAACACCTGTGTGGAGCAGGGACTTGCCCGTTCCATTCCCGTTGAATGGCTCGAACAGTACATGCCCACCTGGATGGAGAAGGCTGCTTCCCTGGTTGGCGGCGACGTTCAGACGCTGATTGACCAGTGCTCCGTGGACGGCGAGCTGTACGCTGTTCCGCTGGTCATGGCCAACTTCATGGAGCCCGGCATCTTCCTGGTTCGTCAGGACTGGCTGGACAATCTGGGCCTGTCCATGCCCACCAATGTAGAAGAGTTCCACGACATGCTGTATGCCTTCACCTATGACGATCCCGATGGGAACGGCGTGGACGACACCTATGGCATGAACGGCAACGGCCGCTACTACTTCAACTACGTCTTCGGCGCCTATGGCATCATGAAGAATTCCTACTATGCTCAGGAAGATGGCTCTGTGGTCTATACCAGCGCTACCGAGGCGTACAAGGAAGTCATGAAACTCCTGCAGAGCTGGTACAAGGAGGGCATCATCGATCCCGAAACCATCACGGACGACCGCACCAAGCAGCGTGAAAAGTGGGGCCAGGGCCTGTTCGGCGTGCTGCCTGACAACGCCTCCTGGTGCTCCTCCGGCATTCTGCAGAACATGGTCACCGACCAGAACCCCGATGCTGTGATCTCTTACATGCCCGCATTCGAGGGAGGCGGCTCCTACGTTGACTACCCCTCTGCCCTCGGCAATCAGGGCGCCTTCATGTTCGGCTACGACACCACCGATGAAGAGTGCATCAAGATCATGGAAATCAAGGAGGCCATGGCATCCGATTCCGAGCTGTATGACTACATGTACTTCGGCACCGAAGGCGTGCACTATGAGAAGGTTGACGGCTACTACAAGAAGCTCATCACCGACAACGCAGCGCTTATGGCAGAAGGCGTTGGCTACTGGTGGGGCATGCAGCCCAAGTCCTTTGAGGAGTACAACAAGGAAGTCATGACCGAGTACGTCGAGTCGCACGCCATCGCTCAGGCAAATCCTGTCGTCTATCACGGCAAGAACTTCTACGTTTCCGGCGAGAATGAAGCCAACACCTGGTACGGCGCTGACGTTTCCACCGTCGCCGACACCTTCTACGCCGACGCCTTGATGGGCAATATCGATATCGACGAAGCCTGGGATGGCTACCTCGCCGACCTGAGCGCTGCCGGTTTGGATGACATCATTGCCGAATATGAAGAGATGCTCGCCAAATAACAACTGCATTCCAACTGATACTGCGGGAGATCCTTGGATACTCCCGCAATTTCCAGGAGAATGAATGTAATGAAAAAAGTAAAAATCCTCGATAAGGGCTGCATCTGCCGAAATCCGGAGTCCATCTTTGGTTACACTGCATGGCCCTCCGTCGAGCGGCTCCCGGATGGTACCCTCATCGCCGTGGCTTCCGGCATGCGCATGAGCCATCTGTGCTTCTGCGGAAAGACCACAATGTACATCAGCCGCAACGACGGCAAAACATGGCTCGGCCCAATTATCGTCAACGACACGCCTCTGGACGATCGCGATGCTGGCATTCTTTACCTCGGCGGCAGCAAGCTGCTGCTGACATGGTTCAACCTCGAAACCAAGTATCTCTCCCGCTATATCCATGCGAGAGAGAGCCTCAGCGATCAGCAGAAGGCGGTATTTGACGCCATGACCATGCACTACACCGATGCGCTGAACGAGAAGTACGCCGGTTCCTTCTGCCGACTGAGCGAAGACGGCGGCGTCACGTGGGGCGAGCCCCACCGCATCCCTGTCACCGCGCCCCACGGCCCGGCAAAGCTGCGCGACGGACGACTGCTGATCCTCGGCAAGGACTTCATCAACAAAGAGCCCATCGGTGACGGCGGTGCAATCTACGCCTGCATTTCCTCTGACGAGGGTGCAACATGGGAAACTCTGGCCGCCATCCCACTGCCGGAAGGCACTCACAACAACAATTACTTCGAGCCTCATGTGATTGAGCTGCCCGACAGCAAACTCATCGGCCACATCCGCTATCAGCACGCGGAGGGCTATCGCAACCACGAGCCCTTCACCATCTTCCAGACCGAGTCCACCGACGGCGGAAGAACGTGGACCGTGGCACGGGATCTCGGCTGCTGCGGTTCCCCGCCCCATCTGATCCAGCATTCCTCCGGCGCGCTGGTGTGCGTATACGGCCGTCGCAAAGAACCCTTCGGCGAGTCCGCCATGATCAGCCGCGACGGCGGCCAGTCGTGGGACATGGACTACCTCATCGATACCAATGCACCCTCCAGCGACCTCGGCTATCCCGCCTCGGTCGAACTGGCAGATCACAGCATCCTGACAGTGTACTATCAGAAACCCGTCGAGAATGAACCCTGCACGCTGATGTATACGCGATGGGAGCTCCCGGGAAAGGAATGAGAAAAGCGCATGTACCAGGAATTGACCTACTCCATTCGGCGCAGCAAGGTGCTGGACAAGATCCGCGCCAATAAAATCGCCTGCTCCATCAAAGTGAACGTTTCCGGTCAGGAGGCCACCGAGATTGCCGCCATGAGCGGATTTGACTGCGTGTGGACCTGCATGGAGCACTGTCCGCTGGGCATTGACACGATCAAATCCCAGATCGCCGTGTGCAAGGCACATGATACCGACCTGCTGGTGCGCGTTCCCCGCGGCTCCTACAGTGATTACATACGCCCTCTTGAGGCAGACGCCACGGGGATCATGGTGCCCCACATCATGTCCCTTGAGGATGTAAAGGCGCTGATCAATCAGGTTCGCTTCTATCCTGTCGGACGTCGCCCCATCGACGGCGGCAATGGCGACGGCCAGTACGGCATGCTGCCCACCGTCGAATACCTGCGCCAGTCCAACGAAAACAAAATGGTCATTCTGCAGATCGAGGATCCCGAGCCCCTGGAAAAGGATCTCGAGGCGATCTGCGATTTGCCGGGCTATGATATCCTCTTCTTCGGCCCCGGCGATTTCTCTCACGCCATCGGTCACGGCGACAACGTCAACCACGAAGACGTGATCGCTGCCCGCAAGCGCATCGCAAAGACCGCCCGCAAATACGGCAAGGCACTGGGCACCGTCTGCACGGACGACCCCCGCATATTCATTGACGAGGGCTTCCAGCTGCTGAACCTCGGCTCCGATGTAAGCGCCCTGACCAGCTTCTATCGCGAAAAGCGCAGAGGCTTCTATGAGCTACTGGACGAACTGGGCAAATAATCGCACAAAACACAGGTCTGGAGGAGTTCAATCATGGAAAATCAAGGCCAGAACCGTCAAAAGCTCACCATCCTTGTCATCGGCGCCCATCCCGCAGATGTGTTCGACCACTGCGGAGGTACGATGGCCTGCCACGTTGCCGCGGGCGATCGCGTGGTTTGCGCCTCTCTCACCGGCGGTCTTCGCATCCACGATACTGTGCTCTCTGAGGAGTTCAGAAAGCGCAAGGTAACTGCCGAGGAACAAGCCAATCTCGATTCCATCAAGACGGCGCGCAAGAGCAACAAGGAGCAGGAGGTCATCGAAGCATGCGCCTGCTTTGGCATTCCGCAGGAAGACGTGATCTTCCTTGGCTTTGACGACAGCATCATCGTGGAGGATCCTGAGATGATCCGCGCCGTGGCTCAGACCATCCGCAAGGTTCGTCCCCAGATCGTCATCAACCACTATCCCCTCGAAGGCGGCGGCATCGGCAACCAGCATGCTACCAGCGCAAAGATCGTCAATCACGCTCTTGCGCTCGCCGGCACCACCGACTACGAAACCAACACCCCTGGCTGGCGCGTCGCTCGCCAGTTCTACATGATCGCCTCTCCCATGACCCAGTGCTACAGCTTCCTGGGCGCGATGCACATGCCCTTTGTTCCGATCTATGTGGACATCACGGAGGTGATCGACAAGAAGGTCAAGGCGTTGAACTGCATGGTCAGCCAGCAGTACGGCGGACGCTACGCTCTGCGCCGCACCGAGGTCAACGAGGGTGCCTACGGCCACCACAACCGCACCGGCTATGCTGAAGCCTTTGTGCCCGCTACCCCGGATCTGTACGACCTGTTGCCCGTCTCCGACCGCCATCTCGCATGGGCCAACGAGCAGGAAATCTGCACCCGCGAGCGCGGCAGCGCATGGACCGTTCCGTTCATGTATGAATCCTGACAGGAGGCAAAACGAGATATGAAGCTTCGCTTTTCCAAACCCGTCGTCGTATCGCAGGGACCTGACGCGCGCTTCGCAGGCTGGGGAAGCTATCAATTTCCCAGTATCCACAAGCTGGACGACGGCAAGCTGGTGTACACCTTCAGTATCTGTGCCGACTCTGAAACCGCCTACGGCAGCAAGCCCGGCTGCTGCGTGAGTACCGACGGCGGCAGGACGTGGGCGCAGGACGATCCCGACCACTATAAAGGCCAGCTGGGCGTAAAGCTGCCGAACGGCGATGTGCTGTCCCCATGGACAGGCCCTTCCATTCCGATGGAAGGCCTCAGACTGCCCAGGCCTTTGGGACGCACCACTTGGCTGGGACACACGATTTACGCCGCGGACGAGATTGATTTCTGCAATCATGGCTGGATCTTTGTCCGCTCCAACGATGAGCATCCCACCGGCGTCCATGAAGAATCCAAGGTCAACCAGCCTTACTTCATGATGCGCAGCTGTCAGGGCGTGTTCGTGCCGCCATCCCCCCGCGGCCGCCTGCGCATCGCACCCGACGGCGCGCTGTGGATGCCCCACTACTATCTGGCAGGCACCGATCCGAAGAACGGCGCTTACATTCCCTATCTGTGCAATTATCTGTTCAAGTCCACCGACGAAGGCCGCACCTGGGAGATGACCAGCAGCCTGCTGTACAAGCCGGACACCGACGTGGATCCTCAGGCGTTCAATTATGAGGGCTACGGCGAAAACGACATCACCTTCGCGCCCGACGGCTCCATGATTCGCCTGATCCGCACCAATGGCAGCGTGATCGATCCCGGTCCGTGCTATTTCACCCGATCCACCGACGGCGGCTATACATGGTCCGATCCCGAGAAGTTCGACTGGCTGGGCGTATGGCCCTGCCTGCTGACGCTGAAGTGTGGCGTGACGCTGGCGACCTACGGCCGGCCCGGCATCCGCGTACGCGCTACCGATGATCCCGCATGCCTGAAGTGGAACGAGCCCATCGAAATTCTCGAATCCATCCGCGAACCCGAACCCTATCCTGGGCACACTCTGAACACTGCCAGTTGCTGCTACACCAACATGGTCGCCCTTGACGACCGCACTGCTGCGCTGGTGTACAGCGATTTCCGCGTCAAGGACGAGCAGGGCATTCCCCGCAAGAGCATGATGTACATGACCATCAGCGTTGAGGACTGACTTTCCCCGACAGGAGTCTGTCGCAATAGATGATGCCTGCGCAGCGCTTCATAGAACCAGACCTCCTCTTTGCATCTTTGAACAGCTCCCCATTTGTGAAATTGCCCCGAAGCCGTGCAATGCACGGCTTCGGGGCAATGGTGTATCAAGGGGGGATTCCATCAAAGCGGACTCCCGCGCGCTTCAAATCAGTATTCCAGATTCACGCGAACGTCGTCCAACGCGACTTCGCCGTCGATCAGGCCCTGAGCGCGCATCCAGTCGATGTTCTCCTGCCAGCAGGTGTCGGACTGGGAGAGGAAGGCGGCGACCTCCGTCTCCATCATCGGAAGCAGGACGCTCATGCTCTTGCGCTCGACGGTCTCGCTGAGCGGGAAGTTCTCCGCGCTCTGATTCGCCAGCAGGATCTGCAGCGCCTCCTCCGGGTCGGCCTGCATGTCCGCAAAGCCCTTCGCGGAGGCCCTCAGGAAGGCCGAAAGCGTCTCGGAATCGCTGTCGATCATCGCGTCGTTGGCCAGGAAGACGCCCTCGTAATAGGTCGGCACGCCGTAGTCGTCCAGGGCAAACCAGTTGACCTCGAAGCCCTCCTCCTCCATCTGCGGCACCTCGTGGTTGACCAGACAGCCGATGGTCGCGTCCACATTGCCGGTGGTCATGGAGCTCATCAGGTCAAAGCCCACGTCGATCATGGTGACGTCGCTGTAATCCGCGCCCGCGTTTTCCATGATGCTGCGGATCAGGGCCTCGGAGAGCTCGGTGCCCGCATAGCCGATGGTCTTGCCCACCAGGTCGCCGGGGCCGGTGATGTTCTCCTCCGAGAGGAAGAGGACGATGTTCAGCGGGCCCTGAACCACGGCGCCGATGGACTTGACCGGCACGCTCTGGTTGGCGCGCGCCTGAATGACGTCCTGCTGATAGTACAGGCCGATGTCCGCGCGGCCCGCGGCGACCAGGGAGATGGCGTCGTTGGCGTTGGAGGGGAAGCGAATGTTCACCTTCAGCCCCTCTTCGGCGTAATAGCCCTTTTCAATGGCCACGTACATGAATGCGTGCAGTGCGTTGGGATACCAGTCCAGCACCACGTCCAGCTCCTTCGCTTCCTCGGCGAAACAGGAGACGCCCATCAGCGACAGGCAGACAACCAGAATCATCGCAAAAATGCGCTTCATAATTTCAAACACTCCTTTTTTAGAATTCACCGCGCCAGCGCACCACTGCCTTCTCCAGAAGGGCGATCAGGCCCACGGCGACCATGGCGACGGCCGAGAGCAGCACGATGGGCGCGAACACGCCCGCGCCGTCCAGCTGCGTCATCATGCGGCGGGAGAAGTATCCCAGGCCGCTCTGGGCGCCCAGCCATTCGCCGATGGCCGCGCCGATGATGCTCATGGGGATGGCCATCTTGATTGCGGAGAAGAAGTAGGGCAGCGCGCACGGGACCTTGATCTTGCAAAAGATATCCCGCCGGGTGGCGCCGTAGGTCATCAGCAGCTCCATCATTTCGATCCGGGCGGACTGCAGTCCGTCATAGACGGTGATGGTGATGGGAAAAAAGGTAATCAGCACAGCCACCAGCACCTTGCTCCAGATGCCGTAGCCGAACCAGAGCACAAAAAGCGGGGCGATTGCAGTGGTGGGAATGGTCTGCGAGGCCACCACCAGCGGGTACAGCGCCTTGCGGCAGAGCGGACTGACGTCCATCAGCACGGCGAGGCCCAGCCCCAGCCCCAGCGAGATGCCGAGCCCCAGCATGGTCACGCCCATCGTTGCGGGAAGATGAACGGTGAACAGCACGTCGCGCAGCTCCCACAGCTTGCCGAGAATCTGCATCGGCGTGGGCAGAATGTAAGCGGCGTTGAGCTCCATCGCGCCCAGCTGCCAGAGCAGCAGCAGCGCGAACAGGAGGATCAGCGCGGGCAGATTGCCCCTGTTGGACTTCTTCATTCGGACACCTGCCTTCTGAGCATGCCGATCAGCGCCTCGCGCAGCTCGACGATCTCCGGCCGGGCCAGCACCTTTCGATCCCTCGGATAATCCAGCGGGACGGGGATCTCCTTCAGCGCGCGGATCGGCGTGTTCTCCACGACCAGGACGCTCGAGGAGAGAAACAGTGCCTCCTCCACGTCGTGGGTGATGAACAGAATGGTCTTGCGGCTGCGCTGCCATTGCTCAAGCAGCCATTCCTGCATGGAAATCCGGGTCAGGAAGTCCAGCGCGGAGAAGGGCTCGTCCAGCAGGAGCAGATCGCTGCCGGCGAGCATGGTGCGGGCGAAGGCCGCGCGCTGGCGCATGCCGCCGGAGAGCTCGTCCGGGCGCTTGTCGCGGCAGCCCGGGAGCCCCACCTCCGCGAGCGCCTGATCGACCCTTTCCAGCCGTTCCCTTTTGCTCATGCCGCGCTGAATCTCCAGGGGCAGCGCGAGGTTTTCGCCGACGCTTCTCCACGGGAAGAGCAGGTCCTTCTGCGGCATGTAGCCGCAGTAGTGCTTTTGCTCGGAGATGGGGCGGCCGTGGACGCGGATCGTCCCCTTCTTCGGGCGAAGCAGGCCGTTGATCATGCGGAAGATCGTGCTCTTGCCGCAGCCGCTCACGCCCAGAATGCAGTGGAAGGAGCCGGGGGCGACTTCGAAGGACAGCTCATCGACGATGTCGAAGTCCTCGCCGGGATATTGATAGGAGACGCGCTCCAGCGAAAGCACGCTCATACGCGCATTTCCCACGCCATGTTCCAGAAGCCCAGCTCATAACGGCTGCAGTTCACGAAGATTTCCTTCAGCACGTCCAGCTGCTCCTGCGGGGCGTCTGCGGCCAGGCGGTTCATCAGGTCGATCAGCGCCTGATTGCAGGCGGCATACTCCTCACCGGCGTAGCTTTGAATCCACTCGCCGTAGAAGGGATGCTCCAGCGCGCCGGGGCGCTTCGCCAGCGCCTGGCCGATCTCGGCGTAGCTCCAGGAGCAGGCCAGGATCGAGGCGACGATCTCCACCGGCGTTCCCGCGTGCGCGACGGAGAGCATGTAGTTCGTATAGGAGAGGTTGTCCAGCGCGGGCTGCACGGCCAGCACCTGTTCTTCTGTGATGCCCAGCCGCTTCATGTAGGCCCGGTGGATGTTCATTTCACCGTTGAGAATGGACTCCACATTTCTGGCAAAGGTGCGCATCAGCTCCGGGCTGCGGGCCTTCACCACGCCCAGCGCAAACACGCGGGCATAGTCGAACAGGTAGAGATAATCCTGAAGCATGAAGTACTGGAATTTCTCCACCGGAAGGGTGCCGTCGCCGATGCCGGTGACAAAGGGATGGGCGAGGCACTGGGCCCAGACGGGCGCTGCTGCCTGATGCAGCATATCGGAAACAGAGAGGTTTGGCATCATTCCACCTCCCTGATGTATTCGCTCTTCAAATCAAACAGATGGTTCATGGGGCCGCGGCCGGCGCCGAGGTTCAGCATGGCCGCGAGCGCGCCCGAAATGTAGGCCTTCGCACGCCGAACAGCTTCGTTCAGCTCCATGCCGCGGGCCAGATTGGAGGCGATGGCGCTGGAGAGGGTGCAGCCGGTTCCATGCGTGTTGGGGTTGTCGATGCGGCGGCCGTAGAACCATGCGGCGGTTCCATCCTTGTACAGCAGATCGTTGGCGTCGTTCAAATCGTGGCCGCCCTTGAGCAGCACGGCGCAGCCGTAGGCCTCCGAGATGGCCTTTGCGGCGGCTTCCATGTCCGCTGCGCTGCGGATCGGCCGGCCGGAGAGGATTTCCGCCTCCGGGATGTTGGGCGTCACGACCTCGGCCAGGGGCAGAAGCTGCGCCTTGAGCGTGCCGAGCGCCTCGTCCTGAATCAACTTTGAGCCCGAGGTCGCCACCATGACGGGATCGACGACGATGTGCCGGGCGCCGTACGCCTTCAGCTTTTCGGCGATGACGTTGATCAGCGCCGCAGAGGAAACCATGCCGATCTTGACCGCGTCGGGGAAGATGTCTGTAAACACGGCGTCCAGCTGGTCGGCCAGAAATTCAGGGGTTACCTCCAGGATACTTGTGACGCCGGTCGTGTTCTGGGCAGTCAGAGCCGTGATCGCGGTCATGGCGTAGACGCCATGAGCGGACATGGTCTTCATATCTGCCTGAATGCCGGCGCCTCCGCTGGAATCGCTTCCAGCGATGGATAATGCTGTTCTCATCTTTTCACACATGGTGAATCTCCTTTCTTTGATCCAGCATTTCTTTTGTATAGCGACAGAGAGTGGTGCCCCCGGTCTGCCGCTTGAAGGCCTCGACGCAGGTGGTCGAAGCGGGCTTCCCGATTGCCGGCTGCGGCGCGTTCGCCGCAGCCGGAGGTAAAATCAATGGAGACGGTTCTGCATGGACTCCAGCGCGCCGTTCTTCTGCAGCGCAAAGAGGACTGCGCCCGCAATCACGGAGCCGACGCCGGTGGAGATGAGGAAGGGAACGATGTAGGCATAGAAGGCGACGTTGGCCGCGGACACGCCCATGAAGCCGATGGCGATGGGGTAGGCCAGCAGGCCGCCGATCACGCCGGTGCCGAGGATTTCCGCCGCCAGCGTCGGCAGCAGCTTCTTGCTGAACTTGTAGGTCAGGCCGCACAGCAGCGCGCCGCACATGCTGCCCGGGAAGGCCAGCAGGCTGCCCAGGCCCAGCAGGTTGCGGATCAGCGACGCCAGGAACGCCGCGCCGAGTCCGTACCACGGGCCCAGCAGCACGCCGCAGATGACGTTGACCATGTGCTGAACGGGCGAGCATTTGCTGCCGAATACCGGGAAGGAAAACATGCTGCCGACGATGGCGATGGCGCAGAGCAGGCCGGCAATGGTGACTTGAAGGGTTCGATTCTGCTTCATTGAAATTCTCTCCTTTGTTGGTTGGGTTGAGGGCGGCAAAGCACGACAAAAACAGCCTCCCTCACGGGGACAGCATGGCCCATGTCATCGGGTCTGCTGGTCGGTCGAGACTCACTGGTCTCCTCTCACGCCGGAACACGGCTTCCCATCGCTGTTTTCGCATCACAGGGCGCTCCCCCTCTGATGGGCTCTTTGCGAGCGGTGCTTGCGCCTCCCTTCAAGGATCATTTCAAATGCCGCAGAGAAAGGGTGTTATCTGCCGACAATTTGATCGGATAGCATGCGCAGATGGCGGCATTCCTGCTCGATATCTGCGGCGGCGAAGATGCCGGAAACCACGGCGACGCCATGGATGCCCGTGCCCGCAAGCTCCAGGAGGTTGTTTCGGTTGATCCCTCCGATGGCCACCACGGGGATGGAGACGGCGTCGCAGATCGAGCGCAGCCGCTCCCTGGTCATGGGCTTGGCGTTGAGCTTGGTGGAGGAGCCGAACACGGCGCCGCTGCCCAGATAATCCGCGCCGGCCTCCTGTGCGCGGAGCGCCTGCTCCACGGTCTTGGCGGTCACGCCGACGATCATGTCCGGGCCCAGCAGCTCGCGGGCGAGGTGCGCCTCCATGTCGTCCTGGCCGACGTGCACGCCGTCCGCGCCGCTGCGCCGGGCGATGTCCACGTCGTCGTTGATGAGCAGAGGAACGCCGTGGCGATGGCACAGCCGGGCGATTTCGATGGCCTCCTGCAAAAATGCGTCGCGGTCCAGCGACTTTTCCCGGAGCTGCACGCAGGTCGCGCCGCCGGCGAGCGCCTCCTCCACCTGGTCGAAAAGCGTCCGGCCGTTGAGCCAGCTGTGGTCGGTGACCGCGTACAGGCGCAGCAGTTCAGAGACTGGTTTCATATCTTGCTCCTTTCTCCAACGCCTCGGGCGTGAGACGGTAGATCGCGTCGATCATGTAATTGCGATAGCTGGCGTTGCCGTCCAGGGGGGTCAGGCGCTCGTGGGCAATTTCGCCGCAGAGCCCCATGGCGCACACGGCGGCCAGCGCCGCCTGCAGCGGCCTGTCCGGGTTGGAGGTCACGTATGCGCCGATCAGCGCGGAGAGCTGGCAGCCCGTGCCCGTCACGGAGCGCATCATGGGATGGCCGTTTCGCACGAGGCAGGTCTGCTCGGCGTCGACCACGATGTCCGTGTCCCCGGTGACGATGACGACGGCGCCGAGCGCTTTGGCCAGCTGCCGCGCGCTTTCCAGCGCATCGCCGGAGGTCTCGTCGGGCTCGGCGTCCACGCCGCGATGGGTTGCGCTGCCGCGCGCCAGCGAAGCGATTTCACTGGCATTGCCCCGGATGGCCGCGAAGCGCACCTCCTCCAGCAGCCGATGCGCCGCCTGCTTTCGCAAGGTCGAACAGCCCGCGCCCACCGGGTCGAGGACCACCGGATGCCCCAGCGCGTTGGCCGCGCGGCCGGCTTTGAGCATGGCCTCCAGCTTGCGCGGGTTGGGCGTTCCCATGTTCAGCACGAGGCCGTCGCACGCAGCGGTCACCTCCGCCACCTCCTCCGGGTCGTCGGACATGATCGCCGAACCGCCGCAGGCGAGGAGCAGATTGGCGCAGTCATTCGCCGTGACGTAATTGGTAATGCAGTGCACAAGGGGCCTGGACGCGCGATTCTGCCTGATGATTTCTCCGAGCATGAGTCTCCTCCCCAAGGGCGTTTTCGCGGCAGAAAGGGCTTTCTGCCGCTGCGCAGATCGAATCGGGGGTTTTCTTCAGAATCCGCGATTCTACGCCCGTTTCGCTGAAAAAAAGAGTACCACCTGGTGGTGGTACTCCGCACGGAACGCATAATTCGACTTCCTACGGCGGCATTACCCGCATCAGGTATAAGGGTCGAAGGTCAAACCTTCCTCTCAGCCTGTACGACAAGCTCCCCTGTGATGGATAGTATAGCACGATTCAAAACGGATGTCAATTCGCGAACTGCAAATCCTCCCCGCCTAGGGCGGGGAGGATGGGAAAATCGGCCGGATCCCCGGAGCTTCGGTCCGGAACGGCGCTCAACCGGCGGATTTCTGGCTGGCCATGTTCTCCTTCGCCACGGACAGCATCAGCTTCAGGCGGTTTTCCTGGTTGACGCGGGTGGCGCTGGGGTCGTAGTCGATGGGGACAATGTTGGCCAGCGGATAGCGCTCGCGCAGCGCATGGATCGGCCCCTTGCCCACGATGTGGTTGGGCAGGCAGCCGAAGGGCTGCACGCAGACGATGTTGTTCACGCCGCTCTCGATCAGCTCGACCATCTCGGAGGGCAGCAGCCAGCCCTCGCCCATCTTGCAGCCGTAGCCCAGCAGTCCGTTCAGGTGGGCCTTCGACTTGCGGAAAAGCTCCGCGGGCTGATAGTGGCTGTTTTCGCGGATGCACTTGGCGATGACCTTTTCGAAGTGGGTGACCACGTCCATGGCGCGGTTCAGAAGCCACCTGGACTTCCGGCTGCCGCCGTAGAGCTCGATGTCGTCGATGCGCACCTCCACGCAATAGGCCAGGAAGCCCATCAGGCCGGGCACGTTCACCTCGCAGCCCTGATCCAGCAGGAACTGCTCCAGATGGTTGTTGCCCATGGCGGAGTACTTCACGTAGATCTCGCCGACGATGCCAACCTTGATCTTCTCCTCCTGGCGGCGGGGCAGCGCCTCGAAGTCCCGGGCAATGGCGCACAGGTTGCGCTTGAAGCGGACCACCGGAAGCACGACATTCTTCCTGAACTGTGCCGTCAGCGCGTCGACCCAGTGGTTGACCAGCCGCATGGTGCTCCCGGCCTCGATCTCATAGGGCTCGGCCTGATTCTTCAGCAGCATCAGCACGTCGCCGTACAGGACGGAGTACAGCGCCTCGATCAGCATGGACGGGGTGAACTGGAAGCCGCTGTTTTTCTCCAGGCCGGAAGGGTTCAGCGAGATGACCGGGATGTAGCCGAAGCCCGCCTTGTCCAGCGCCTTGCGCAGCAGATGGATGTAATTGGAGGCGCGGCAGCCGCCGCCAGTCTGGGTGATCATCAGCGCCACCTTGTGCAGGTCGTAGCGGCCGCTCTGCAGCGCGTCGATGAACTGGCCGATGACCAGCAGCGCCGGATAGCAGGTGTCGTTGTGGACGTACTGAAGGCCGGCGTTGACCACATTCGCGCCGTCGTTTTTCAGCACCTCCATGTGGTAGCCGTGCAGCTCAAAGGCGTTCATCAGCAGCGAGAAGTGCACCGGCAGCATGTCGGGGACGAGAATGGTATAGTCCTTTTTCATCTCCTGAGTGAATTCAACTCTTTCCATGCGCGCGTTCCTCCTGCTCCAGCGCGGCAAACAGGCTGCGCAGGCGGATGCGCACCGTGCCGAGGTTGGTGATTTCGTCGATCTTGATCTGGGTGTAGAGCTTGCCGCCCTCGTGGAGAATGCGGCGGGTCTCGTCGGTGGTGATGGCGTCCACGCCGCAGCCGAAGGACACGAGCTGAACCAGATTGATTCCGGGGTCGCCGCACTGGGCGACGTACTTCGCTGCGGCGTACAGACGGGCGTGATAGGTCCACTGGTTGAGAACCTGGGTGGGGAACTTCTCCACCAGCGGGCTGACGGCGTCCTCGGTGACGACCACGGCGCCCAGCTCGCCGATCAGCCGGTCGATGCCGTGGCTGATTTCCGGGTCGATGTGGTAGGGCCGGCCGCAGAGCACGATCACCTGCCGCCCTTCGGCGCGGGCCTGCTTCAGCATGGCCTGACCGCGCTCGTGGATGCGCTTCATGTGCGCCTCATAGGCCTGATAGGCCGCGCGGACGGCCTCGCGCACCTCGCGGGCGGGAATGCCGGGAAAATATTTGTCCAGGATTTTCGGGAACTTCCGCTCAAAGTCCGCCGGGCGATGGATGCCGATGTAATCGCAGATGAACTTCACATCCTTCAGCTGAGGGATGTTCAGACGGAGCACCTCGGGATAGTAGGCCACCACCGGACAGTTGTAGTGGTTGTCGCCCTTGAACTCGTCGAAGTTGTAGCTCATGCAGGGGTAGAAGATGGCGTCCACGTTCTGCTTGAGCAGCCATTCGATGTGGCCGTGGAGCATCTTCGCCGGATAGCAGGCGGTGTCCGAGGGAATCGTCATCTGGCCGGAGGCGTACAGCGCGTGGCTGGACTCCGGCGACTGGATCAGTTCAAAGCCCAGCCGGGTGAACAGCTCGTTCCAGAAGGGATACAGCTCGTAGAAATTCAGGCCCATGGGGATGCCGATGCGGCCGCGCCTGCCGCTGCCTGCGGGCAGCTCGCGCAGCATTTTGCGCTTCTCGGCGTACATGTTGGGCAGTTCCACCTTCTTGCCGCGGATCATGCGCTCACAGCGGTTTCCGCTGATGAAGCGGCGGCCGCCGTCGAATTTGATGATGGTCAGCTGGCACTTGTTTTCGCAGCCCTTGCAGCGCATGCTCTCGGAGGTCTGGGAGAAGTTCATCAATTCGTCCAGGGAGAGCACGTTGCTCTTGCCCCAGCCGCTGGAGCGAATCCAAACGGCCACGCCGTAAGCGCCCATCAGGCCGGCGATGTTGGGGCGAACCACGTCGTGTCCGATCTCGCGCTCAAAGGCGCGCAGCACGGCGTCGTTTAAGAAGGTGCCGCCCTGCACCACGATGTGCCGGCCCAGCTCCCTGGCGTTGGCGGTGCGGATGACCTTGTAAAGCGCATTCTTCACGATGCTGATGGACAGGCCCGCGGAGATGTCCTCCAGCGAAGCGCCGTCCTTCTGCGCCTGCTTGACCGAGGAGTTCATGAACACCGTGCAGCGGGAGCCCAGCTCCACGGGATGCTTCGCCAGCAGGCCCTTCCGGGCAAATTCGCTGACCGGCAGGCCCCAGGTGCTGGCGAAGGTCTGGATGAACGAGCCGCAGCCCGAGGAGCAGGCCTCGTTGAGGAAGATGTCGTCGATCGCGCCGTCGCGGATGCGGAAGCACTTGATGTCCTGGCCGCCGATGTCGATGATGAAGTCCACGTCCGGCTGCAGCTGCTTCGCGGCCAGATAATGGGCGATGGTTTCCACCACGCCGCCGTCCAGGCGGAAGGCCTCCTTGACCAGCGCCTCGCCGTAGCCGGTGGAGGCGGCGCCCGCCACGGTGGCCTTGGGATACTCGCGGTAGAAGGAGATCAGGAAGTCGCACACGGCGGGAATGGGGTTGCCCTTGTTGGAGAGATAGGCGCTCTTCAGGATGCGCAGATTCTCGTCGATGGCCACGGCCTTGATGGTGGTGGAGCCGGCGTCGATGCCGATGTAGACGTTGCCGGAATAGTCGGGGTCGGAGATGGTGGGGATGCTCGTGGCCTCATGGCGGGTGCGGAAGGCCTCGTACTCCTCCGCGCTGGCGAACAGCGGCGGGCAGCTGGCGCGCTCCGCGCGGACATTGCGGTGGAGAATCCTGTCGATCAGCTCCGGCAGGAGAAATTCCTCCTGTGCGTGCTCCGCCGCGCCGATGGCCACGGAGAACAGCGAATCGTCCGGGCATACGCCATGGATGTTCAGCGCCTTGTCGAAGCTGTCGCGCAGCTGGGAGAAGAAGGTCAGCGGGCCGCCGAGGTAGACCACGTTTCCGGCGATGTGCCGGCCCTGCGCCAGTCCGGTGATGGTCTGGCCGGCCACGGCTTCGAAGATGCTTCGGGCGATGTCCTCCTTGCGCGCGCCCTGGTTGAGCAGCGGCTGGATGTCCGACTTGGCGAACACGCCGCAGCGGGAGGCGATGGCGTAGGTGCGCTCATGGGCGCGGGAGAGGGTTTCCAGGTCCTCCACGGGCACGTCCATCAGCGTGGCCATCTGGTCGATGAACGCGCCGGTGCCGCCGGCACAGCTGCCGTTCATGCGCACCTCCAGACCGCCCGCGCCGGTGAGGAACAGGATTTTTGCGTCCTCGCCGCCCAGCTCGATGGCCACATCCGTTTCGGGCGCCAGTTTTTTCAGCGCAAGGCGGGTGGCATAGACCTCCTGGAGAAATTCCACGCCCACGTCCTCGGCCAGTCCCATGCCCGCAGAGCCGGAGATGGCCATGCGGAAGGGCGTGTTCGGGAACTGCGCGTCGATCTGCTGCAGCAGCGAGCAGGCGAGCTCGTTGATGCGGGCGCAATGGCGCTCGTAGTGGCGAAAAACAATGTTGTTCTGATCGTCAAACACCACGGTTTTGATCGTGGTGGAGCCGATGTCCAATCCGATTCTCATACGTTTCCCTCGTTATTGTCAGGTTTCAGGGAGCAGCTGATCTTTTCCAGCAGCGTCCGCAGGGTTTGAACCTCTCCGTCGGAGAGCGACTTGGTGGCGCGTTCTTCAAAGGCGGCAAATTCTCCGGAGGCGACTCTGTGGATTTCCCGCGCCCGGTCGGTGAGCATCAGCCGCTTCAGACGCGCGTCCTGCGCGACGGCTTCGCGCTGAATCAGGCCCTTCATCTCCATCAGGCGCACAACCTTTGAGACGGTGCTCCGGCGGATGGAGAATTCCTCCTCGATGTCCTTTTGAAACACGTCGCACTCCTCGTGGGAGACCAGGTATTCGAGAATCTGCGCGTTCACGCGGGAGATGCCCGCGCTGCTGCGCTCCGCATTCAGGGCGCCCAGCTCCCGGGAGAGGCAGTTTGCCAGGCACATGATGTCCAGCAATGCCGCATGCCTGTTGTTCATATTCGTTCTCCTTATAAAGATTCTTAATATTGACAACTGGCTAACTGTTGTATGTCAAACATTATAACACGCAATATTTGCCTGTATAGGTGAAATTGCGTAAAATATTGCCGAAAGCTGGGGAAGGGATGGACGGATGCGCCGCAGATGAATATAATGAATGAAAAAACAGGAGGGATTCGGATGGATGCACTTGAACTGGTTCTGCCGGAGATTTCCATGGCGCCGGAGATCATCTCCTATCGGCAGGCGTTTCTGGACGCGGGGGATTCCATGGATGGCTGCGGCTCGCTCCGCCGGCACGCCGATCCGCGGGATTGGCTGGAATTCAACGCGCTGCTCGCGGATCCCGCCACCGTGCCCGGAAACTGGGTGCCCAGCACGCAGTACGTCTGCGTGCGAAAATCTGATGGCCGCATCGTGGGCATGATCCAGATCCGGCATCGCTTCAATGATTTTCTCGAGCGGTATGCGGGCCACATCGGCTATTCGGTGCGCCCCGACGAGCGACGGAAGGGCTATGCCGCCTGGATGCTGAGGGAAGCGCTGCCCCGCTGCTGGAAGCTGGGGCTGGAGCGGGTGCTCGTCACCTGCATTGACACCAACGAGGGCAGCCGCCGGACCATCCTCGCCAACGGCGGCGTGTACGAGTCCACGGTGTTCGAGCCCGGTGAGGGCGTGAATCTGGAGCGGTACTGGATCGAACGCGGAGCTTCACTCTGAGGATATGCGCCCGGCCAGTCCGCCTTGACAGGCATTGACAAATCGCCCCCGCTCCCAGGCAGTGTCCGGGAGCGGGGGCGATTTTTTTCAGGAACATTTACTGCGCCTCGATGGAGAGCGCGGTCAGCAGCCAGCGGCCGCCGGCTTGCTCCGCCTGATAGTACATGGGGATCACGGTGGCGCAGCTGCCGCTGTCCACGTGCAGCAGGCCGACGCAGGGCCGGCCGGTGGGCGGTGAATATTTCATTGGCAGGCACAGCGCGCAGAGCTCGCCGATCAGGTCCAGAGGACGGCGGGCGCGCAGCGCGGGGGAAAGGTGGGCGTCCGCCTCGTCGAACCGGCCGAGCAGCGCGGCCTCCGCCGCAGCGCGGGCGGCTTCTTCCGGCGTCGAGGGCGCGCGGGGAGCGCCGTCCTCCCAAACGGGCTCGGAGGAGATCAGGCGGAGCCCGGAGGCGTCGATCTGCCAGCGCTCCAGCGCGGCGTGCCCGGCCACGTCGCGGCGCAGGGTCATCGCCTTCAGCAGGCTGTCGGACTCAAATTCCAGCCGGTCGGCCTGCAGAGAGCCCGTCTGCCGGGTCAGGTCCGGGGAGAAGGTGAGCAGATAGCGGCCGTCTCCCGCAGCGCCCATGAGCGCAATGCAGCCGTTCAGCCTGCGCAGCTCCGGCGACTGTCCGTTTTCCGGAAACGGACAGCTCAGGCCGTTCAGCTCAATGCGGCTGTGCTCGCCGCGGACGATTCTGCCGTTCAGCCCGTCCAGGGTCAGCGCTTCGGCGGCGTCTTCCCGGCGCTGAGGGGGCGCGAGCTCCACTTCCGTAATGCCGCCCGGCCAGCAGACGGCGAATACGTCCTCTGCGAGAACGTCGCTCAGCGGCTTTCCGGCGGACAGCACCAGCTTTCGCGCCATCGAAAGCCAGCCCGGCTCCAGCGGCCGGTATTCCAGATAGACTGCGCCGAAGCTGTGCACCGGCGCAATCAGCGGCGCGTCGGGCGCGGCTTCGCCCAGAAAGCGCCCGTTGATGAAAATCATGCCCGGTGCGGGCACGGTGATGGCCAAAGTCGGCTGCATGAACAAATCCCTCCCTGGCAAGCATATGCGCGGGAGGGATCTGTTCATGCGTCAGTTGGCGGGCGCGGGCTGGGGCGGCTGGGGCTGTGCTTCGTCCTTCTTCTTGTTCACGCAGGCACACAGCGCGTTCTTGATTTCGCACATGGCCTGGGGCATCAGCTCGATGATGCGGTCGATGGGCGCGTAGGGCTGGGCGGGCAGCAGGCGCACCTGATCCGGTCCGGTGACCAGGAAGCCCAGCGGCTGTACGGTGACGCCCGCGCCGGTGCCGCCGGCAAAGGGCAGATCCTTCTGGGGCTGACCGGCGTCCGCGCGGCCGTGGGACGGCACGGTGTACTCGCCGCCGCCCGCCACGAAGCCGAAGCTCACGCGGGAAATCGGAATGACGGTGCAGCCGTCGGCCGTGGGAATGGCGTCGCCGATGACGGTGTTGACGTCGATCATGTCGCGGATGTTTTCCATTGTCGTGGTCATGATGCTTTCAATGGGATGCTTGTCCATTCTTTCAACCTCCTCGATCCATATTGGAGCGCTCCGAGCAGCGCAGCAAGCATAATATGCCCGACGCGCATCGAGATCATTCCCGTCAGATCCACCCGCATCGGGCCGCCGGAAAAGTCCGGCCGCAGGTTGAAGCGGACCTCGCGCCCGAGGACGCAGCCCAGCGCGCCGCCGAGAGCCGTTGTGCCGCCGCAGACCAGCGCGGTCAGCGCGGCGTCGTCCGAGGCGAACGTGCCGTCCAGGCGGATGCGCTCGATCTTGACGTGGGCGGAGGCATATCGAAGGGCCCGCAGCGCGCCCGACAGCGCGTCCTGCCAGGAGATTTTTTTCCAGAAATGAGGGAGTTTTCCGCCGCTGCCCTGCTGATGCAGCGCTCTTTGGAGCGCAAACCGCGCCTCGAAGGGCGACACGCCGAGCCCGAACCCGGCGTTCGCCCCCAGCCGCAGGCACACGGCGGCGTGAATGGGAATCGCGCTGAGGTAGAAAAGCGCCACGGCGGCGGTGACCATCGGCAGCGCCATGGGCATCCTCCTCTCCGGCGAAGCATTGCCAACATCAACAGCTTTTCCCAACTTTCGAGAATTATACTTTTGTCTGCTGCGCAGGTGTGCTATAATGGCGTTGCAAGGGAGGAATTGAACATGACGATCAAAGCCGAGGTGCTGGGCGAACAGCTGACCCTCCGGACGCAGCCGGGGCTGTTTTCTCCGCAGCATGTGGACCGCGGCACGCTGACGATGCTTTCCACGGTGGAGCTTCGGCCGGGCATGCGGGTGATGGATCTGGGCTGCGGCTGCGGCGTGGTGGGCATCGCGGCGGCGAAGAAGTGCGGCGCGGAGAATGTGGTGATGTCGGACGCGGACGAGGGCGCCGTCGAAGCCGCCCGGGAAAACGCGGCGCTCAACGGCGTGGAAGGCGTGAAAATTGTGCTGTCCGACGGCTTTGAAGCCGTGGACGAGTCGGGCTTCGACCTGATCCTCAGCAACCCGCCCTACCAGAGTGACTTTGCCGTGGCGAAGCGGTTCATCGAAAAGGGCTTCAACCGCCTGAAGCTCGGCGGCCGGATGGTGATGGTCACCAAGCGGCTGGACTGGTACCGCAACAAGCTGAAGGCCGTGTTCGGCGGCGTGCGCGTGCGCGAGGTCGACGGCTATTATGTGTTCGAAGCGGAGCGGAGGAGCCTCCGGTACGCGAACGCGCGGAAAAAATGATCGCCTGCGGAGGATGCTCCGCAGGCGATCGCTTTATGTATAGGTGCGAATGATGGGAATGTCGGCTTTGCTGCCGGCCAGCAGTTCGCTCAGCGCGGCCTCCAGTTCGGCGTTCTCCGCCATCAGGATGATCGCGTCGCAGCCGTCGAGCTGCTTGTCCGGCAGTTCGCCGGCGGATTTGGCGCGGAGCGTGCCCTGGATGCGCGAAACCGCCAGACCGGAAACAGCGCGAGGACCGCAAACAGGCCGATCAGCAGCCAGCCCGGGCGGATCAAACAGGTATCGATCAATCGGGCAAAGCCGGGCGGGCTGAACCGGTTCCGCTTCAGCGTGCCGCGCACAGTCCAAAGAAGGACAGGCAAAGCGGCAGCCCGCGAAGAAGCGGATTGGATTCGTTCAGCGATAGATGAAGAGGACGGGCGTATCGCCGGTCCAGGCGCTCAGAAAGTCCGCGACATCCGTTTCAAACCGCTCGTCCTCGAACAGGATCAGAAAAGCATCGTAATTGTCCAGATGGCTTTCCAGGAAATCGATGGGGGAATCGAAGGTGCCGCTGACCTCGTCGGATTTGATCGTGTATTCGGCATTCGTCTCCTTGTCGTCGATGATGCGGGCGATGATGTCGATGTTCAGACTGTTCAGGTCGTACTTGACGGCGCGGTAATAGGCGTTTGCAGCGGCGCCGATGATGTCTCCTCCGGCGTAGATCAGATAGCTGCCGTCTTCCGGGAGGTCATAGGCCTCCTTGGCCTTCAGCGTGCCGGCGCGCAGCGGGTTGTATTCCGTTTCGCGCTGAACAAAGGCGGGATAGTAGGCGCGCAATTCTACCATGTCGAATTCAGACACGGCGAGAATCGGCGCGACGGCTGCACAGACCACCGCCGTGCCGATGCATGCGAATTTCACCCACCTGGCCGGGCGTAGCTCCGGCCGGCTGAGGAGGTCGAACAGCAGGATGGCGGCGCAGCCCATCATGTAAAGCAGGCCGGTGGTGCTGTAGCGCCAGTAGGACGCGAGCCGCAGGGCCTCCGCGGTGGACATGGAGAACACGTACATGAGGAATACCATGAAGTGCCAGACGGCGTAGGCCGCAACGCAGGCCCAAAGGCCGTGGGCGGTCGGGCGGCGCAGAGACTGCAGCTCCGGGCGGAAGCGGCACGCCAGCCGGTTCAGGGCGAAGGCGGCGACCATGAACAGCGCGGAGAACACCTGGAAGAAATAGGGGTGAATCAGCGCGAGCAGCATGCGCTTGACGATGCGCAGAACCGTAATCAGGCCCTTGGAGTTCAGATTGCTCGCATATTGGGAAATGGAAACGGCGTGCTTCGTGGACATGCCGTCGACGAAGTCCAGCCGCACATGCACCGTCCACAGCAGATAGGCCGCGGCCGCCGCGAGAATGCTCGCCAGCAGCACGCCCGCCGCGCGCCCCCGCGAACGGCCGTTGCGGTGCGCGACCCAGGCCAGCAGCGCAGCCGTGGCCGCCGAGAAGAACAGGCCGCTGTTCTTCAGAAAGACCACGGCGATGATGCAGGGCATGCCGGCCAGCACTGCCTTGCGCAGATCGTCTTTGTAGTAAAGCACCGAGGCTGCGGCGCCGATGCCCAGAAAGCTCAGCTGCCAGTCCACGAACAGGGTGTCCATGGCATGGTTGAAGCGGAACAGCAGGACGAACAGAAGGCCGGCCGCAGGATAGAGATAACGGCGGTTTCCGCGGATATGGGCCAGCACGGGCGTGAACAGAAGCCCGCAGAGGAGGTTTTGCGCAAACAGATAGAGTCCCTCTGTATTGCACACCGTGCGGCCGACATAATAGATGAAGCAGGCCGATCCCAACGGATAGGACTGGAAGGTGACAGTGGTCGTCGAAGCGTCCGGGAAGGCGTCCGCGCGCAGCAGGTGGCGGGCGACCAGCCCCCAGTGGGACAGATCGTCCCACTCATTCAAGTGGGTCGGGCCCATCCGCCAGGCCAGATATCCCGCGAAGACCGCGAACAGGCCGATCAGCAGCCAGTCCGGCCGGACCCTGCGGACAATATAGGTATAGATCAGACCGGCAAAGCCGCCGAAGTACAGCAGATAAAAGCCGTATTTCAGCACATGCAGCATGCCGGCGAACATCAGCACGCAGATGATCGTGCAGGCCGCGAAGGCGGGCACGATAAAGCGGTTCAGTTTCAGCGAGTTGCGCACAGTCGCGCACAGCCCGAAAAACGACAGGCACAGCAGGATGGCGCGAAGGGCCGTCAGAAGCATCTCGTTCATAATCCGATTCCTTTCAAAGCCCGCAGCGGGGGCGCTCAATTACCAGTTTATTATACAGGCTGGGCATGGAATTGGCAAGGGATTCGCGGCACAGGTGCGGCGAAAGATGTAAAGGTAACGTTTTTTTGCTTGACATTATAGGGCGTACAGTATAAAATAAGTCTGTTAGCCATGCACTTTGCATATGAATCGTTATGCGCATGCCAATGCGGGCGAAGTTCATTCGCTTTCGGAAATTCAAAATTTGATGAGGAGAAGGGGGACGATAACTTGTTTTACGCAATCACGGCTGTGGTTGCGCTGGTGGTTGGTGTGTTGGCAGGATATGTGTACCGCAAGAACGTGATCGAAAAGAAAATCGGCCAGAGCGAGGAAATGGCAAAGAATCTGGTCGAGGATGCGACGCGCAAGGCGGAGGATCAAAAAAAGGAAATCCTGCTCAGCGCCAAGGAAGAGGTCATCCGCTTGAAGTCGGAGCTTGATAAGGAAGTTCGTGACCGCCGCAGTGAAGTGACGCGGCTTGAGCGCAGGGTGAACCAGCGCGAAGAAGCATACGATAAGAAACAGAGCAATCTGGAAGCCAGAGAAGAAGCACTGAACGAGAAATACCGCGAGGTTGAGCGCGTCGAAGCGGAAGCCAACGCCATGCACGCGAAGCAGCAGGGCGAACTGGAGCGCATCGCAGGCATGACCTCCGATGAGGCCAAGGGCATTCTGATCGACCGCGTTCAGAAGGAAGCCTATCACGACGCCGCCGTCATGGTCCGGGAGATCGAAGCCCGCGCCAAGGAAGAGGCGGACAAGAAGGCGCGCAGCCTGATCTCCCTGGCGATTCAGAAGTGCGCCGCTGACCACGTCGCCGAGACCACCGTCTCCGTCGTGGCGCTCCCCAACGACGACATGAAGGGCCGCATCATCGGCCGCGAGGGCCGCAACATCCGCACCCTCGAGACGGCGACCGGCGTCGATCTGATCATCGACGACACGCCCGAGGCCGTCATCATTTCCGCCTTCGACCCGGTGCGCCGCGAGGTCGCCCGCATCGCCCTCGAGAAGCTGATCATGGATGGACGCATCCATCCCGCCCGCATCGAGGAGATGGTCGAGAAGGCCAAGAAGGAAGTCGACCAGCAGATCCGCGAAGCCGGCGAACAGGCCATCTTCGAGACGAATCTGCACGGCATCCATCCCGAGCTGGTCAAGCTGCTGGGACGCATGCGCTACCGCACCAGCTACGGCCAGAACGTGCTTCGCCACTCCATCGAGGTCAGCCATCTGGCGGGCGTCATGGCCGCAGAGCTGGGCGCGGACGTTCAGCTGGCCAAGCGCGCGGGCCTGCTGCATGACATCGGCAAGGCCATCGACCACGAGGTCGAGGGCACTCACGTGACCATCGGCGCCGAGCTGGCGAAGAAGTTCCGCGAGAACGATCTGGTGGTCAACGCCATCGCCGCGCATCACAACGACGTGGAGCAGAAGTCGGTGGAAGCCGTCCTGGTTCAGGCGGCCGACGCCATCTCCGCCGCCCGTCCCGGCGCGCGCAGAGAGTCGCTGGAGAACTACATCAAGCGGCTCGAGAAGCTGGAATCCATCGCCTACTCCTTCGACGGCGTGGAGACCTGCTACGCCATCCAGTCCGGCCGCGAGGTTCGCATCATCGTCAAGCCGGAGGACGTCAACGACGCTGGCACGCTCATCCTGGCCAAGGAGATCGTCAAGCGCATCGAGAAGGAAATGGAGTATCCCGGACAGATCAAGGTCAACGTCATCCGCGAAACCCGCGCGGTGGACTTCGCCAAGTGATTCTGCCGACGCCGCTCGTCCATCGACGAGCGGCGTTTTTTGTGCGCCAGCGGGAGAAGAGGAGGCGCAGAGGCTGGCGACGGGCGCTTTTCACTTCCGGTGAGGGCGATTTTACAAAATATTCAGATAGATATTGGAAAATTGACTACATTTGGCGCGTTTTGCGGTGTATTATATTGATATATGCAATCATAGGGGTAGTAATCGCCTGAATGGAGGCACAGAGTGGCTAAGAAGAAGAAACACCGGGTGGGAATCCGGGAAAGCGCGATCGGTCTGGGATTGCTCGCGGCAGCCGGAGTTCTGATCGCGCTGCTGTGCGTTTTGGCGGCGCAGAACCCGGGCGGTGTGTCCGCGAGCGCGGGCTACAATACCACGGTGACTGCAGAGAGCCCGGTTCGCTTCAGCGAGGTGATGGCGTCAAACGCGTCCGCACTGATGCGCGCGGATGGCTCGCTGCCGGACTGGATCGAGCTGGAAAACACGGGAAGCGCGGACGCATCGCTTTCGGGCTACGTGATCATGACCAACGGCGATCCGACGCAGATGTACCGCTTCTCGGGCACGACGATTGCGGCGGGCGGATATCTGGTGGTCTATGCCGACGGAAAGGACGCTTCGAAGGACGGCGAGATCCACCTGCCGTTCAAAATCGCCTCCTCCGGAGAAACACTGACGCTGCTGAACGCCGCAGGACAGGCGGTGGATTCCATTCAGACGCCCCCGCTGGAGGCGGATCAGGTCTATTGCCGGGACGGCGCGGGCGAATGGCAGACCAGCTTTGCGTCGACGCCGGGCGAGGCCAATCGCGTGGCGGAGTCGGCTGCGACCCAGACCGCTGAACTGACGATTGAGGACAGCGGAGTTGTCATTGCGGAGGTCATGTCGCGAAACGCGACCTATGCGGCCGATGAAAACGGCGAGTACTATGATTATGTGGAGCTGACCAATGTCAGTGATGCGGAGATCAGCCTGAAGGGCTGGTTTTTGAGCGACGACCTTGCGAACGTCGCCCGCTGGCAGTTTCCGGAGGTCTCCATTCCCGCCGGCGGCAGTCTGATCGTTCACTGTTCCGGCTATGACCGGAAGGATCCCGCCCATCTGCACGCCAGCTTCCGCTTGAACGGCGACGGCACACAGGTCATTCTGACCCGCAGCGATGGAAAAACGGCCTCGATGGTTGAGGTGCCTGCGCTGGAGACCGATCAGGCCTATTCGCTGGTCGACAACAGCTGGACGCTCAGCTCTGCGCCCACACCGGGCATGGCCAATACGCTGGAGAGCGCGGCGACGGCGGGAGAGAGCATACGGCAGTACAATTCCGAAGGCGTGATCATCAACGAGATCGCCGCAGCGGCCTCCGGCAGCACGCCGGACTGGATTGAACTGTACAATTCGGGCTCGACGGCTGTCGATTTGTCCGGCTGGGGCCTGTCCGACAACGCCTCCCGGCCCCGCAAGTGGCAGTTCCCGGAGGGCACCGTCCTTCAGCCCGGCCAGTACGCCGCGGTGTTCTGCTCCGGCGAGGACAAGGTGGAGGGCGGCAAGATCTACACGAATTTCAGCCTGTCTGCGGACGGCGGCTATTCGCTGACGCTCAGCTATCCCGACGGGACCATCGTCGACCGGATCCATGTGCCGCAGCAGTATGAAGGCGTGACCTACGGGCGCGTGGAAGGCGTTGGCGGCCTGCGGTTCTTCTCTCTGGCGACGCCCCTGGCCCGCAACGACGGCGCGGCCTATATGGGCAAGGCGCCTGCGCCCACCTATTCCGTCCGCGGCGGCATGTTTACCACCGGCGAGACGGTTTCGGTGGAGATCACCAGCGCGGTGCCGAATGCGCGCATCTACTATACGCTGGATTCCAGCGATCCGGACGAATCGGATACGCTGTACACCGGCCCGATCGAGATTTCGTCCACCACCATCCTGCGCACCCGCGTGTATGCGGACAACTATCTGGAGTCCTTTATGGATACCCAGAGCTATCTCTATGACGTCAACAACGGCAATGGCGTCTACGTCGTCTCGCTCGTGTCCGATCCCGCGAACCTGACCAGTGAGGAGACGGGCATCATGGTCAAGGGGCCGAACGCCTCCAGCGACTATCCCTATACAGGCGCGAACTTCTGGCAGGACTGGGAGCGCGAGGCCCATGTGGAAATCTACGGCGGGGACGGAAGCGAGCTGCTCTCGCAGGGCTGCGGCATCAAGCTGCACGGACAGTACAGCCGCGCGGAATACCAGCAGGCATTCAAGGTGATTGCCCGCACCCGGTACGGCTCCAGCCGCTTCCCCATCGCGCTGTTCTCCAACCGCGATTATACCGAGTATCAGTCGTTCATTCTGCGCTCCTCCGGCCAGGATACCGACAAGACCCGCATGCGCGACTCCATCCTCAGCGCGCTGGCGGCGGACACGTCGGTGCTGTATCAGGAGACGGAGATCTGCGTGCTCTATCTGGATGGCCAGTACTGGGGGCAGTACAACATCCGCGAGCGCATCAATCCTGAGTCAATCTGCCAGTTTGAGGGCTGGGAGGGGGACGAGGACGACATCGACCTGGTGAAGGCCAACACCAACACCATGCAGGGCTCCAACGAGACCTTCGCCGCGCTGCTCGCGGCGGTGAAGAAGGCAGATCCCACCACCGATGCGTTCTATGAGAATCTGGACCAGGCCATCGACATTCAGAATTTCATTGAGTACATGGCCGTCGAGATCTTCACGGGCAATACCGACACGCTCAACGTCAAGCGCTATCGCAACGCCAACGCCGACGGCAAGTGGCGCTGGGTGCTGTTCGACTTCGACTGGGCGTTTACCACGGACACCAACTCCATCAACCGCTGGCTGACGCCGGGCGGCATGGGCGCCAACTCGCGCACGGACAACACGCTGTTCATCGCGTGCATGAAGAATCCGCGCTTCCGCGACGAGTTCCTGACCCACATGGGCCAGGAGATGGCGACGACGTTCTCCTCCGAAAACGTCGTCAGGATGATCCGCGAGCGCTATGAAATCCTCGAGCCGCTGCTGCCCGAACAGCTGGCGCGCTGGAACACGTCGGCGGAGAAATACCAGAAGGAGCTCAAGTTCCTGATCAACTACGCGGTGGAGCGCCCGATGAAGCTGCTGAAGTACTTCAGCACCACGGAATACCTGAAGATGAGCACGGAAGAAATGTACAAATACTTTGGCGAGGCGCTGGAGGTGGCACAGAACTATGGCGCGTAATGAAGGGGGAAAGAGCTTGCAGCAGAAGAGAGCCGAACTGCCCGCGCGGCATGAACTGAAATACTTCATTCATCCCGCCGAGGTCGAGGCGCTGCGCATTCAGCTGCGAAGGGGCATGAAGCTGGATTCCCATTGCCGCGGCGGCCGCCCCTACGCCATACGATCGCTCTACTTCGACGATATCGACGACAGCGCGTATTTCGACAAGGTGGGCGGCGTGATGCACCGCGACAAGTACCGCATCCGCATCTACCGCTATTCCGATGAGGAGATCTTCCTGGAGCGCAAGCGCAAGCTGGGCGACCTGATCCAGAAGTCCTCCGTGCAGATTACCCGCAGGCTCTGCGAGCAGATGATCGCGGGCGATCCCCGGGGGCTGTACCGGTCCAGCAACCCGCTGCTGCAGGACATGTTCGTGCAGATGCGCACAAAGCTGCTCCGGCCCAGCGTGATTGTGGATTACGAGCGGGAGGCCTATCTGCACCCGGCGGAGAACGTGCGCATCACGTTTGACCTGAAGCTCAGGTCGGGGCTGGGCAGCACGGACCTGTTCAATCCGCACATCCCCGTGATCAGTCCGCTGGACGAAAAGCTGGAGATCCTCGAGGTCAAGTTCGACAGCTATCTGCCCGATCACATTCACAAGCTGCTGACCGGAATCCGGGCGGAGCGAAGCGCTGTTTCGAAATACGTGCTTTGCCGCCGCTTTGAGCCGCTGGGCGGAGGCAGCTTCGACTGATATTTTGTGCACAACTTCCCGAAATGTGGAAGCGATAATGATGGAGGAGGAAATACCGATGAACAACCTGACCGCCGATCTGACCAGCTCCATGACGCTGGGCGTCTCTTCGATTCTGACCATTATCGTGTCGATGCTTCTCGCCGTAGTGCTGGGCTACGGAATCGCATGGGTCTACCGCCGCAATTATCGCGGTGTGATGTATTCCAGCAATTTTGCCATGACGCTGATCATGATGACGCTGATCACCACGCCTGTGGTGCTGTGCATCCGCAATTCCATTGCCCTGTCCATGGGCATGGTGGGCGCGCTGTCCATCGTCCGCTTCCGCACGGCGGTGAAGGATCCGCTGGATACCGCTTACATGTTCTGGGCGCTGACCACGGGCATTCTGCTGGGCGCGGGCCAGTATCTGCTCACCGCGCTCTCCGTGGTGTTCATCGCCCTGCTGCTCACCCTGCTGGTGAACATCCAGTCCAAGGGCCTGAACAGCTATCTGCTGGTGGTGCGCATGACCGAAGAGGCCGAGCGCCCGGTCACCCAGCTCGTCGGCAGCATCCGCATTCAGAAGCTGAAGTCCAAGAACATCTCCAGCGCCGGCATCGAGATGACCTATGAGGTTCGCCTCGACAAGCCCGAAGCCGTGCTGAACAAGATTCATTCCGTTCCCGGCGTGCAGGATGCGACGCTGGTCTCCTATCAGGGCGAGGCTGCGTAATCCACATTCCGAAGGATCAACCCGCACGGGCGCGAGTGCATCGCCCCGCGTGGGAATAAGGAGGGAATCCCGTGTCGCAAAACAAGCGCCCGGTCAGACCGGGTGGAATGCCGCAGCGCCGCCAGGAGCCGTACGATCGCCCGGCCCAGCGGCCTGTCGTGAGGGTGCGCTCTGTCACGGGCGGTCCCGCAGGGCAGACCCGGCCGAATCCGCCGGCAAGACCTGCCGCGCCGGCGAGGCCCGCCGCGCCTGTGCGCAGCGCTGTGCCGCAGCGGGGACCGGCGAGAGCGCCCCGACGGCTGCCGTATGACTTCGGCCGGCTGGCGGGCATTGCCATCGCGCTGATTGCCATCGGCGTCGCGGCGCAGCTGATCTGGCCCAATGGATTCTCGGTGGGTCAGAATAACGGCGCGGTGACGGCGTCGTCCGCTGTGTCCGAGATTCACGGAAGCGGCCCGATCCGCATCAACGAGCTGATGAGCAGCAACGACAGCACCGCCGTGGATGACAATGGCCTGACGGCGGACTGGATTGAGGTCGCCAATGTGAGCGGCAAGGCGGTCAACCTGGCCGGCTACTCGCTGGGCAAGAATGAGCACTCCGCGAATGTGTTCACCTTCCCGAACCACACGCTGCAGCCCGGCGAGTGCGCCATCGTCTATGCGGACAGCACGCTCCAGCAGGAGGCAGGCAAGGCGTATCATGCGCCCTTCCGGCTGTCGTCCCAGGGCGGCACGCTGATGCTGTTCAATGGCTCCGGCACGGCGGTGGATTCGGTGAACTTCCCCGCGATGACGGCCGATATGGCCTATGTGCGCCAGGACGAGACCACCTGGTCCGTGAGCAGCATGGCCACGCCGGGCCTGTCCAATTCGGCCGAGAGCTATACCGCGCTGCACCAGGCGAGAACCGATGCCGGCGTGGAGATCACCGAGGTTGTCTCCTCGAACACGAAATATGCTCCCGACGAAAACGGCGGGTTCCACGACTATTTCGAGCTGCACAATACCACCGGCGCGGCCATCGACCTGAGCGGCTGGTTCGCGTCCGACACAGTCGGCCAGCCGACCAAGTGGCGAATCCCCGAGGGCTTCGTGCTGCAGCCGGGCGAGTACAGGATCATCTACGCGTCCGGACTGGACCGCGCCGACGCAGGCAATCCCCACGCCAACTTCGGACTGAGCTCCGAGGGCGAATCGGTGCTGCTCGCCGATGCGACGGGACAGGTGGTCGACCGCGTGGATTTCGACCTGATGAAGAGCGACACCGCCTGGTCCAAGGCGGCCGACGGCACGTGGTCGACGGCGACGCCCACGCCCGGCGCGGCCAACGGCTGATCGCCGCAGAATTGCGCGCGCGGCGCTCCAAAGCGAAATGCGCTGCCGAACCGATTGCGTTCGGCAGCGCATTTTTATGAATGAGTGACTCCATAAAACAGCTCCCGCGGGACGATGTCCTGCGGGAGCTGTTCTGTCGGAAAGGGCGCGCGTCAAATCGTCAGCGAGATGGAGCGCAGCATGCCGAAGATGTAGTAGTGGATCTCCACGGTTCGCTGAACGCCGGGAGCGGCGGTGGTGATCAGCTTCAGGTTGATCTGGCCGGTGGAGCGGGCGGGAAGGGAGGAGGCCTCGCCCGTCAGCGAGTACACGGCGATGTCCCCGTCGGCGGGGGTCACGGAGACGTCAATCCACTCCGCGTCGAACAGGCCGTAGTTGGACAGCGTGATCGTGACGTCTGCCAGCGTGCAGCCGTCGGCGCTGGCGGGAAGCTCCGCAAATTGCCTCGGCGCGGCGCCGGAGGACAGGATGTTTTGAATCGAAGCAAAGGCTTCGGGATGGTCGGCGGCGGGGGCGGTGGCCGCCTGGGGCTGCGCCTGCAGCGTGCCGCCAATGAAGAAGTACGCCACAAAGGCGACCAGCAGAATGAGCACGACCAGCAGGATGATGTTCAGCTTTTTCATAGTTCACCTCAGCAGTTTTGCGGGATGGAGGGCATCCTCCTATTTATCATACCATGCGCAGGCAAGACTGTCCATATCCATTTTCTTTTTTCACATTCCCGACACAGGGGTTTATTTGTATTTTTGCATAGAATCTGGTATAATAAAATGGGTAGTTATGAAGGAGGACAATTCGATGGCCGGAAAGATCGTTTTGCTGGACGGATACAGCCTGATGTACAGGGCCTTCCACGGCCTGCAGGCGCCGATGACCGCGCCGGACGGCACGCCGACAAACGCCGTGCACGGCTTTATGATGATGCTGATGAAGGTCATCGAGGAGGAGCAGCCGGAGTGCCTGGCGGTGGCTTTCGATGTGCACGCGCCCACGCTGCGCCATCAGCGCTATGCGGATTACAAGGGCACGCGCAAGCCCATGCCCGATGAGCTGCGCGCGCAGGACCCGATCATTCGCGAGCTGATCGGCCTGATGCACATCCCGATCCTGGAGCTGGAGGGCTATGAGGCCGACGACATTCTGGGAACGGTCTCTGCCGCGTGCGAGCGGGAAGGCCGGGAGGCAGTGCTGGTCACCGGCGATCGGGATTCCTTCCAGCTCGTGGGCAAAATGACCTCCATTCTCTATACGAAGAAGGGTATCACCGACACCGTGCGCGTGACGCCGGAATATATTGCAGAGACCTACGGCCTTGCGCCGGCGCAGCTCATCGACGTCAAGGGATTGATGGGCGATGCGTCGGACAACATCCCCGGCGTGCCGGGCGTGGGCGAAAAGACCGCGCTGAAGCTGATCGCGCAGTACGGATGCCTTGAGGAGGTGCTCGGCCGCGCGGAGACCGAGCAGAAGGGCAAGCTGCGCGAGCGGCTGATGGAGCACCGCGATCTGGCCATGCTGAGCAAGGAGCTGGCGACGATCGACCGCGCCGCGCCGATTTCGTTCCGCTTTGACGATCTGAAGCTGGGCGACGTGGGCGGCGGACTGCCGCGCTTGCGCGAGCTTCGGATGAACGCCGTCATCAAGCGCGTGACCGAGGTGGCGAAGCGCTTCTCGCCGCAGACAATCGCGGCGGAACCCGCGCCCCGGACGGATCTGCCGGAGATCGAGCAGCTTCCCGATGCAAAGGCGCTGCGCGCGCGCTGCGAGGCGCTGGCGAAGTCGGCGCAATGGGCGGCGATGTGCGTTGGAGCGGACTTCACGGTGGCCACCGATACCGCCCGGCTGTGCGTGCATCTGGGCGGAGATCTGCTGTCGGCGGGCGTGACCGAAGAGGAGTGCATGTCGGCGGCGCTTCCGCTGCTGGAGGCGGACTGCGGGAAGATATTGCACGACATCAAATCGCTTCCGGTCGATCTGGAGCGGATTCGCGGCCCGATTGCGGACGTGATGCTCGCGGCCTATGCGCTCAATCCCCAGCGGCCGTCCTTTGCGGCGGAAGCGCTGTGCGAGGAGGAGGGCGTGGACGGCTTCGGCCAGCACCCGGCCACGGCGCTGCGGGAGCTGAGCCTGCGCCAGCAGGAGCAGCTGAAGGAGAATGATCTGGAGGGCATCTATCGCGATGTGGAGCTGCCGCTGGCCTATGTGCTGCGGGACATGGAGCGCGAGGGCTTCCTGGTGGACGCGGACGCGCTCGAGGAGCTGGGAAAGACCTTCCGCGCGCGCATCGCCGAGCTGGTGGACGAGATTGCCGGGCTGGCGGGCGAGCGAATCAATCTGAATTCGCCGAAGCAGCTGGGCGAGATGCTGTTCGATCGCATGGGACTGCCCGCGCCGAAGAAGACCTCCCGCGGCTATTCCACCAGCGCGGAGGTGCTGGAGCATCTGGCGGAGGACTATCCCATCTGCGCAAAGATTCTGGAATACCGGAAGTATCAGAAGCTGGAATCGACCTATATTGAGTCGCTGCTGGTGATGCGCGACGCAAACGGCCGCATCCACACCCGGTTCGATCAGGTGGCCACGGCCACGGGCCGCATCAGCTCTGCGGAGCCCAATCTGCAGAACATCCCCGTGCGCACGGAGCTGGGCCGGGAGATTCGCCGGGCGTTCGTGGCAAAGCCGGGCTGCGTGCTGGTGGACGCGGACTATTCGCAGATTGAACTTCGCGTGCTGGCGCACATCTCCGGCGACGAGACCATGTGCGAGGCCTTCCGGGAGGGACAGGACATCCATGCGCGCACGGCGGCGGAGGTCTACGGTGTGCCGCTGGACAGCGTGACCGGCGCGATGCGATCGGCCTCCAAGGCGGTCAACTTCGGCATCGTCTACGGCATTTCCGATTTCACGCTGGCGAAGAACATCTCCGTCAGCCGTGCCGAGGCGAAGGCGTTCATCGAGCGCTACTTCGAGCGCTATCCCGGCGTGAAGCGCTACATGGACGGCGCGGTGGCCGAGGGGCGCGAGAAGGGATACGTCACCACCATGATGGGCCGCCGCCGGTATCTGCCGGAGCTGACCAGCTCGAACTACAACCTGCGCGCCTTCGGCGAGCGCTGCGCGATGAACAGCCCCATCCAGGGAACTGCGGCAGACATCATCAAGCTGGCGATGGTCGCGGTGGCAAAGGCGCTGAAGGAACAGGGGCTGCAGGCAAAGCTCATTTTGCAGGTGCACGATGAACTGATCATCGAGGCGCCGGCGAATGAGGTGGAGTCCGTGCAGGCGCTGCTGAGGGATTGCATGGAGAATGTTGTGACGCTGAAGGTACCGCTCAGGACGGACATATCCACGGGAGGCGACTGGCGTGCTTGCAAATAAACCCTTTATTCTGGGCCTGACGGGCGGCATTGGCTGCGGGAAGTCCATGGCGGCAGCCTGGCTGAAGGGCCTGGGCGCTGCCCATGTGGATGCGGATGCGATTTCGCGCGAGCTGACTGCGCCGGGCGGCGAGGCGCTGCCCGCCATTCGCGATCGCTTTGGCGACGACGTGTTCAATGCCGACGGCTCCCTTGACCGCGCCGCGCTGGGACAGATCGTGTTCGAATCCGCGGCCCATCGCCGGGCGTTGGAGGGAATCATCCATCCGCTGGTGCAGCGGCGCGTGCTGTCGGAGATTCAGGAGGCCGGCGAGCGCGGCGAGCGGGTGGTGGTGCTGGATGTGCCGCTGCTGTTTGAGACGGGGATGGACGTGCTGTGCGATGAGACCTGGGCGGTCACGGCCGGCGCGGAGACCCAGCTGATTCGCGTGATGTCCCGGGGGCTCACGGCTGAACAGGCGCAGGCGCGCATCGACAGCCAGATGTCCGCGGAGGAGCGCAGCGCGAAGGCGACGAGAACAATCAATACAGATCGGTCGATCGATCGCACGCAATCGGAGCTGACGGCGCTGTATCAGCAGCTCCTCAAGCGACTCGACTGAATTCCGGGAGGAACGAATGGCAAACGAAAGAAAGATGGGTGAACGACGCAGTGAATCCGGGGCAGGCCGCCCCAGGACTTCCCAGCGGAACGGGAGCGCGCAAAGACGGCCTCAGAACCGGGGAAGGAGGCGCGCTCAGCGCCGCGCCCGCGTAGGGCTGAAGATCGTTGGGGCGCTGATGATCGCGGTGCTGGTGCTCGGCATCGGCGGACTGGGCGTGTGGCTGCTGTGGGAGCGCCAGCCCGGGACGACGATCACCACCTATCCGGTGGAGTATGAGGCGCTGATCCGGCAGTATGCGGCGGAAAACGACCTGGAGCCGGCCTATGTGGCGTCGGTGATCCTGGCGGAGTCCAGCTACCGCCCCGAGGCGGTCTCCAGCGTGAACGCGCAGGGACTGATGCAGCTGCTGCCGTCCACCGGGGAATGGATCTCCGGCAAGTTCGACGAGACCTACGCGGAGGGCTGCCTGTTCGATCCGGAGACCAACATCCGCTATGGCTGCTGGTATCTTGGATTTCTCATGCGCCGCTATGACGGCGACATGCGCTGCGCCTCCTCGGCCTACCATCAGGGGCAGGGCACGGTGGATCAGTGGCTGGAAAACCCCGAGTACAGCGCCGACGGCAAGACGCTGGATACCATTCCATCGGACGCGACCCGGACCTATGTGAGCCGAATATTGAAGTACTATGAGGAATATGAAAAGATCTATGCGTAAGATTCGATCCATGCTGGCGCTTTTGCTGGCGCTGATGCTGACTGCGGCGGCAGTCGCGGAGGAGGGCGAGCTCGCCGGCGATCTGGCGGGCGATTTCAGCGCAATCGACGAAGCGCAGGTCGAGCAGGAGGCCGCGGAGCAGCAGATGGACGTGTTCGACGCCGATCTCCTGATTGGCTATGTGGCGCAGTCCAATGCGAAGCTGAATCCGTTTCTGTGCAACGAGTGGGATCTGGTGAGCCTGAACCAGCTGGTGTTCGAGCCGCTGGTGGCGCTGGATGAAAATCAGAAGCCCTCGCCGATGCTGGCAGACAACTGGGAGCATCAGGGCAAGCTGTGGAAGTTCACCCTGCGCAACGGCATCACCTTCCACAATGGCGTCGCGCTGACGGCCTACGACGTGCAGGCGACCTATGAGCTGTTCATCTCGATGGACGAGGACGACAATCCCTATACGGCCCGGCTGAAGCAGCTCGTCTCCCGCATGCAGGCCATCGACGACCGCACGCTGGCGGTGGAGGGCAACTACGCCGGATACATCACGCTCTACGCGATGAACTTCCCGGTGGTCGAGACGTCCACGCTGTACGACGACATGCCGCGCGGCACCGGCCCGTACTGGTACGTGCGCTACGATATCGACAGCGCCGTGCGCATCGAGGCCAACCCACTGTGGTGGAAGCAGGCGCCCACGCTGAACTCCATCACCTTCTGCCGCTACGATTCCTCCGGCAGCGCAATCGAGGGCCTGCAGACCAACCGGGTGGAGATGCTGTCCACGCGGAGCAGCAATGCGGCCATCTGCCGCAAGCTGTCCAACCTGACGTCGATGGACTACGGCACCACGACCTATGAGATGCTGGTGCCGAATCTGAGCTCCAGCTCCGAGCTGTCCAATGTCAAGGTGCGGCAGGCGGTGATGTACGCCATCGACCGGTCGGTGATTGCGAGCAACGCCTATCTGGACATGGCCATCCAGAGCGAGGTGCCCATTCTGCCGGGAACCTGGCTCTACGAAAGTCAGAGCGCGCAGTACTATTACAGCCCGGAGCGCGCGCTGCAGCTGCTCAATGAGGCCGGATGGAAGGACCTGACCGGCGACATGATCCTGGACAAGCTGGAGGGCATCAAGCGGCAGGAGCTGACGATGAACATCATCACCTACAACGACGCCACCTCCTCGATCCGCGAAAATGCGGCGAACCTGATCGCGGGCTATCTGAACACGGTCGGCGTGAAGACCACCGTTGAGGTGCTGGAAAGGGATGCACTGAAGAAGCGGCTGAAGAACGGGGAATACGATCTGGCGCTCATCGGCGTGAATCTCAGCGAAGTGCCCGTGCTGGTGGAGCTGCTGGGATCGGGCGGCGATCTGAACTTCAACAATTACAGCGACGCGACCATGTCCGCGCTGGTTTCACAGACGGCCATTGCGGCAGATGAAGCCAGCATGAAGCAGGTGTACAGCCAGATTCAGCTGAAGCTGGTGGAGGACCTGCCCATCATGGGCCTGCTGTTCCGGGCGGGCACCGTGCTGTCCACCCGGTCGCTGGGCGGATTGTCCGGCATTCGCGCCATGAACGTGTTCCGGGGATTGGAATATCTGAACGGATGAGGAGAATGGGCCATGAACTGTCTTGAGCGAATCCGGGAAATGCCGGGGCGAGTTGGCTTTTATTATTGCCCTTTGGGCCAAACAGCGGTGGAGTATCAGGCGGATCTGCCCCTGGTGGCCGCCAGCGTCATCAAGATTCCCATCATGGTGGAGGCGTTCCGCAGCATTCAGGCGGGAACGCTGGACCCGGGCGAGATGGTCGAGATTCGCCCGGAGGCGAAGATGCCCTCCTGCGGCGCGCTGACCTACATGCACGATGGGCTGAAGGTGAGCGCGATGGATCTGATCACGCTGATGATCATCCTGAGCGACAACACCGCCACGAACCTGATGATCGATCGCCTTGGGATCGACCGCGTCAACCAGACCATGGCGGAGCTGGGGATTCCCGGAATCCGCCTGAGGAGAAAGCTGTTCGACGCGGAGAAGTCCCGGCAGGGCATTGAAAACACCGTCACCGCGCGGGGAATCGGCGAGCTTCTGGCGCGGATGGCACAGGACGGGCTGCTGGGCGGCGAGGCGGACCGCGGGATGCTGGACATCCTGATGAATCAGCGCCTCAACGGCAAGCTGCCGTTCTATCTGCACAGCCGGGGCATCCGGCTGGCGCACAAGACCGGAGAGGACGACGGGATCACCCACGATGTGGGCGTGATCTTCGCGAAGCGCCCCTTTGTGGTGTGCATGCTGTCCAACGAGGTGGATGTGCCCCGGTTTGAACGGCTGATTCAGGATACTGCGCTGGAGCTCTGCGAGATCAACAACGGCTGAAACGAGGGCGCGATATGAGGGTACTGTTTGCGAGGCACGGTCAGACGGACTGGAACGTCCGGCTGTGGGTCCAGGGCGGAAACGACATCCCCCTCAACGCCGCGGGCGTACAGCAGGCCCGGGCGCTGGGGGAGGCGCTCGCCGGCGAACCCATCGTGCGCGTGTATACCAGCGAATTGCTTCGCGCGAAGGAGACGGCGGCGCTGGTCGCCCGGCGCCTGGGCGTCGATTGCCGGACGCGCGCGGGACTGCAGGAGATGGGCCTGGGCGAATGGGAGGGCCATACCTGGCCGGAGAGCGCCGAGGGCTGGCCGGAGCTGTATGCGGTCTGGAATGCCCACCGCAGGCAGACCCGCCCGCCGGGCGGCGAGACCTATGCCGAGGTGCTGGCGCGGTTTGTCGGGGCGGTGCTCGGCATTCTCCGGGAGGCCCAGGGGGATGTGCTGGTCGTCACGCACAGCGCGTGCATCCAGATCTTTCTGGCCGAACTGAACGGCACGCCGCTGGAGTCCATGTCGAAGGACTATCCGGCGCCCAACGCCGAGGCCATCGCCATTGAGGGGCAGCGGATTCTGGATCGCTTTGCGGACTGACGAAATATCAGCCGGGCGGGTTTGTGCTGTCGTCGTAGATGCCGCCGTATACCTGCAGAACCTCGGTCATGGCATTGTTGGCGAGGGCATAGAGGTCCTCGCTCCGGGCGAGCTCCTCGGTGTGCAGGTCCACGACCGAGCGCACCGAGGGGTACAGCGAGCGGTAAAACGCCATCGCTTCCGGATCCTTTTGAAGCAGTTCAGTGAGCGCCACGTGAAATTCCCCCTTTGATTCATTGAGTGCCTCAGAGAACTGAGGCGCAATTAGGATTTCCATAAGAGAAACGGATATTCAGCCGGGCGCGGCGATGCGCGCGTGGCATAAGGAGAGAGAAACATGAGAATTGTCGTCAAAGTGGGAACGTCCACGCTGGCGCACAGCACGGGCCGGATGAACATCCGCCGCGTGGAGACGCTGTGCAAGGTGCTCAGCGACGTCAAGAATGCCGGACATGAGGTGATTCTCGTATCGTCGGGCGCGATCGGCATGGGCGTGGGCAAGCTCTCGCTGAGCAAGCGCCCCACGGATATCCCCACCAAGCAGGCCGCCGCAGCCGTTGGCCAGTGCGAGCTGATGTACACCTATGACCGGCTGTTTGCCCAGTACAACCACACGGTGGCGCAGGTGCTGCTCACTGGCAGCGACGTGGAGGACGAGGGCCGCCGCGCCCACTTCCACAATACCATGTTCCGCCTGCTGGAGCTGGGTGCGCTGCCCGTCATCAATGAAAACGACACCGTCGCCACCGATGAGATCGTCATCGGCGACAACGATACCCTCGGCGCAATCGTCGCCACCACCGTGGACGCCGGGCTGCTGATCCTGCTGTCGGATATCGACGGACTGTACACCGCGAACCCGAGAACCGATCCGCAGGCGAAGCTGATTCCCGTGGTGGAGGCGCTGACGCCCGAGGTGATGGCGCTGGCCGGCGGGGAGGGCTCCGCGCTGGGCACCGGCGGAATGGTCACCAAGCTGCGCGCGGCGAAACGCGTCACCGACGCGGGCATCGACATGGTCATCGCCAACGGCGAGCGCCCCGAAATCATCTATGAAATTCTGGACGGCAAGCCGGTGGGCACGCGGTTCATTGGGAGGGTAAAGGCATGACGACATTGGAAATCATGAGGGCCGCCCGCGCGGCCTGGCCAAAGCTCAGCGCCGCAGATTCGCAGATGAAGAACGCCGCGCTGAACGCCATGGCGGACCAGCTGATCGCCTCGCAGGCGGAAATTCTCGCCGCCAATGCGGAGGACATCGACGCTGCGAAGGATCATATCTCCGAGGTGATGCTGGATCGCCTGCGCCTGACGCCCGAGCGCGTGGCGGGCATGGCCGACGGCGTGCGCCAGGTGGCGCTGCTGCCCGATCCCGTGGGCCGCGTGATCTCCCGCGTGGAGCGCCCCAACGGCATGGTGATTGAAAAGACCGGCGTGCCGATGGGCGTGATCGCCATCATCTATGAGAGCCGTCCCAACGTCACCAGCGACGCCGCGGCGCTGGCGGTCAAGAGCGGAAATGCCTGCGTCCTGCGCGGCGGCAAGGAGGCGTTCCGGTCGGCCAACGCCATCGTGCGGGCGCTGCAGAGGGGCCTCGCCCAGGTGGGACTGCCGGAGGCGCTGGTGCAGCTGGTGCAGGATACCTCCCGCCAGAGCGCAAACGAGCTGATGACTGCGGTGGGACTCATCGACCTGCTGATTCCCCGGGGCGGCGCGGGGCTGATTCGCGCCTGCACCCAGAACGCCAAGGTTCCCTGCATACAGACCGGCACGGGCATCTGCCACGTCTACGTGGACGCTTCTGCGGATCAGGACATGGCGCTGCGGATCATCGAGAACGCCAAAACCAGCCGCCCGTCGGTGTGCAATGCCGAGGAGGTCTGCCTGGTGCATGAGGACATCGCGGCGGCGTTCCTGCCGAAGCTGCACAGGCTGCTGACGGACGACCGCGCCGCTGCGGGCAAAACGCCCGTAGAGCTGCGCCTGGATGCGCGCGCGGCGGAGATCATTCCGGGCACGCCCGCCGGGGAGGCGGACTTTGACACCGAGTTTCTGGACTACATTCTTGCGGTGAAGGTGGTCCGCGACGTGCAGGCGGCCATCGCTCATATCGCGGCCCACTCCACGGGCCACAGCGAGGCCATTGTCGCCCGCGACGCGGCGGCGCAGCAGGCGTTCACCGCGGGCGTGGACAGCGCGGCGGTGTATGTCAACTGCTCCACCCGCTTCACCGACGGCGGCGAGTTCGGACTGGGGTGCGAAATGGGCATCTCCACCCAGAAGCTGCATGCCCGCGGCCCGATGGGTCTGGAGGAGCTGACCACCTACAAGTACGTCATCTACGGCAGCGGCCAGGTGCGGTAGCGAAAAAAACAGCGCGGATGGAACCGGCGATGGGGCCCTCCGCGCTGCGGCAAAGAATCTCAGAAGCGAAAGAATGAGACGATGAACAAAAACACGAGGGGGATTCTCTGCACGCTGTCGGGCGGCGCCCTCTGGGGCTTTTCCGGCGCGTGCGGACAGTATCTGTTTTCCCATGGACAGGTGGACTCCGCCTGGCTGACGGTGGTGCGCATGACGACGGCGGGTGTGCTGCTGACGGCAGTGAATCTGGCGCGCTCGGGCAGGCGCGCGGCGGACATTCTGAAGAGCGGCAGGGATGCGCTCCAGCTCGTCGTGTTTGCGCTGGCGGGACTGGTGTTCAGCCAGTATGCCTATCTGACCTCGATTGTCTACACCAACGCAGGCACGGCGACGGTGCTGCAATACCTGGGCCCGGTGCTGATCATGGCGCTGATGTGCCTGAAGCTGCGCAGGCTGCCCGACGGGCGGGAATCTGCGGCCATTGTGCTGGCGGTGGGCGGCACCTATCTGCTGGCAACCCACGGCAATCCGCGCACCATGGTGCTCTCGGGCGAAGGGCTGGTCTGGGGGCTGCTGTCGGCGGTGAGCCTGGCGCTGTACACGCTGCTTCCGGCGCGGATCATTCCCCGGTGGGGCAGCACGATCGTCACCGGCTGGGCGATGCTGCTGGGCGGCGTGGTGTTCGGCAGCGCGATCCGGGTGTGGACGATTCCCGTGACGCTGGACGTGGGCGGATGGCTGGCGGTGGGCGGCGTGGTCGTGATGGGCACGGTGCTGGGCTATACGCTGTATTTGCAGGGCGTGGCCGACATCGGCGCGGTGCGCGCGAGCATGCTGGCCAGCGTGGAGCCGGTCTCGGCCACGCTGTTCTCCGTGCTTTGGCTGGGCACCGAGTTTCAGTGGATCGATCTGATCGGATTTGCGTGCATCATGGCCACGGTGTTTCTGCTGGCCAGACAGGAATAGAAAAACGATCCTTCCCGGGAGCACCGGGGAGGATCGTTTGCTTTACAGGATTTTTCGCGCCTCCATGTAATAGCGCTTTTCGGTGGCTTCGCCCATGGAGAAGGTCTTGCGCGGCAGTGCGCCCCAGCGGCGGATGGCGCCGAAGAGCTCGGCCTTGTCGAAGGCGCGGGGCATGAAGCCCATGGAGCGGGGATGGTTGGCGACCAGCTCGCGCAGCGCGGCGTCGCCGTGGATGTAGTCGATCTCAACCTCAGGATGTTCGGCGAGATAGCCGTCCAGGAAGGGCTGAAGAACCGGCAGCGGGTGCTGGGCCATCCGGAAGGAAAGCTCGCGCTCCCGGTCGAAGACGATCAGGTCGCCGCCCTCGCCTTCCGACACACCGTTTTCATTCAAACAGGCGCGGAGCTTTTGAAGCAGATCTTCGGAGTCCACGTTGAACAGCACGCGGTGAATCGGCTCAAACACCAGCGCCGGACAGTTCAGATTGACCAGCTCGACCAGCGCATAGCGCGCGGGATGGGACTCGCGCTCGGCCTCGCTCAGCTGCTCCCGCAGCTGCATCCAGCACTGCTTCGCGGCGGCGAGGGAGTGGTTGCCGTCGCCGACGGCATAGAGCAGGCCATCGCAGCGCTCTGCGAGCCCTTCGACGGCGGAGAAAACCCCATCGGCATCCTCATTTTCCACGGCCCAGCCGCGCAGATGACCGCCGCCCAGCATCAGTTCGAAATCATACAGCGGGCGCAGCGCTCCGCGCCGGGCGTACAATGGCTCGATCACGGTCTTGCCGGGATCGTCGATCAGCATCATCACATGGGGCAGCTCCAGCGGCGCGCCCGCGCGGATTTTCGCCCGGGGCGGCACGCGGGAGGGAACGGTGCCCTCCGTGGCGCGGATGAGGGAGGTCGAGCCGGCGGCATAGTCGTAGCAGTTCAGGTCGAGGGCGACCATCAGGCCGGGGCGCACGCCGGAGGGCGTGATGCGCTCGACCAGCAGAAAGCCGTTCACCGCCTCGGTCAGCGCGCCGCGATCGAGATAGTCCCGCATGGCGGCGTGGATGGCGGGGGTGCGGGACTCGCGCTCGCTCAGATAGACCTCCGGCAGCGTCAGCCGCAGCGTGGAGGGCGCGTCGCCGACCAGCGCGTCGGCCTGAGCCCAGTATTCGGGCTGGGCGGTGAACTGATCGCAGGCGACCACGGCCCACTTTTCGTTTTCAACATTCGCGGCCGGCAGCAGGATGCGGGCCTTCTTCAGTGCGGTATTCATGAGAGGCGGCCTCCGTAAGGGATGAAATCAGGGCAGCAGCAGGCGGACGCGATAGCTGGTATCCAGGCCGCGCAGCTTGTCGATCAGCGCGTCGGTGGGGCGGGCGCTCACGTCCACGACGGTATAGGCCAGCGCGCCGCGGGACTGGTTGACCATGTTTTCGATGTTCAGACCCTCGGCGGACAGGTGCTGGGTGATGGAGCCGATGACGTTGGGCACATTCTTGTGCAAAATCGCGATGCGGGGGATGGTCACCGGGCCCAGCGGGCAGTTGGGATAGTTGCAGGCGTTGACGATGGAGCCGTTCTTCAGATAATCGTCGATCTGCCGGGCGACCATGCGCACGCAGTTGTCCTCGCTCTCGGGCGTGGACGCGCCCAGATGGGGCGTGAGCACGGCGTTCTTCACGCCGATGAGCTCGCGGCAGGGAAAGTCGGTGACGTAGGTGCGCAGGCGGCCATGCTCCAGCGCGTCCACCACGGCGGCGGTGTTCACCAGTCCGCCGCGGGAGAAGTTCAGCAGCGCCGCGCCCGGCTTCATGCGGCTGAGCACGGTGGCGTCGACCATGTCGCGGGTGGAGTCCGTCAGGGGTACATGCAGGGTGACGTAGTCGCTGCGCCCGAGAATTTCGCTTAGCTCGGTGACGTGGGCCACGGAGCGGGAGAGCTTCCAGGCGTGATCCACGGAGATGTACGGGTCATAGCCCAGCACGTCCATGCCCAGCGCGACACCCATGTTGGCCACCAGCACGCCGATGGCGCCCAGGCCCACCACGCCCAGCGTCTTGCCGGCCAGCTCAGGGCCGACGAACTGGCTCTTGCCCTTTTCCACCAGCTTTTCAAGCTCCGGCTCGTCGCTCAGGGTCTTGCACCACTCCACGCCGTCGGTGATCCTGCGGGAAGCCAGCAGCAGGCCGGCCACCACCAGTTCTTTCACGGCGTTGGCATTGGCGCCGGGGGAGTTGAAGACCACCACGCCGGCCTCGGCCATGCGGTCCAGCGGGATGTTGTTCACGCCCGCGCCCGCGCGGCCCACGCACAGCAGGTTTTCGCCGATGGCATAGTCGTGCATGTCCGCGCTGCGGACGAGGATGGCGTCCGGATTGGTCACGTTCGATCCGACGAGGTATTCCGCATCCTTCAGCGTCCCGTGGTAGACGGGGGAGATGGAATTCAGCGTCTGAACATTGTATTTCATTGCGCGTTCTCCATTTCGAATTTTTTCATGAACTCCGCCAGCGCGCGCACACCCTCGATGGGCATGGCGTTGTAGATGCTGGCGCGGATGCCGCCCACCAGGCGGTGGCCCTTCAGGTTGACCAGTCCGGCAGCGGCGGCTTCCTTCACGAACTTCGCGTCCAGCTCGGCGCTGGGGGTGGTGAAGGTCACGTTCATGCGGCTGCGGGAGGCGGGCTCGGCTGTGGGGCGATAGAAGGCGCTGTCGTCCAGCAGATTGTAGAGGATCGACGCCTTTTCGATGTTCACCGGCTCGATGCCCTCGACGCCGCCCTGCTTCTTCAGCCACTTCAGGCACAGGCCGGCCATGTAGATGGCGTAGGTCGGCGGGGTGTTCAGCATGGAGCCGTTGTCCGCCATCAGCGACCAGTTCATGACCTTCGGGCAGTCCTTCCGGGCGCGGCCCAGCAGATCTTTGCGCACGATCACCAGCGTCAGGCCGGCGGGACCGATGTTCTTCTGCGCGCCCGCATAGATCACGCCGAAGCGGCGCACGTCGCAGACCTCGGAGAGGATGTTGGAGGACATGTCGGCCACCAGCGGCACGCTGCCGGTCTCGGGCAGCTCGGCATAGCGGGTGCCGAAGATGGTGTTGTTGGTGGTGATGTAAAGATAATCGGCGGCGGGGTTGAAGTCGGCGGCGTTCCACTTCGGGATGCGCACGTAGTTTTCCTCGCGGGAGGAGGCCACGCAGCGCACCGGGCCGTACTTCTGCGCCTCGACGAGCGCGCCGTGGGCGAAGTTGCCGCTGTCGATGTAGTCCGCGCCGGACGAGAGCAGGTTCAGCGGGATGGCGGCGAACTGGCCGGTGGCGCCGCCCTGCAGGAACAGCACGGCGTAGTCCTCGGGGATGTGCATCAGCTCGCGGACCAGGGCCTCGGTTTCATTGAAGATCTCCAGATACATGCCCGAGCGATGGCTCATCTCCATCACGGACATGCCGGTATTGCCGTAGCACAGCATCTCGCGCGCGGCGGTCTCCAGCGCCTCCTGGGGCATGGTCGAGGGGCCGGCGGCGAAGTTGTAGATGCGATTCATGGGTTTTCCCTCCTTAAGGAGCAAACAATGGTTTCATTCTATTATAATGGTAGCTTTCGCACTTTGCAAGAGTGAAGCGTGAAATTAACGCCATGCCAACGCCGATGGCGCGCCGCTCAGGAGAATTTGCCGCGGCGCATGCCGGTGAGTGCGAGCTGGAACAGCAGCGTGGTCAGCGTGACGCCGGCGGACATGCTGGCGGCGAACAGCAGCGTATAGAGGCCCTGGTCGGCAAAGGTGTCCATCTGCTTGAGCATGAGCGCGCTGGCGGAGCGGTACAGGCCCGCGCCGGGAATCAGCGGGATGGCGGCGGTGACCAGAAAGACGGTGACCGGCGTCTTGTGGATGCGGGCCATGGCCTCCGCATAGAGCGTCAGCGATACGGAGGCGATGAAGGCGCAGAGATAGGGGATGTCCGAAAAGCGCTCGACGAGCAGGTAGATGCTCCAGGACAGCAGTCCGCCCAGGGCGGCAAAGGCCAGCTTTCGGCCGTGAAGGTTGAACAGCGCGCCGAAGCCCAGCGAGCCCAGCAGCGCTGCGGGCAGTTGGATGAGAGGATTCATGGCCGCCAGCCTCCTTTTAGAACAAAAATCCGGCAATGGTGAAGCCCAGCGCAACGATGACGGCCAGCAGCAGCGATTCTGCAAACCGGATCAGGCCGGTGATGGTGTCGCCGGAAAACAGATCGCGCAGCGAATTGGTGAACATGATGCCGGGAATGAACAGCATGATGTTGCCGATGCTGATCAGATCCGCGTGCGTGCCCAGGTGAAGCCGGACCGCGAGGTGCGCCAGCAGGCCGCCGGCGCTGGAGCAGAGCAGCGCGGAGAAGAGCGCGTTGACCGAACCCCTGCGGACGAACGATTCAAAACACTTCAGCAGGATGCCGATGACGGCGGACGCCAGCATATCGCGCCAGTCGCCGCCGAAGAACACGGCGAAGGAGCCGGAGATCGTCGCATAGACCAGGAACTGCACGACGAAGCCATAGGATGGGCCGCGCTGAATCCCGTCCAGTCTGTCGAGAATGACCTGCGGCTGGGGCAGCTCCGTGCAGATCCATCGGGAGAGCTGGTTCAGCGCGTCGAGCTTGGTGAAATCGTTTTTCATGGACGAGACGCGGCGCGACTGCGTGCAGCTTTTGAGTTCGGGAAGGAACATGGTGGTGACAATGCTGGAGGTGATGGAAAATACGTCCACCCGCGTCGCGCCGTAGGCCATGCAGATGCGGCGGATGGTGTCCTCCACGCGGCTGACCTCCGCGCCGCTCATCAGCAGCTGTTCGCCGATGGACATCGCACAATATAAAACCTTTTCAGACTCTTCCTGATTCATATTGAACCTTCCATCCTGCGTAAATTGGCGCAAGCGCCGTACGAAAGCATTATATCACAGGCCTGTGGCAGGGTCAAATGCATTTTTCCCTGCGAAAATGATATTGTTTTTAACCCTGCCATGGTATACTGAAATGGAATATGGATCGGAGGCTTTTCATTTGGCACGCAAGGAGAAAATTTTTCACAGCACAATGCTGGTAACGCTGGTGATCATCCTCAGCAAGGCGGTGGGCTTTGCCCGCGACATGGTGACCACGGCCTACTTCGGGCTGACCTATGCAAACGACGCATACGTATCGGCGTACAGCCTGTTCTATCTGCCGGTGCTGCTGTTCAATTCCTGCATCTCGGCGACGCTGATTCCGCTGTATGTGGAGGAGCGGGAGCAGAACAGTCTGGCGCACTCCAACCACTTCGCCAGCAATTCCATCAACCTGTTCGCGCTGGCGGCGCTGGTGGTTTCGGCGGTGATGTACGTGCTGGCAGGGCCGCTGGTGCATCTGGTGTACAGCGGCTTCGAGGCGGAGAAGGCGGCGCTGACGGCGCGCCTGACCCGGATTATGCTGCTGGCGCTGGTGTTCAACGTCACCTCCATCTCGGTGGCCAGCCTGCTCAATGCCATGGAGCGCTATATCGCCGCGCAGCTGACCGGATTTCCGCTGAGCATCTGCGTGATTACAGCGTCGGTGCTCTTTTCGGAAAGCTATGGCATCGAGGCGGTGGCCTGGGGCGTGTTTGCGGCGAATGTGCTGCAGCTGGTGGTGCTGATTCCGTTCATGCGCGGCTGGTTCCACTATTCGCCGGTGCTGGACTTCAAGGACAAGCGCTTCCACCGGCTGATGGTGCTGGCGCTGCCGGCGATGTTCTCCATGGGCATCAGCGAGCTGAACCACATGATCGACCATGCGCTGGCTTCCGGGCTGGCGGAGGGCACGCTGACTGCGATGACCTCGTCCTACCGCCTGATCACGTTCCTGCAGGGCATCCTGATCGTTCCGCTGACCACGATCATGTTCTCCAAGATGAGCAAGCACGTGGCCGACCACGACGAGCGCGGCGCGCTGCGGATGCTGCTGGACAGCCTGATGCAGCTGTCCGTGGTGGTGCTGCCGGTGGTGGTGATCGGCGTCGTGCTGTCGAAGGACGTGATCAAGTTCGCTTACATGCGCGGCAGGTTTACGCTGGAGGACGTGCAGGTGACCGCCGGACTGCTGATCTTCTATCTGGTGGGCATTCCCGCGTTCGGCATGCGCGACTTCCTGAGCCGCATGTTCCACGCGCTGAAGGACACAAAGACGCCGTTTCGCGTGTCGTGCGTGGTGGTGGCAACGAACATCGTGCTCAATCTCATCCTGCGGCAGCTGATGGGCGCCAACGGCCTTGCGCTGGCCACGTCCATCGCGGGCTATGTGGGCACCGCGGCGATGATCGCGCTGCTGAGAAAGCGCTTTGGCCACATTGGCTTCAGGCGCGTGCTGAAGGAGCTTGTGAAGATTGTTGCGGCAACGGCCGTCTGCGCCCTTGTCTGCATTGGCATGAATGCCCTCGTGCCCGATGTGGTGGGCACCGGCCGGGTGTTCCTGCGGCTGGCGGTCTGCGCGGGCGCGGCGCTGATCGTGTATGCGCTGTGCTGCATCGCGCTTCGGGTGCAGCCGCTGATGAATCTGGTGAAGAGCCTGCGCCGCCGCTGATTTTGACGAAAGGAAAGAGAGGGAGAAGCCATGCAGGAGGAGGATCGCCTCATTACCACCGGATTCCGGGAGGAGGACGAGGATGCGGAGCAATCGCTTCGCCCCAGAACGCTGGCCGAGTACTTCGGTCAGGATAAATTGAAGAAGAGCCTGAGCGTCTACATGCAGGCGGCGCTTGCGCGCCGGGAGCCGCTGGATCACATCCTGCTGTATGGCCCGCCCGGCCTGGGCAAGACCACGCTGGCCGGCATCATCGCCTCGGAGATGGGGCACAACATCCGCGTGACCTCCGGCCCGGCCATCGAGCGCGCAGGAGATCTGGCGTCGATTCTCACGAATCTGAACGCCGGCGACGTGCTGTTCATCGACGAAATCCATCGCCTGAGCCATACCGTCGAGGAGGTGCTCTATCCCGCGATGGAGGACTATGCGCTGGACATCATGATCGGCAAGGGGCCGTCGGCCCGGTCGATCCGGCTGGATCTGCCGAAGTTCACGCTCATCGGCGCGACGACCCGCAAGGGCATGCTGACCTCGCCGCTGCGCGACCGCTTCGGCATCAGCTTCCGGCTGGAGCTGTATTCCCCCGAGCAGCTGGCGGTGATTGTGAAGCGCTCCGCAAGGATTCTGAAGATCGAGTGCGACGACGACGGCGCGCTGGAAATCGCCAGCCGCAGCCGCGGCACGCCCCGCATCGCCAACCGGCTGATCCGCCGCGTGCGCGACTTTGCCGAGGTTCAGGGCGACGGGCGGATCACCGTGGAGGTGGCGCAGCGGGCGCTGGACATGCTGGAGATTGACGAGCTGGGCCTCGACCATACCGACCGCACCATGCTGTCCGCGATGATTCAGAAGTTCGGCGGCGGCCCGGTGGGGCTGGATACGCTCGCGGCCAGCACCGGCGAGGACGCCAGCACCATCGAGGACGTCTACGAGCCGTACCTGCTGCAGCTGGGTTTCCTGATGCGCACGCCCCGCGGGCGCATCTGCACCCATGCGGCCTATGAGCACATGGGGATCACGCCGCCGAAGACTGTGCCGGGCAGCAGCGGTCAGGTGAAGATGGAACTGTGAGCATGGAAAAGGATATCCTGTTCAGGCAGGACGGCTGGATTTTTTCTATCGCGTGGGCGGAATTCTGATTCACGAGGGCAGGATTTTGCTGCAAAAGCCCGCCGATGATGACTATGCCATCATCGGCGGCCATGTTGCTGCCATGGAGTCCACCAAACAGACGCTGGCGCGCGAGTTCCGCGAGGAACTGCATGCGGACGTGGGGGTGGGCCCTCTTCTGGCCGTGGGGGAGATCTTTTTCCCCTGGGGCGGGCTTCCCTGCCATCAGATCGCGCTGTACTATCAGGTGTCGCTGAAGCGCCCGGAACAGATTCCCCTGGAGGGCGTGTTCCACGGCTATGATGATCTCCGGAACGAGCGCGTCGACCTGGACTTCTGCTGGGTGCCGCTCGAAGCGCTGCCGGGCAAGGCCGTCTATCCCACGGAGCTGATGCCGCACATCCTGAGCGGTCCCGGTGAGATTTTCCATTTCGTCAGCCGACAGCTGTAAAGGAGGCGCTCCAATGGGCATGCTCAGCGTGAAGACGCTGGAGACACCGCGGCTGATCCTCCGACCGTTTGCGCCGGAGGACATCCCCGCGATTCTGGAGATTCATCGCGACGAGGCGGTCAACCGCTTTCTCCCCTGGTTCCCCATCAGGACGCTGGCAGAGGCGGAGGCGTTCTACCGCAGCCGCTATGCGCAGCCGGAGGGCTGCCAGTATGCCATCTGTCTCCGGGAGGATGGCATTCCCATCGGCTATGTGGGCGTGGACGGCGCGGAGCCCTTCGATCTGGGCTACGGTCTGCGAAGGGAATTCTGGCACCGGGGAATTGTCTCCGAGGCCGCGCAGGCGGTGGTCGATCAGGCGCGCAGAGACGGCGTGCCCTATCTGACCGCCACGCACGACGCGAACAATCCCCGCAGCGGCGCGGTAATGCGGCGCTGCGGCCTGCGCTATTGCTATTCCTATGTGGAGCGCTGGATGCCCAAGGACATCGTGGTGACGTTCCGCATGTACCAGATCAACCTGGATGGCCGGACGGATCGCGTGTATCGGGGCTACTGGGAGCGGTATGAGAAGCACTTCGTGGAAGCGGCGCCGGACTGTCCTGCGGAGATTTGACATTATTCATTGAAGGAGTACACATGAAGCTATCTGATTTTATGTATGATCTGCCCGAGGAGCGCATCGCGCAGACGCCGGTGGAGCCCCGCGACCACAGCCGGCTGATGGTGCTGCACCGCGACACCCATGAAATCGAACACAGGCACTTCTACGATGTGATCGATTATCTGAATCCCGGAGACGTGCTGGTGATCAACGAGACCCGTGTCATCCCGGCGCGGCTGATCGGCGAGCGCCCCACCGGCGGCGCGTGCGAGGTGCTGCTGCTGCGCCAGCTCGGCCCCAAGCGCTGGGAGACGCTGGTGAAGCCGGGCAAGAAGCTGAAGCCGGGCGCGGAGGTGATCTTCGGCGGCGGACGCCTTCGCGGCCGGATTGTGGAGACCACCGATGTGGGCGGCCGCATTGTGGATTTCGAGTGCGAGGGCTCTTTCGAGGAGACGCTGGACGCGCTGGGAGAGATGCCGCTGCCGCCGTACATCCATGAGCGGCTGCAGGATCGCGAGCGCTATCAGACCGTCTATGCCAAACAGGAGGGCTCCGCTGCCGCGCCCACTGCGGGCCTGCACTTCACGCCCGAGCTCCTCCAGCGCATTCGCGAAAAGGGGATCGAGGTCGTTCCCGTGCTGCTGCACGTGGGCCTGGGCACGTTCCGCCCGGTCAAGGTGGAGAATGTGGAGGAGCACGAGATGCACTCCGAGTACTTCGAGGTGACGGAGGAGGCGGCCCGGAGGATCAATGCCGCCCGGGAGCGCGGCGGCCGCGTGATCGCCGTGGGCACCACCAGCGTGCGCACGCTGGAGTCTGCGGCCGAGAACGGCGCGCTGATGCCGAAGCGGGGCGAGACGAAGATCTTCATCCGCCCTGGCTATCAGTACCAGATGGTGGATGCGCTGATCACGAATTTCCATCTGCCCGGCTCCACGCTGATGATGCTGGTTTCCGCGCTGTACGACCGGGAGCACATCATCGCCGCCTATGAGGAAGCAGTTCGGCGGGAGTACCGCTTCTTCTCCTTCGGCGACGCCATGCTGATCCTTTGACATATTTTTCCAACGCCTTCGCATACGATGAGAGTGCGGAGGTGTTTTTTTCTATGCAAATTCCGTGGGAGTTGGTGGCATCCTTTGCAGTGGGACTCGCGCTGCTGTGCCTGATCGGGTATCTGCTGCTGGTGCCGATGCGGTTCATGTGGCGCCTGGTGGCGGGATGCGTCATGGGCGCGCTGGCGTTGGGGCTGGTGAATGCGTTCGGTTCGCTGGTGGGCTTCTCGGTGGAGATCAATCCCTTCACGGCGATGGCCGTCGGATTTCTCGGCCTGCCGGGGGCGGGCATGGTCATCGCGCTGCAGCTGCTTTTGTAGGGGCGGAGAAATCCCTCCGCTCCCTGCAGGCGCTCGGCAAAAGAGAAAAATGGATAAAGCGGACTGTGAGGTTTGAACATCCTAATAGGGAGTTAGTGTGCGCAAATCGTGGAAAATAATTGAGATTTGACGACAGGAGTTGACATTGGTTTACCACGGTACTATGATATTCTTACTGTCGTTCGACGGAAAAACAGATGGAGGAACCAGAGATGAAAAAGTTTGTGACCCTTTTCGTTGCGCTCGTGCTGGCGATGAGCAGCGTGAGCGCATTCGCCTGCACCGGATTCTATGTTGGCAAGGGCGCCAGCGCCAATGGCACGACCATGATCGGCCATACCGTAGACTCCTGGACCACGGCGCAGAGCGTCACCTGGGTGATGGATCGCGTTGAGGACGAGCCCGGCCGCACCTACAAGGTGGCCGACGGCGTGGAATTCCCGCTGCCCGATACCACTTACAAGTATACCACGACTCCCTTCACCTACGGCATCTGGGACGGCGCGACCGCCAATGAAATGGGCGTTGGATGCACCGCCGCCATCACCTGCTATGTGACCGACGAGATGAAGGAGCTGGATCCCACCGTTAAGAACGGCCTGAGCGAGCAGTTCCTGTGTGCGCTGGTCGCCCTGTGCGCGTCCTCTGCGCGCGAGGGCGTTCAGGTTCTGGCCGATTACATCGATATGTTCGGCAATGCCGAGCAGAACACCATTCTGATCGCCGACCAGAATGAGGCCTGGTACATGGAGACCTACACCGGCCATCAGTGGTGCGCGGTCAAGATGCCCGAGGATTGCGTCGCCGTGTTCGGCAACCAGTTCATGCTGCAGGCCGTCGATCCCGAGAGCGACGACGTGATGTACTCCGACGAGCTGTTCTCCATGCCCGAGGAGGCCGGCCTGGCGGTCTACACCGAGGACGGCAGCATGGATCTGTTCGCCACCTATTCCGGCAACGTGCTGCGCGATGGCAACAACCTGCGCACCTGGTACGGCCACGTGCTCTTCGCGCCCTCCACGGCCGGCGAGTATGCCACCGATACCCACTACGATCTGTTCTATCAGCCCGACGCGCCCATCACGCTGAACGACGTGTTCGACATGACCCGCGCCCGCTATGAGGGCACCGAGTATTGCCCCGAGACCATCGAGGACTACGCATATGACATCCGCGTCATCGCCATCGAGCGCCAGATGAACATCGGCGTCATCGAAATCCACGACGATCTGCCCGCCGAGATGGCCATCACCACCTGGGTCTGCACCGCCGATGCGGAGCACTCCGTGTATCTGCCCGTCTCCAACCTGGTCACCGACCTGGCGGACGTGTTCGAGTACGTTCCCGAGACGGACGGTCCCGACGAGAACTGCGCGCACTACCTGTTCAAGCGCCTGTCCGCTCTGGCGAAGCAGGACCGCGAGTGGTACGGCCAGGGCGTCCGCGACTACTGGAATCAGGTCGAAGAGCAGCTCGTTGACGTGAACGGCGACGTGCTGGCCGAGACGCTGAAGCTCTATGAGACCGACCCCGAGGCCGCCAAGGCGTACATCACCAACTACACCATCGGCGTTCAGCAGAAGGCAGTTGAGGATGCGAAGACCATCTTCGACGAGCTGATGTGGTATGTCATCTCCTGCACCAACACCTCCAAGGATCCCCATTCCTTCGATCCCTTCGTGCCCTCCCTGCTGGTTGTCGAGGAGGAAGCGGAGGCTGAAGAGGCTGCCTGATTCGGTTCAATCCGTCCCATTCGCACCGCTCTGCCGCTGGCCGGCAGGGCGGTTTTCATGGCACACAAAAGAGAGGGCCGCTGCCGATGCAGCAGCCCTCTCTTTTTGGCGAGCGGAGGGTTCAGAAAAGGGATTCGATGTATTCCAGAAGCGGTTTGGCGTCGCCGTTGAACACATAGCCGTACAGACCGCAGCGCCGTGCGCCTTCCACATTGACGGCCATGTCGTCCACGAAGAGCGATTCCGACGCGTTCAGGCCGAACCTCTCCAGCGTGTATTCAAAGATGTCCGCATTGGGCTTGACGCGGCGAATCGGCGCGGAAACCACAAGCCCGTCAAACAGCTTCAGGATGGGAAAGGAATCCAGCGCGTCCGCAAAGACCGTCGGCGCATTGGACAGGAGATATACGCCGTAGCCCCGCGCCTTCAGCAGGGCGACCAGCGCCCAGGCGCCCTCGATCGGATATTCAAATCGGAACCAGTTGTAGAAGAACTTCCGCGCGGGCTCATGCAGGCGCTCGGGCAGCATGGAGAGCGATTCTTCCACGTAGGCATCGTAATCGACGGACCCCTCATCCAGCGCCTGCCAATGCCGGTAGATGACCCGGCGCGCAGTGTTCAGTTCCTCCTCCGTGTGAAAACAGAACCCCAGCAGCGTGTCCGGGTCATATCCATACAGGACATTTCCAAAATCAAAGATCACATTCCGGAGCATCCACATTCCTCCTCGGTTGTTCACTGCGTCCAGTATAACCGCGCCTGATGTTCCCTGTCAATCCTGTTTTGTCAATTTTCGCGCCGCTGTCCCGGGAAATGACAAAACATCTGCCGGACTCTATGGCCCGGCAGATGTGTCGAAGAGCGTATAGGCGGCGCGATCGCTGCCGTATGAATCCACGCGGCAGCGACCGCGGGCAATCTCACTTTGCCGCGAAGGGATTTTCGGACTTGTAGAGCATGCCCTTGGGCTGGTTGAAGCTGACGGTTTCCACGCCCAGGAGCTTCAGCGCCGAGAAGATCGCCTTGCCGGCGTGGCCGAAGGCCACAGCGCCATGATGCGGATAGCCGCCCTCGATGAGCACGTGGCGATAGAAGCGGTTCATCTCAGGGATCGCGAACACGCCGATGCCGCCGAAGGACTCCGTCGCCACGGGCAGAACCTCGCCCTCGGCGATGTAGGCCTGGAGTACGCTGTCCTTGTTGCCCTGGAGGCGGTAGAACGTGATCGCGCCGGGCGCAATGTCGCCCTCCAGCGTGCCGCGGGTGATGTCCGGCTCGCCGCAGTTTTCAAGGCCGCGGTTCATGATCAGCTGATACTTCATCGTGCCCTTGGTCAGGCGGCACATGGGCGTGTTGCCGCAGTGGAAGCCCATGAAGGTCTCGTTGTGGCGATAGGGATACTTGCCGGCGATGTGCGCGGAATACATGTCCGCGGGAACGGTGTTGTTGATGTCCAGCAGGGTCACGGGCTCGCCGGTCACGCAGGTGCCGATGTACTCGGACAGCGCGCCGTAGATGTCCACCTCGCAGGCC
>JBJEUD010000084.1:0-2938 GCA_051883655.1 Candidatus Faecivicinus sp. | reverse complement strand
CGCCGGTGCAGAACCCTTGGACGGTGCGTGTTTGACGACGCGGTCAATGCGTTTGTGGAGAAGGCGCGGGAGGCGGACGGATTCGTGTTCGGTTCGCCGGTCTACTATGCCCATCCCAGCGGACGCCTGCTGACGTTCATGGATCGCGCCTTCTATTCCGGCGGCAGCGCATTTGCCTACAAGCCCGCAGCGGCGGTGCTCAGCGCCCGCCGTGCCGGCACGACGGCGTCCTTCGACGTCATCAACAAGTACTTCACCATTCAGTCCATGCCGGTGGTGGCCTCGACCTACTGGAATCACGTCTACGGCGCGCAGCCGGAGGAGGTCCCGGAGGACAAGGAGGGCCTGATGACCATGTACAACCTGGGAAAGAACATGGCGTGGATGCTCAAGTGCTTTGAACTCGGCCGGAAGAACGGCCTGAACCATCCGGACAATGAAAAGGTGCTGACCAACTTTACCCGCTGAGCCCCAAAGGCGCTGATGGGAATCGAAAAGCGGAGCGGCGGACAGGATGAACCTGTCCGCTGCTGCCTTTTTGCGGTTTCGGCGGCGGGTGAATCGGACAAATCGTTTGCACATCTTACCACATGAAGGTTGACGAAATGCCGAATATTGCGTATACTTAAGGTGAAAATAAATTGGAAAAACGCAGATTGGCTGTGCGCATTGGAGGGCCGTATGGGGCGGCGCAGTGCAGGCACGGCATTGTGTGGGGGATAAGTCTTTGCGATTTTTGATACTGTCCTGCAATACGGGAGAAGGACATAACGCCGCGGCGCGGGCGATGAAGCAGCGCATTGAATACGAAGGGCACGAGGCGGTATTGCTGGATTTCATGATGCTGAAGGGCAAGCGCGCTTCCAGGATTGTGAGCAATGCCTATATCAATATTGCCAAATACACGCCGCACTTTTTTCAGATGCTGTACAGCATTGCGCTGGCCATCAGCTCCGATCGCCGGAAATCGCCGGTGTACTGGGCAAATGCGCTGATGGCGAAGCGGCTTCGCGCCTATCTGGAGGAGAACAGCTTCGATGCGGTGATCATCACCCATCTGTATCCCGCGGAGACGCTGACGCACCTCAAGCGGCGCGGCGAGCTGAAGCAGAAGGTGCTGGCCATCGCCACCGACTACACCTGCATCCCCTTCTGGGAGGAGACGGATTGCGACTGGTACATCGCGCCCCATGAGGATTTGATCGAGGAATATGTGGCGCGGGGAATGGATGCCGACAGGCTCTATCCCTGCGGCATTCCCGTGGCGATGGAGTTCGCGCGTCAGGACGACCCCAGGGAGATCCGCAAGCAGCTGGGGCTGAATCCGGATGCGCCGGTGTACCTGATCATGGGCGGCAGCATGGGCTTTGGGAAAATCCAGGCCTTTGCCTTTGAGCTGTGCCGCCGCAAGCGCGAGGAGACGCAGGTGGTGATCATCTGCGGCAACAATCGCCGGCTGCAGCGCGTGCTGACCAAGGAACTCTCGATCATGAAAAATGTGCGCGTGCTGGGCTTCGTCAACAACGTGTCCGATTACATGGGCGCCTGCGACGTGCTCTTTACCAAGCCGGGCGGACTGACCTCCACGGAGGCGCTGGTGAAGAACGTTCCCTTTGTGCACACATCTCCGATTCCGGGCTGTGAGTCGCGCAATCTGCAGTTTTTCTGCAAAAACGGCCTCTCCGTGTCCGGGCGCAGCATGTTCAAACAGCTGGAACTGGGGCTGAGTCTGATGGATGATTCAAATGCACGGGCGCGGATGCGCGCGCAGCAGCGCAAATTTGCCCATCCTGAAGCCTCCAAGCGCATTCTGGACCTGATGACCGAAGAAGGGGAGAGGGAAGCATGAAAGCGCATCTGTTCTATAGCCTGCTGGGCTACCTCTCCGGCAGCGTGCTCTATGCCGTGCTGATTCCACGGCTGCTGCTGGGTGTGGATGTGACGGATCAGAGCGAGGACCACAACCCCGGCACGTTCAACGTGTTTGATCAGTGCGGCATTCCGGTGGGCATTGCGGTGCTGGCGTGTGAATTGCTGAAGGCATTCCTGCCGGTCTATATCGCGAGCAAGAGGGTGGATGTGGGAAATCTCTGGTTCGGCCTGGTGCTGGCCGCGCCGGTGATCGGCCACGTATTTCCGATCTTTTTCCACTTTCAGGGCGGCAAGGGGATTGCTGCGGCCTTTGGCTCGCTGATCGGGCTGTATTCCTTTTTGCTGCCGCTGCTGTTGCTGGCGGGGGTGTACGTGTTCTTCTCCGTTCTTGTGCGCGTGGACAACCACCTTTGGCGGTCTGTGATGTCGTTCGCAGCCTTTGGCCTGCTGATGCTCCGGTATTGTCCAATGGTGTCGATCCGGTGCGGTGCGCTGCTAATCTGCGCAGTGGTCGTGGTCAAGCATCTGCAGAAATACAGCGGGGATGCGTTCGCGGTCTCGGTTCCGCTGCTGCGAAGGTGGAAGCATGCGCGGTGACGGAGTGCGAGCGGAAATCCGGCTTCCGTCAAATTTTCGAATGAGAATGTTCCTGATGTTGAAATCATTGAGATGTAACATTTTGAAGGTATAATAAAGCTGTGCCGCTGGCGGCCTGCACGGGCTGCCTGGGCACGGAATTTTCAAATCTGAAGCTGTATGAAGCAAAGGAGTATTGTATTATGAAGAGAATCGGCGTTTTGACCTCCGGCGGCGACGCTCCGGGCATGAATGCAGCCATTCGCGCCGTCGTTCGCACCGCACTGCATCACGATATGTCGGTCGTCGGCTTCAAGCGCGGCTACAACGGCGTATTGATGCAGAGCCAGAACCAGACGGACGATTTCGAGATCATGACCGCCCGCAGCGTGTCCGACAAGATTCACCGCGGCGGCACCTTTCTGCGCACTGCGCGGTGCCTGGAGTTCCACGATCCCGCAGTGCAGAAGCGCGCGGTGAGCAATCTGCG
>JBJEUD010000083.1:0-2940 GCA_051883655.1 Candidatus Faecivicinus sp. | reverse complement strand
TCCGAGGCCGGCGTGGGCACCATCGCCTGCGGCGTGGCCAAGGCCGGCGCGCAGGTGATCCTGATCTCCGGCTACGATGGCGGCACCGGCGCGGCCCCCCGCACGTCCATCCACAACGCCGGCCTGCCCTGGGAGCTGGGCCTGGCGGAAACCCATCAGACGCTGGTGCACAACGGCCTGCGCGGCCGCGTGGCCGTGGAGACCGACGGAAAGCTGATGTCCGGCCGGGACGTGGCCATCGCCGCGCTGCTGGGTGCCGAGGAGTTCGGCTTCGCCACCGCGCCGCTGGTCACGCTGGGCTGCGTGATGATGCGCGTGTGCAATCTGGACACCTGCCCCGTGGGCGTGGCCACCCAGAACCCCGAGCTGCGCAAGTGCTTCCGCGGCAAGCCGGAATACGTGGTCAACTTCATGCGCTTCATCGCCCAGGAGCTGCGCGAGATCATGGCGCAGCTGGGCATCCGCAAGGTGGAGGACATGGTGGGCCGCACGGAGCTGCTGCGCATGCGCGCGCATCAGATCTCCCATCGCGCGGAGATGCTGGAGCTGTCCCGCATTCTGACCGGCGCGGGCAACCATCACTTCGATCCCAACGACGTGTTCGACTTCAAGCTGGAGCAGACCCCCGACATGGCGGTGCTGATGAAGAAGCTGAAGCCGGGCAAGCCGCTCTCCATCGACGTCAGCTCCACCGACCGCACCTTCGGCACGATCTTCGGCTCGGAGATCACGAAGAAGCACGGCGCCTCGCTGGCGGACGACACCTATCTGGTGAACTGCACCGGCGGCGGCGGACAGTCCTTCGGCGCGTTCATCCCCAACGGACTGACCCTCAAGCTCTGCGGCGACGCCAACGACTACTTCGGCAAGGGCCTGTCCGGCGGCAAGCTGGTCATCTACCCGCCGAAGGAGAGCCCCTTCGCAGCGGAAAAGAACATCATCATCGGCAACGTGGCGCTCTACGGCGCCACCTCGGGCAAGGCCTACATCCGCGGCATCGCGGGCGAGCGCTTCTGCGTGCGCAACTCCGGCGCAACGGCGGTGGTGGAGGGCGTGGGCGACCACGGCTGCGAGTACATGACCGGCGGCCGCGCGGTGATTCTGGGCAAGACCGGCCGCAACTTCGCGGCGGGCATGTCCGGCGGCATCGCCTATGTGCTGGATGAGGACCACGACCTCTACCTGCGCATCAACAAGGGCCTGATCAGCATGGACACCGTCACCGACGATTACGACGCCGAGGAGCTTCGCGGCATGATTGAGGACCACGTCCGCGAAACCGGCTCCGAGCTGGGACAGCGCATCCTCGACGACTTCGAGCACTATCTGCCGAAGTTCAAGAAGATCCTGCCCAACGACTTCGCCCGGATGATGCGCCTGACCGCCTCGTTCGAGGAGAAGGGCCTGACCCACGAGCAGGCCGAGACCGAAGCATTCTATCAAGTCAAGAACGGAGAAGGGAGGGTTTCGCATGGGTAAGCAGACCGGATTCATGGAATACGCCCGGGCGACCAACCCCTGGATTGATCCTCTGGAGCGCATCCAGAACTTCAACGAATTCAAGGTGCCGCTCTCCGATGCGGAGCGCACCTGTCAGGCGGCGCGCTGCATGGACTGCGGCGTCCCCTTCTGCCAGTCGGGCATGTCCTTCCCCAGCGGAGCCACGGGCTGTCCGCTGAACAACCTGATTCCCGAGTGGAACGACATGCTCTACCACGGCAACTATCGCCACGCCCTGGCGCGGCTGCTGAAGCGCAACAGCTTTCCCGAGTTCACCGGGCGCGTCTGCCCCGCGCTGTGCGAGGCGGCCTGCACCTGCGGCCTGAACGGCCAGCCGGTCTCCTGCCACGACAACGAGCTCGCCATCATCGAAACCGCCTTCAAGAACGGCTGGATGCAGCCCAATCCACCCGCCGTGCGCTCCGGAAAGCGCGTGGCGGTGGTGGGCAGCGGTCCCTCCGGTCTGGCAGCCGCCGACCGCCTGAACCATCGCGGCCACACCGTGGACGTCTATGAGCGCAGCGACCGCCCCGGCGGACTGCTGATGTACGGCATTCCCAACATGAAGCTGGACAAGAGCGTCGTCCGGCGCCGCCTCGACCTGATGGAAGCCGAGGGCGTGACCTTCCACACCGGCGTTGAGGTCGGCAGGGACGTCTCCGCCGAAGCGCTGCTCCGGGACTACGACGCAGTGGTGATCTGCTGCGGCGCGTCCAAGCCCCGCGATCTGAACGTGGAGAACCGCGACGCCGACGGCGTGTACTTCGCCGTGCAGTTCCTGAAGGCCACCACCAAAAGCCTGCTGGATTCCAACTTCGAGGACCAGAAGTTCATCCCCGTCAAGGGCAAGAACGTGGTGGTCGTCGGCGGCGGCGACACCGGCAACGACTGCGTGGGCACCTCCATCCGCCTGGGCTGCAAGTCGATCACCCAGATCGAGATGATGCCCTGCCCGCCCACCGAGCGCCAGCCCAACAACCCCTGGCCCTACTGGCCCCGGGTGCTCAAGACCGACTACGGCCAGCAGGAGGCCATCGCCGTGTTCGGCCACGACCCGCGCATCTATGAGACCACCGTCAAGGCGCTGAAGAAGGATGCCGACGGCAAGCTCTGCGGCGCGACGCTGGTCAAGCTCCAGCGCGATCCCGCCACGGGCCGAATGGTGGAAATTTCCGGCAGCGAATACGACATCGAATGCGAGCTGCTGCTCATCGCCGCAGGCTTCCTAGGCTGCGAGGACTTCATCGCCTCTGCCTTCGGCGTGGAAAAGACGCCCCGCGGCGGCGTGGTCACCGTCTCCGGAACCCACGGCACCGCCGTGCCCGGACTGTTCACCGCCGGCGATATGCGCCGCGGCCAGTCGCTGGTGGTGCACGCCATCAACGAAGGCCGCCACGCCGCCAAGGAAGTGGACGACTATCTGATGGGCTACACGGGCCT
>JBJEUD010000082.1:14124-16900 GCA_051883655.1 Candidatus Faecivicinus sp. | reverse complement strand
GTTGCATCGCCGATGCCGGTCAGCTGGCAGAAGATCATGCTGTCGGAGCGCCACATGGAGATGGCCAGATTCTCAGCATGGTTGCTGGTGAAGCGATAATCCAGATTGCGGGAATAATCCGTCAATACGGTTTCTGCTGCGCTTTCCACATAACCAGCATTGTAGGCCGTACCGAAGACGTACAGCTGCTCATAGACGAGATCACTGCTCAGATTCTTCATCGCCATGTTCAGTGTCGTGGCGATCTGTGAAACGCCGCCGCCCATGACGGGAACGCCGTTGCCGTTGGGCGCGGTTGTAAAGCCGTTCTCCGCGGTGCGCGGGCCAACGATTTCGTTGAACGAGAAGGATTTCCCCTTCACGATCACCTGATTGTTCAGCGCGGCGATCGCGCGGTCAAGATTGGTGTACATTGCATCGGAATCATCGTAGGCGTTGGTGCTGCTGACGATCATCACGCTGGCGGATGCGCTGGTGATTGTTCCGATCAGGATGCAGAGGGTCAGAATAAGCGAAATCATGATTTTCTTCATAGGTGATACTCCTTCTTTTCAATTTGCAGGTGAACAGATCATAAAGGGGCTGGAGGTCTTGGACTGGCTGAGGATGGTGGACAGCGGATACGCCTTGCCGGTGCGGGACTTGCTGTTGGGATCGTTGACGAGAATCTTGCCGTCGTCGGTGACGCCTTTGAGCACGATGTAATGACCGTGCTTGGTGAAGATGCCGGGGCCCATGTGTGCAATGACCGGATGCCCGGACTTCAGCGCTTCGACGATCTTGGAGCCGTTCTTGCCGATCCACTTTCCGGTGACGCCGCCCAGCCTGCCGATGGCGCTCACCGCCTCATGACTGAGACCGTTGCCGTTGTAGTGGCCGTTATCGTAGGCCCACTTGAACAGCGTGTACGGGGTCGGTGTTGTGTTGCCGGTCAGGTAGTGAATCACCATGCACATGGAGGTCGCGCCGCAGCCGGAGGTGGACGCGGACTTGCCCTGTCCGCCGATGGTGCAGACCACCTTCTTGTAATCGAACTGGTAGATCGCCGGAATCTTCATGACGCTGCCGGACATGCCGGGCTTGTAGTCCGGATCGACCGTGGAGACGCCGCCCCAGTCGGTCGGGCCGTAGCCCATGGATTCGCTGACGAAGTTCGACCAAAAGGCATAGTAGTCGTCGCTCATGAGCTCCTGACAGAGCTGAACCTGCTGCTCCGTGAAATTGTACCTTTCGAACATCTCGGTGTATGTACGGCAGGTGCCCACGATGTACCGCGTTGTGTGGCCTTCTTCATCCGTCTCGCTCATCTTCTTCAGGTCGTTCATGGCCCAGAAGATTTCGCGCAGCTCCTGCAGCCTGGTCTTGTCCAGCTGCACGACGTCCATGGCGTTGTCCTCGCGCATGGTCAGATGGACGGAGAAGATCGCCAGCACATCCACCCAGTTCGCCGGTTCGGTTTCGCCCTCCAGATTGCCCTCGATAACCACATGCGCACTGCCGCCGCCCATGCGCTCGATCTCCTGCGCGTATTCGGCGTTGATGGTCGTGATGGCCTTGTCGAGGGAAATAGAATCCGGGAACTCGGTGGCGTCGGTGTGGGTGAAGATGCCGAAGGGTGAGGCGAGAATGGACACGCACATCAGAAGCACGATGATGACCAGCGCGACAATCCAGCCTCCTGCCAGCAACAGATTCATCAGCGCCCTGCCTGCGGCGATGCCGGCGCGGATGGCGGCTTCCGAAGCGCGCTTCAGGCTTTCGGCCATCCTCCGGGCGTTGCGGCGTGCCAGCTCCGCCATGTGCCGTGCGGCCTTTTCCGCATTTTTCGCAGCCGTCTGCTTCGCCATATCCACGGCCCGGGTTTTGATCTGCGCCGCCTGTGCAGCGGATTGATGCGCGGCAGTTCTTGCCGCATTGTCCGCAGTCCGGATCGGCGGTCGCTGGCGCTGAAGCACATGCGCTGTGTCCTCCACCGGCTGGCGGGCAATTTCGCGCATGCGCGGCAGCTGTGCTTGTGGACGCTCATGCTGAATGTCCGTCGCCTTTCTCCGAATGCGGGGACTGAGCGAGCTTCTGTTGCTCTCGGCATCAGGCTTTGGCTCGGACTGTACAGGAACCGGCGCTTTGCTTTCAGCAGCAGGCACTTCTTTCTTTCCAGCCGGTGTGCCGGCTTTGATCTCTGCCTGCACCTTTTTCCGCTTGTTTTCCCGTGCCTTGGCAAGCTCGCGTTCGCTCAGGGGTCGGTTCAGCTGATCCTGCAAGCCTTCGTCTGCTTCCGGGACGGGTGCATCCGGGGACTTGATCTCCGCTTTCGGGGGAGACTGCTTTCTTCTGGAGGGCTTCTTCTGCGCTTTCTCCGGGGTTGGAGGCTCCTGCATTGGCTGTGCAGTCTGCGGAGCATCCGTCTGCACATCGGCGGAGGCTTCAGGGGATGCAGTACCTGGCACATCGGCCTGCATTTCATGCTTGGGCTGCGCTTCGGACGGTGCAGCGTTTGGCGAAGATGCTTCTGCCTCAGCGGGGTTTTCCAGAGGGACGGCTTCTTCCATCATCGCCAGCGCGCGTTCATTGCGTTTTGCTACGGCCTTCTTAATCAGCTGAATCTGCGCACGGGTCAGCCTGTATGCTACATAGGGAACCTTTTCCGCTGTCTGCGCAGCCTGATCCTCCACATTGGAAACGGCGTCGCCTTCGGGCTTGGTTTCCTGCTTGCGCACCTGTGCCTCCCTTCGGATGGCGCGCAGCCTGTCCGCCGAGAAATAAGCGGCCCCGGAGG
>JBJEUD010000082.1:0-14024 GCA_051883655.1 Candidatus Faecivicinus sp. | reverse complement strand
GCCTCCCTTCGGATGGCGCGCAGCCTGTCCGCCGAGAAATAAGCGGCCCCGGAGGACGCTTTTCCGGCGACGTGCATCGCGCGGCCGCGAACCTCACGGGGCCTGGTCTTGATGGTCTTATAGTCCCGCATCGCTTATCTGGAGCCGTTGCGGGAAGGATAATGATTGGGATTGCGCTGGGGCGCGGCGTTCTGGGGCTGGGCTTTGTCCAACTGGGCGTTGTACTTGTCCAGCACCAGCTTGGAAACCTGTTCGCGCACCTCCCTGCTGATGGGAAAACAGATGTCCTGATAGCCGCCCTTTCCGTCCTTCGCCTGGGGCATGGATACGAAGGGGCCGTTCCTGCCCTGCACCACCTTCACACCCCGCACCGCAAAGCAGCCGCCGATGGTCAGGCTTGTCATGGCCAGCGTATTGCCGCGGGCTTCCTTCAGGGGATAGACCTGTGCCTCAATACTTGCGACGTTTTGGTTTTCCATCCGTGTTCTCCTCCTCGTGTTCATCTTCGGTTTCGCTCAGCTTGGTCGTCATCAACTGATACAGTCTGGAATCCTTCGGGAACTGGCTCTCGAAGGGCACGATGTTGCCGGAGCAGCGGATCAGGCCCTTGCCCACGCCTGCGTCCGTGATGTAGCGCAGCTGCTCCTCTGAGATGTTCAGCAGGCGGGCCAGCTCCACGCGGTCGGACGCGGACTGGTTCAGCAGGATCAGGAACTCGGAGTTGCCCAGCATGGTGCGCGCGGTGTGGCTCTGGAGCATGTCCTCAAGGTTCTGGGAGATGCCGGTGGCAAACGCGCCGCTCTTGCGGACGCGCTTCCAGAGCTCAAACAGGAAGTTTGCGGAATAATCGTTCTGGAAGAGCAGGTAGATCTCGTCGATGTAAATCCAGGTGTTCCGCTTCATTTCCTTGTTCGATAATCTCCATCCCTTTCTTCCAGACGGTTCCACACGGTCGTGCCGTTGCCCAGAGAACCAAAGCCGAGATCGTATGCCTTGGGAGCTGCCGGAATCTCCACAATGCGGTTCTTTTCTTCCTGCTGCCGATTGTACTTCTCAAGCTCGTCCGCCGTCAGGTAGCGATTGGAAGCGATCAGCTCGCCGATGCGCTTTGCCGCCTGCGTCCAGTTCAGCCTGACCTCGGCAGACGGATTGGAAAAGTCTCCGCGCCGCAGCAGGATGCCCTTGGCGTCATGGTTCTCCCAAGCATCGTCTGCGCCGCCGCAGGCATGGGAATGACCGCCGATGCCGTAGCTCTCCTTCAGGTAGTCGGCCTGCTCTCTTGCGCTGTGCGCAGCCTGATAGAACGCAAAAATACTGAATTTGCCGTTTTCAACATGATTTCCGCCGCACAGCTCCAGATCAATTTCATCCTGCGTGATGAACCTGGCTTCGGGCGCTTCCATGGGCACTGTCGCCGCGTAGCTTCTGGAAGGACGCTGTAACGACAGCAGATCATACTCCAGCTGCTGCATGTTGTGCCAGCGGCGGCGCTTGAGATTGTCTGCGTCCGCACGCGCCCGGTCGGATTGAAATTGCAGGATCACCCGATCCCGCTGGGCAGGATCATCGAGCAGGTCGATCACCTGTGCGACCTCTTCGGGAAAGCCGACCCTCTGATTCCAGATTGGCGCAATGCCGTTCAGATCGTCGCGGTAGGCATAGCAGATGCGCTCCGCCATCTCCCTGCGTTCGAGGTAGTCCACCATGTCCAGATCATCCTGCGCCATGAAGCGGCCCGCGTCCAGCAGATCGGCGATGCGCTTCTCCGCCTGCATCCAGGAGACGGTCATCGCGCCCTCTGTCTGTGCGGAAGCTCCGCAGGCAAGGCGCATGCCGCTGGCGTCCCACCATGCGGAGACCCTTCTGCCGTCGACGACGACGCCTCTGCCGCCCGTGCGAAATTCGCGCTGAAGAAATTCTGCATTCTCCTCAATGGGGAAATCCTTTTTGAAGTGGGCGACGATGCGCGAGGCGCTGTGCCTGCCGTTGCCGCCCTCCGCCAGCACCCGATCGACATACTCCTGCGGCAGGGCAAAGGACATCGCGCCGAACATGGAGAGCTGTTCAGAGGCGTCGGAGACAGAAATGGAGCCGGGCGGATTGCTCGGCTCCACGGGGATATGGATGGACGGCGGTTCGTCGCTTATGCGTAGATCAGCTCGTTCAGAACGATTTCCTCCGCCTGCGCCTTCAGGCTGTTCATGTGCTGCACCCAGCCCATCTGGTTCGTTGCCTTGTCCGGCGCGGGACTGGTTCTCATCAGGCGGGAGATCTGTTGATCCAACATCTGGTTTGCCTGTTCGTTGATCTCCATCAGGTACTTCTTCAGCGTCCCGTTCAGCATCATCAGCTGATAAGTCGCCTTGCGCCACTCCATCATGTACTGTCGGCGCATCTCGCCGTACTTGCCCACGCTGCCCTCCGGCTGCTTCGGGAACTCGATCATCGGCTCCAGCATGCCGTTCTCCGCCTCTGTGTACTGGATTTCCGGCCACTTGATTGCCATATTCAACCATCCTTTCTGCGGTGGGAATTGCGATAGTGTTCTCTGCAAGCTCATTATCCCGTCGCAGGCGGGAATTGTCAACGATGCGGACGGCACGTTCAATCTGCCGGAGAACCGCTTCCGCCGTCTCATGGGCTGCATTGCCGATGGTCAGCTGAATCTCGGGCGTATCGAAGAACTGGATGTCCGTCAGGATGTCCGCCGTGATCTCCTCCGGCAGACCAATCCCAAGCCGCTCCGTGGCGATGACAAAGGCGCTGGCCGCAGTCAGCGAGGCGAACATGCTCTCCGCTTCTTCAGGCGCAAGCTCTGCGAGGGTGCTCATGGGGCGCAGCGCTTCAAAGGCATTGCGATGATCCGGGCTCACCACCTCGGTGGCATCCAGGATCAGCTCGTAGAGCTTCAGCCACGATTCGTCCTCCCGATTGGAGCCCTGCCATTCCTCGCGCAGCATGCCGAAGACCCGCGCGTGATCCTCGTCGCGCAGATTCCAGATTCGGGGCAGCCGGTCGGGGCTTGCGTTGACGTCTGATATATCAAAGACGCGCTGCACATAGTAGGGCCTCTGCGGATCAACGGTGTAGATCGCCCTGCTGCCCCTGCGAATCCAGAGATTGTGCCGGTTCCACTGCCGCATGGTCGCGCAGGCCGTGGCGTCCGGTCGCTGCACGGTGATCTGGAGCGCGCTGGAGAAATCGTACTTGTAGAAGGGCGCGACCGTTCTCAGCAGCTCCATCCAGTTCTCAGGCGCTGCGCATGCGTTCTGAAGCGTCTCCTGCACCATCCGGTGCAGCTGATACGCGCTTACGGCCATCCTTCTTCACCTCCTCGTCGTTTAGAATGCCGCCATGATATACTGCCCTGCCAGCGTGATCAGGCAGCCCACTGCCAGCGGTGGCGCAAGGGCGATTTTCATGTATTTCTGCCCCTTATGTCTGAGCCTATACAATCCACAGCGTATCATCATAGCGAACAGACTCACTTCAAAGGCAATCGCTGTCTGCCAAAATCCAAAGTAAAAGCAGATGGCGGTCATCAGTTTTACGTCTCCACCTCCAAACATGCCCCGCCTCCAGCACATACAGCACAGAAAAAACAGAGGAATTGACATCAGGTACGGAAAGACGGAACAGCCCATGGTGCAGACTGCGATCATATGGAACAAACTCAGGCACAACAGCGCACTGATCAGCGAATTGGGAATAATCCGGGTGCGCTTGTCGCTAACCGCGCAGCAGACCAGCAGGAACGCAAACGCGGCGTCCATCAGAAGAAATATCATCTTCACCTCCCCTGAATGGCCGTGACGCGGTCGTACATGTCGCCGAGAATATCGACGCTGCCCACATCGTACCAGTACATCTGTCCGGCGGGCGTCCATGCGTAGAAGGACTGGCACAGCAGCGTGTACTGACCGTCCGGGAACCAGAGGGGCGTGTAGTGCAGTCGGCTTCCCGCTTCGGAATAGGGATTGACCTTCTGCTGCCAGCGGGTGATGCGCGCGCCCTGCGTGTCGCCGATGCGCTCAAGGGAATCAAATGCGCCGCTCCACTGGGCGATCTGGCCGTAGCCGGTTTCCGGCGCGTAGACCCACGCCATCTGACAGCCGACCAGCTTTTCGGGATGGTCGTAGTTGGTGGTGATGGTGGTGATCAGGTTCGTGTTCACGCCGAAGCCGGACTCCATCTGCCGGGGCTTGTCCGCGTAGGCAATGCGTTCGTCGGGCGTGACCTCAAAGGCCGTCTGCATCTGCGCCCAGAAGGTCTTGGTCACATATTCATCGTCCTCCAGCCGCACCTCCTGCCAGATGTGGTAATCGGAGTTCTCCGTGCTTGGCAGCGGCAGCAGTCCGCTGCTGGCATAGTGGGCTTCCAGCTCGGCGGAATCCGGGTCGATGACCGTGCCGGCAGGTGCGTTCACAATCTGAATCGTCCGATCATAGCTGTTGTTGCCCTCGTTCTCTTCGGGCAGGGCGTTGTAGGGATCGACGATGAAGCGGATGGGCGTTGCGCCCGTCTGTGTGGGCAGCGTCACCCGGAACACCGCCAGATTGGAGCCGTTGCCCGGAAGCGGGATGGCTTCCTCATAGCGATTCGTGCCGACCGTCAGGCGCACCGTCACGCTGGGAACGGCCTGCGAGGTGTAGTTGACGACCGTGGCCGTGATGACCACGTCCTTGCCCGCATACCAGTTGGTTGCGTTGGTGTTTGTGATGCCGAGGTCGGGAAGCACGGGCTTGATCGCCAGCGATGACGTCAGCGTGTTGTTGGCCTCGTTGCTCTCGACGATCTCATTGGTCGGGTCGGCGGTTGCGGTGACCATGACCTCCCTGCGCTCCAGCACCTCCGGCGCGGTGAAGGTAAAGCTGATGCGGACGGAGCTGCCGGAGGCAATCGCACCGGTCTGCTTGACCTCGGAGTGGAAGTCGCCGATTGCCAGCTTCAGCTTGGCGTTTGTCACGTCCCTTCCGCCCTGGTTGCTGACGGTGACGGTCACGGCGCCGGTTTCGCCGTCCGCATACTCGTTTTTGTTGGACTGGATGCGGGTGACCGTGAGATCGGGCAAGGGGTTGTAGACCGTGAAGCTGCTGCTCCGGCTGTTGTTGCTCTCGTCCGATTCGTCCACTGTATTGTTGGGGTCGGCCATCGCCGTGACGGTATAGGTCTTTTCGCCGACGATGCCGGGGGCAGTCAGGGCAAAGGAGACCGCGACGGAACCGCCCGCCGGAATCCGGGAAAGGGGCTTGGTCTGGCTGGCGATCTCCGCGCCGCTGAAACGGATCTGGCTCTCGGGGCAGGCGATGATACCGTTGTTCCTTACGACGGCGGTGAAGGTGATGGTTTCACCGGGCGCATAGCTGTCCGCATCGTGTGTCAGGGACGTGATGCACAGGTCGGGTTTTTCACCGAGGATGGTCACGCTGCCGCTTAAAGAGTTGTTGGTCTCATCCGATTCGGCAATCACGCCGGTGGAATCGGCTGTCACCGAAATGAGCCAGACCTCCGTCTCCGAGAGCACAGGCGCAGTGAACGTCCATGTCAGGGTCGTGGATTCTCCGACCTTCAGACCGCTGACCGTCCTCGTCTGGGCGGAGGTCCCGGACGGACTGAACCGCACCACAAAGCTGCCTGCATCCGCTTCACCCTGATTTTTGATGGTCGTGGAAATCGTGACCGTTTCACCGGCACGATAGCTGGCTTTGGCAGGCGTTACAGACGTGACAGTCAGGTCGGGAAGCAGCGGTTTGACGATTTCCACTGATACAGACTGGGTGTTGTTGTCCTCGTTGCTCTCCGCGACGACCTCATCGCAGTCGGCGAAGGCGGTGAGCGTCAGGGTCTGCGCCATGTCAGGCGCAGGCACAGAGAAGGTCAGCTGCTTGGATGCGCCGACTGCCAGCGCGCCGATGCTCTGTCGCTGTGTGGCGATCCCGCTGCCTGAAAGGGAGAGATCGGAGCTGCCCGCCGCCGTTGAACCCTGATTCTTGACGGTCGCCGTAATGGTCATCATGCCGCCGGCCTCGTAGGAGGCAGCGTCCGATGCGAGCGCGGTGATCGTCAGGTCGGGCCGGGGCGCTTCATAATCGCCTGTGATTATGGTCAGCGTGGATGTACAGCAGTCCGCATACCAGTCGCTGCCGGTGCGGACACAGAGCACGCGCTGATAGGCCTGATCCGTGTTGTGGCAGAACACCTGCATGTTGCTGCGCACGCGGTCGTCCCTTCCCGTGAGCGTCAGGGTGTAGGTTTTGTTGGCGGTGGATGCGGAGGCTGGGATGGAGATGGTCAGGACGTCGCCGTCCTTGCCGGTGTAACCGCTGACGGTGCTTCCGCTGGGAAGTGCGGACTGATCCAGCCTGTATCCGCCGTGAAGATTCACGGTTGTGACCGTCGTGCTGCCGGTGAAAACATCGCCGGAACGGGCGGCGCTGATGCTGCTGGCGCTCAAATCCACCCTGTGCTCCATCAGCACCTGAGCGCGCGCCTTGATGAGCAGCTCTACGGAAAACTGAAGCGCCGGGATGTACGCCGCATCGCGCACCTGAATCTTCTTGGTGATCGTACCTGCGGCGGCGAGGCTCCTGAGCTGGCTCGCGCTGAAGCTGCCCAGGTTGGTCATGTTGTAGAACTGATCGTCGCCGCACTCCGTCATCCAGAATCGGATGGCGTTGGCGGTGGCATATTCCGCCTGCGCCGCGGACAGCCCTCCCGTTTCAAAGGGATAGCCGTTTTCTACGATGATCTGCAGGCCTGTGCGCACCTTGCTGGAGTAATTGTCCATCACGTCCGTCAGGTTGTAGGTCTGAGAGTTGGGCACGGTCGCCTTGTGCTGGAGGCAGTAGGCGACGAACGATCCCATCAGGCGGTGTTTGGCGGTCTTGAGCTCATTCCACGTCTTTTTCGTGGAATTGTAGGCGTTATAGAGGTTGGTCATGTTGATGGTCGTGACCTTGCCCGTGGCCGCATATGCCACATTCGGCACGATGGTGATGGCAACCAGCAGCAACGCCGCCCCCAGACGTTTGAGTTTTTTCAAGGGGCTTATCCTCCTCATTCGATGTAGAGTATGCGTGCGTACAGGTCAATCGGGAAATTGAGCATGACCTGACCGGCCATGGCCCAGGGCAGCGGAAGGTTGGCGGTCGCCGTCAGATGCAAACGGGAACCAGTGACGTTCATGTGCATGCCGGTCAGCCGGTACAGCGTCCTGCCATCGGCTCTCTTTACCCAGCCGCCGCCGTCCCGCGTCCATCCCCCTTCCAGCAGGTTTTGCTCCAGCACATCCAGCGCAGGCTGGTATTCCACATCGGTGATGGTGTCGCGCAGCCTGGAATTGACCACGTTGGCGTCCAGAGAGATGGCGCAGCAGCGGGTCAGTTCATCCTGCACGGCATAGTAGTTGGAATAGATGGCGTGGGCATTGTAGAGCACCGCCGCAAGCATGAAAAAGCAGATGATGAAGAACATCGCCCAGAGGGGTGCGCTGCCGCGGCGGTCGCGCAGAAGGCGCTGGAATTGGCTGCGCAATCACGTCGCCCCCTTCCAGTACACCTCCGATATGCCGGAGGCCCGGGCGCTGATGTTGATGCGGATGCCGATGGGTTCGCTGCCCAGCGGCCGGATGATCGGGATGAGCACCTGCTTGGAGATCGTCACGGTGAAGGGCGTCTTCAGCTGAATCTTTCTGGACGATGCGTTGAACCATGTGGTATCGAACACGATGTTGTCGGGGTTGACATAGCTGCCGTTGCCGGTCACAAGGGAGATGGTGGCATCATCGGCCTGCCCGCTGACCTCCACCACATGGGCAATCTGGCGGGCGGTGGCATTGAGGGACTGATAGGTGGTGTAGATCGGAAACAGGGAAAAGATACCGGCAATCACGGTGAAAATGAGCAGAATCGCAATGGCGACGTCCACATATCCCTCGCCGGTGCGGTCACGGATAAATTGATTGCGGGTCATGGAGCCTCCTTTGTAGCAAAAGGCGCGCAGCGTGGAAGCTGCGCGCCCTGCGGATGGATGGTCAGACGAGGATGGTGATTCTGTCGATCTCAGCGCTGATCCTGCCGATGAGGTCGGCGAAGAACTGGGGAATCGCATCCCGCATGATCGCCAGAATCGCAGCGCCCACCACGATGGTGATGAGAATCTTCATCGCCATATCGAGGTAGGCTTCGCCGCTTTCATCCCGGACCATCCGGCGTCTGTCTGCCGGATTCGGCATCAGGGCAGGATGGTGATGCCGGTGATCTGAGAGGAAACCTTGTCGATCAGGTTCTGGAACAGGGTGGGCATGGCGATGTTCATGATGGCCAGAATCGCCGCGCCGATGACCACGATGATGAGAATCTTCATGGCCATGTCCAGATAACCTTCGCCGGACTGGTCAAAGTTCAGGCTGCGCATGCTCTCGCGGAAGGCAGTGATGCGGGCGGAAATGGCCTTGGTGCAGCGGGACTTCAGGGACAGGATCTTATTCATAGGGCATTTCTCCATTTCTTTTGTCGTTGAGGGATGGGTTCGCTGCCGATCAGGGCAGGATGGTGATGCCGGAGATCTGGGAGGACACCTTGTTGATCAGGCTCTGGAACAGATTGGGCATGGCGGTGTTCATGATGGCCAGAATCGCCGCGCCGATGACCACGATGATGAGAATCTTCATGGCCATGTCCAGATAGCCCTCGCCGGACTGGTCGGTGCCCAGGGCCAGCGTGTTCCTGCGCAGGGCGGAGATGCGGGCAGACAGGGCGTTGGTGCAGCGGGACTGCAGGGTAATCATCTTGTTCATGGGCATTACTCCATTTCTGTTTTTATTGGTCGATAGGTAACGAGGGACGCGAGCAGAGATATTCTCAATCGTACCCGACATACGACAGGGAATCCCATGCCCTTATCTATGAAAAACATCCGCGTGTCGGGCGCGAATGAAACATAGCTTGTATCTTCAAAAAACCGTTGACGTGTGCTATAATTCTGATTAACGATGATGAAGGGAGATATTACCATGGAGACTATAAATCTCATATTGAGACCATTAACGGTTCAAGAGCTAGAATTGCTTACTTTCAACCTTCTCAATTTCTTTTCTCCGATGATTAATGAAGAAATGAGAGAGTTGCTTTCACTTCCTACGAATGACAAGGTAATGCAGCCTCTTTCAGTATTTAACTTCACCCAGTATTTGGAGAAAAAAGACATTCTAAAAAATCCATTTGCTTATCATAAGCACATATCTGTCCTCATCAGAAAGCTTGTAAATGAAGGACTACTTACACATGCTGGATCTTCAAGTGGTAGTCCCATGTTCAATGATTGCTACTATTCTTTGGTCGTTCATTCAGAACTGCAAAGAAGTGGTGATTATTGGCTCTCCAGCATAATAGGTGAACAGTACCTTCGATCCTTGTCTGAGCGCTTCATCGTGCGAATTGAAGGTGAAAACAAAAAAGGAATACCTGGAACAGGATCCGGTGTACTAATCTCTAGAGATACTATTCTCACATGCGCACATAACATCGATGATATGGATATTACCTCCTGTTGGATCGGAGATAATGAACTATCCATAACTGAACAGCTGACTCACACGAAATACGATATTGGCATCATCAAAATTGATCCCATCTACGACGAAGAATCCTATCCTTACTTTGGGCCTCCAATGGTTCTCGACAAAACTCTCACACTCGGCTATCCTCCGTTACGCGGAATCAGAGAGCCTTTGCTTCTAGCTCAGACAGGTGAAATCAATGCTATAGGGTCTCAAACTTTTACTGGATGTGAGTGTTTAACAATATCATCTGTCACCCGTCCCGGGAATAGCGGTGGTCCCGTGTTTTCAATGCAAGGATATATTGTCGGCATCGTAATACAACAAGCATACGCAACTGATTCTTATTCTGTTGAAGAAAAGAACTCCAGCAAAGCAGAGATTGATTCTCCGTTTTATCTGGCCATATCATCCAATACGATCAGAGATGTTATTGCCGAAATAGATCCTGATATGTCGATTCGCTTTGAAACCTTTGAGTTATAGTAACCCCGAAGCCAGATGCTTTGCATAGCCATCAAAGCATCTGGCTTTTCTTTGACAATTTTAGAAGCCTACCTGTGTGAGCGTGGAAACGATCATCATCACCAGCGGCACCATGAACATGAGGATCATTTCAACGGTGAGCAGCAGGCAGGCGGTTTTGATGCGTCCGGGGCGCTTTTCCATGCGGCGGCGGGTCAGCTCGCGCTCCTTGGTGCGGATGTCGCGGGAGAGAACGGCGAGGCTGGTCTGCTGATCGGTGCCCTGATCCACGCCCAGAAGCGCCATAATCAGGGCCGAAAGGTTGCTGGATTGCACACGCCCTTCCATGCGACGCAGGGCAAGCTCCTGATTTCCGGTCTGAAGATCGGTCAGCAGCACGTCCAGCTCTTGGGCGAGCACCTTCCCGGCGACCCTGCGGTAGCGGCTGAAAAAGCCGATCAGGTCGTGGTTGTTGCCCAGCGTGCATTCCATGGTGCCCACCATGCGGGGCAGCTCCGCATCGATGGCCTGATTCAGCCTTTCAACGCGCTTGCGCAGCTTGTTGGTGGATTGGAAGTATGCGAGGACGCCGACCACGCAGGTCAGCGCCGTCAGCCACGGGATGCCCAGCGGAATGAACGCAAGGCCCAACATCGCAAGCAGCAGGCTCTTGGCGATCATTCCGGCAGAGTATTCCTCCGGGGAGATCGGAATGCCCAGTCGGGCGAAGTCCGCCGCATAGCGCTGCCGCTTGTATTCGCTCATGGGCAGAAGCCGGGTGATGAGGTTCGTGATGGGCCGCAGGGTTCGGGCGGTCTGCTCCTCAAAGGAGGGCTTGCCGTGGGGATAGCGGATCAGAGCGCGCACGTTCCTGCCGGGCAGATAGAGGCAGTCGCTGACAATCCTGTACAATCCGAAGGAGATCAGCAGGACAACGCAGATTCTCAGGATCAGACTCATCTTGCAATGTCCTCCTCATCCACGGAATTTGCGCGGGACACCCAGACGGAGGTGATCAGCACCGTCGCCAGCACCACGGCCAGCGTGATCTTGCCGGGGATGGTGTCCATGAGCATGGCGTACCAGTCCGGGATCATGAAGCCCATCATGGGAATGCTGCCGAGCACCAGAAGCACGGTGACGACATAGTCGCTCATGTGCTTGCGCAGCGTGGTGTCCACCTCAAGCTGAATCTGTCGGGCTTCGGACAGGCGCTCGACGACGCCCGAGAGCGTCCGGTTCAGGCTCACGTCATCCTGACACTGGATGAGGGCATTGCACCACTCCGTCCAGTACCAGTTGTCGGAGGCTTCGCGCATGTGCTGGATGGCGCGGATGGCGTTTCCGTCCACATACTGCATGTCTGCGGCAAACCTCTGGAAGATCGTATTGACCGGCGCGGGCAGCATGGGCAGCACATTCTCCACGGCGGTCAGCAGATTGCCGGTGGCGACATAGCTGTTGGTGACGCTGCTCATGGCCATCTCCAGCTTTTCGTTCACCATGCGCTTGTAGTCCGCAGTCCGCATGCGGATGATGGTCAGCGGGGTCATGGCAAGTCCCACGCCCAGCACGATGCTGACGAGGATGTTGTCGATCACCATGCCGAACAGGAAGCCTGCGACCGCCATCAGGATCGCCATGTTCCGATAGGTGGAGACCTGCTCGCCCATGCCGGATGCGTCCAGCATGGTCATGGCCTCCTCCAGCATCCGCTGGACGGCGGAGGGCTTTTTGCCGGTGATGAAGCGGATTCGCTTCTTGCGGTTGACCTCGCGTTCAAAGGGCTTTTTCAGTTCGGTCGTCACATCCCGGGGCCGCACATCCATCAGGATGAACAGGCCCGAAGTGACGAACAGGGCGCATATCAGGCAGGCGGTCATGCTTTCACTCCTTTCTGCCCGGCGGGATCGGTCTGCAGATGCTTCACAAGCTCGGGATCGGCGTCGTTGCTCAGGAGAATCTCGGCGGTGCGGGGCGAGATGGGGGCCATGCGCACCCATCGCCACTGATCGCCCTCCTGCACATACTGATAGATCAGCCGCGTCTTCGCCATGCCGTCCATCACACCGTAGGCCTCCGCAATCTCCGTGATGCAGCGGTGCCGGGTTCCGACCTTCTTGCAGAATACGGCGATGGGAAACGCCTCGACGATCAGGCTCATCAGCAGCTGCGGCAGCATGTTCGTGTCGCTCATCTGGCACATGGTCAGGATTCGGGCATAGGTCTGGGACGCGCTGTTGGCGTGCAGCGTGCTGGCCACGGTGTGCCCGGTTCGGGCCGCCTCCTGTGAGCCCATCGCCTCCGCGCCGCGCATCTCCGCCATGGTGATTACGTCCGGGCTCAGGCGCAGGGAGGTGCGCAGCAGGTATTGCATGTCGATGTTCAGTCTGGGATCGTCGCTGGGGCGCGTGCAGAGGGACTGGATGCTCTTGATCTTCTGCCCGGCCTCGTTCTCGGGATTCACGATCAGGATCTCCCGCGTCTCCTCGATGGTCACGATTCTCTGGCGCTCGTCCAGATTGTTCAGCAGGTAGGACAGCAGCGTGGTCTTCCCGGACGCCGTCTTTCCTGCGACGCTGATGGAAACGCCGTGGTTCAGACAGAGCGCCAGAAAGTCCAGCACCTCCTCCGAGGCCGTCCCCCAGCGGATGAGCTGGTCGCGGGTCACGTTGGTCAGGCGCTGCTTTCGGATGTCGATGCTGACGCCGTCCTCCGCAGGAATGATCGGCGGCAGCATGGCCGTGATGCGCACGCCGGTGGTCAGATGGGCTTCGACGACCGGGTTCATGGTGTCCAGCGTCTTTCCCGCCAGCCGCACCAGACGGCGGGCGATGTCCTGCCCCTGCTCGGCGCTCTCAAAGCGCAGGCTGGTCTTGCCGCGCCCATCCTCGTCCACGATTTCGATGTCGTCATAGGCGTTAACGAATATCTCCTCCACTTCGGGATCGGCCAGCGGCTCCTCCAGAATGGAATAGCCCGCCATGTCGTGGTACAGGCGGGTGGTCAGCTCCTGAACGCTCATGCCGGTGACAAATACCTTCTGGTTCGTCAGGAACTGCTCGATCAGGAAGCGCACATGCTCGCGGGCCTGCTCCTGAAGGACGGTTTCGGCGAGCGTCGATGCGAAGTGCTCGCTCAGGTAGCTCTGGGTGAGCGAGAGCGCCCTTGCGTAGGAGTGATCCTCCGCCGCTTCAACGGCCTCGCTCGCGCTGTTGTAGAGGATTTTGGAAAGCGTCTCGCTCAATCATCCCACCTCCATGGCAGGCGCAGGGGAAGCGTCCGCGATGCGGTTTTCGATTTCCCGATACAGCCTGTGCAGGTTGTTCGACCAGATGAGGCCGTCCCTGCGGTCGGCTTCGGTGGCGAGACGGCATTCGTCGTGCGCCTGCGCCACATCCCGACAGAAGCGAAATTCTGCGGCAAAGCGGATTCCCAGCTGCTTTTCAACCTCGCCGGTCAGATGAAAGGGCATGGTCATGACTGCAATGGGGATGGCTCTGGAAAGCGCGCCGGCGTCGCTCAGCATGGGCTGGATCGAGCCGTACCAGTAGACTGCCTCCACGTTGGGTACGATGGGCAGGAGAATGACGTCCGCCTCGTGCAGCATGACGGGCAGGAACGGATCGTTGCGTTGCACGGAGCAGTCCAGAATCACGGTGCCCAGCATCTTCTCGCTCTGGAGCAGGAAATCCCGCGCACGGTCGACGGCCTCCAGCCCGATCTCAAAATCCGTGTAGGCGTCGCCGTCCGAAAGACCTGCGAAGAACAGGCCGTCGCAGTCGGGGCACTGGTGGAAGTACGGGCGAATCTCATTGCTGCCCAGCCGGTTGAGAAAGCGCCCCAGCGAGCGCTCCGCGTCCAGCTTCTTTCCGGGCATATGCACCGGCAGCGTGGGATGGCTCAGACAGCTGTCGATCACGCCGACCGTGCTTTTGCTGGCATAGACGCTGCCCAGCGCATCGGCGATGGTCGTCTTGCCAACGCCGCCGCAGCCCCA
>JBJEUD010000081.1:0-17039 GCA_051883655.1 Candidatus Faecivicinus sp. | reverse complement strand
ACGCCGCAGATTTCAACCTTGTTTCCGGCCATCTTTCTTACCTCCACAGCAGCAAGTATTGCCGCCTGGAGGGCCGGATATACGAAGGGAGTTTCTTCCCTCCGTTCAAAGATCAGTCATCTGTTCGATAACAGTCCACGATCTCGCCGAAAAACATCGTGTGGAAGTCGCGCGCAGGATAAGCCCTTTGCAGAACACCGGCATCCATTCGGTCGCCGGTCATGTCCTGCACCAGCAGCGTTTTGCACTCAAAGTGCAGACCGCATTCAGCGATGATCGGCGCATTCACCTGCTGGGCAGGCGCGGCAGTCAGGCCATGTCCGTCAAATTTGTTCACATCGCGCCCGGATTTTGTGCCGGCGAAGGCCAGCTCCTCCCGGAGCGGCAGGGCTGTGGGCACGCTGACCGTGAAGGCGCCCGCGCGCTTGATCATCTCATACGTGTGGCGCTGCGGACGCACCAGCGCCACGAACACATCCTTGCCCCAGCAAGGGCCCATCCATCCCCAGCCGATCGTCATCACATTCGGCTGTTCGCCGCCAACGCTGAGAAATACGCCGCCGTGCGCCATGTGCTCCGCGGTCTCCGCCATGGCTTCCAGATAAGAAATCCGCTTCATTTTTCCGCCTCCAATACTCGTTCTTCTGATAGGATATCCTCGTGAGGATGAAAAAAGAAGAGCGGCGCTTCAAACGCCGCTCTTCCAGAAGGTCATTCAACCACCCACGCGTCCAGATGATACACGGGATTGAGCGCCTCGACCCAGCTGGTCAGCTCGGACTGATAGTGCTCGGTCCGCTTGGTCTCCAGCTCCTGCTCGTACAGCGCGTCGCAGACTTCCTCCAGCGCCACAGCGCCGGGCGTTACATCGGAGTTGTAGTAGATGATATGCACGCCGCTGGTGGAGATCACCGGCTCGGCGGAGAAGTCGCCGACGTTCTCCAGCTCCATGGCGCCGGCGGTGAAGTTCGCATCCCAGGTGGTGGAATCCGCGCACACATAGTAGCCAGTGGTCATGGAGGGCTCGCTCTGCATGCCGGGATCCTCGCCGTAGAGCGCCATCACATCGTCGATGCTCTCGCCCGCCGCCAGATCCGTGTAGATCTTGTCCGTGGTTTCCTTCACGGACGCAAGGCAGGCCTCTTCAGCCTCGGCGGCAGCGGCTTCCAGATCCGCCAGTTCGGCGTTTTTCGCATCGATGTCCGCCTGGATTTCCTCCGCCGTGCGCGTCTCGTCATCGGTGCCGACTTTTTCCATCTCGGTCTCCAGAGTGGACAGCTCGGTCTGAGCGGTCTTGAGCGCGTTCCGCGCGTCGGTCACCGCCTGCAGCACGTCGTCCTCGGGAATGACGAGCACATGCTTCACCGTGCGATAGCCCTCGGGAATCCAGCAGATGGCGGCCGTCTCATCCGTCGCATCCTGCTCGAAATTCGTGGGATTCTCCGTATAGGTCTCTTCATCCGCTGCGAGCTTTTCCTCATAGGCCGCCTGCAGCTCCTCATCGGTCACGCCCTCGATCTCGGCCTCAACTGCCGCCTGCAGCGCTTCCTGCTGATACATCACGGTGTACAGATCCACCAGGCGATCCAGCGTAAAGCCCTCGGAGTACATCTGCAGTTCAGCGCGCGCGGACTTCTCCGCGTCATCCTCGCCCTCCACAACGCCGAGATAATACTCGTAGCTGCTCTGGTAGGATTCCTCAGCCTCCGCCAGGATTTCCTCTTCAGTCTTGTCCAGCGTCAGGCCGCGGCTTTCGAACTCCTTGCGAATGGCGTGATCCGTCACTTCGTTCTCCACCGCATCCTGCTTCATGCTGGTGATCTCGTCGGCCGTAATGTCCATGCCGAACATGGAATAGAGCTGAACCATATAGCTGTAATTGCTGTAGAAGGGAGCAAGTGCGTCGAACTGCGTCACCGTGCCGCCGTCGTACTCTGCAAGCACCGCAGAGTAGGTCTTTTCGAGCTCAGCGCGCTCGTCCCCAATCACAGCGAGCTGATCCACATCAATCAGGTTGCAACCGGTCAGCATCAGCGCCAGCACGAGCAGCATGGCCATCAGCTTCGCAAACGTATGTCTCATGAAAATCGTCCTCCAATTTTGGGATTGCCTCCAAAAGAAATTCACTTATATATTATACACATTTTGCGCTATTTCGCAAGCGAAATCCGAAAATCTCCGTCTCTTAAAAAGCGCGCGGCGGCTTCCATCGGCGAATGTTCACAGTTTGTCCATCTTTGATCCATCAGCGAAACCCTGTGAACCCGGGCATTGCACAGCCGCCTGCACAGAAGGTCGATGCGCTTCGCCGAGCGCGCGTCGCACTCCCCCTCCAGCACCAGCACCTCCGAAACACAGAAAAACAGATTGCGGCAGGCATATCCCTTCAGCCGTACAATCTGTCTTTCCCAATCATCCTTCGGATTCCCGGCGCAGTCCGTCGGCGCGATCAGCGCCACGCGCTCCACGCTCAGCTGCGCGGCGAGCGCCAGCGCGGCCGCCCACAATTCACCCTCTGCGGCGACGCAGGCGCCGCCGGGCTGCCGCGCTGCACAGAGACCCTCCTGGGCTGAGCCGAGCAGATCGCCGCCCTGCACAGCGCTCACCGTTGGAACGCCGCATGCTGCCAGCTGCTCCCGCAGCGCGCGCATTCGCTTCGTATCGCCGATCAACAAACAGCCAACGGGGCTTCGCACTGCGTCCAGCCGCATAGACATCCCTCACTTGCGCTTATTCAGGCCCAGCAGGGTTTCCTCGCCCGCCACGACGAGCATGATGTCTCCCTCCTGAATCACCGTGCCGGAGGTGGGCAGCGGATTGAACTTCTCGCCGCTGCGCACAGCGACGACGTTGATCCCCAGCTGGTCGCGCAGATGCAGCTCGCTGAGCGTCCTGCCGGACCAGGCGGGATCCGCGAGAATTTCCGCCATCGAAAAGTCCGGGGACAGTTCGATATACTCCAGCAGATTGCCCGATACAAGATTATGCGCGATGCGCTTTCCCATATCACGCTCCGGGAAGACAATCTTGTCCGCGCCCAGCTTTTCCAGCATGCGGCCGTGGAAATCATCGGAGGCCTTGGCCACCACGTGCTTCACGCCCAGCTCCTTGAGCAGCATGGTGGTGACGCAGCTGGCCTTGACGTCGCTGCCCATGGTGACGAACGCCGTCTCAAACTCGCCCACGCCCAGCGCTGCCATGGCATCGCGATCCATGGAATCCGCCTGGATCGCCTGGGTCAGGCTGTCGCGCATCTCCTCCACCAGGTCCATTCTGCGGTCGATGCCCATCACCTGAACGCCGTCTTCGCAGAGCGTCTGTGCAATGGCGCTGCCGAAGCGGCCGAGGCCGATCACCAGAACCTGCTTCTTTTCCTGTCTCCTCATCGTCTCCTCCTCCGATCAACCGATCATGACGCGATCCTCCGGATAGCGGAAGTTTTCCTTGGTCGCCGCCTGTCTGTGCGCCAGCAGCAGCGCCATGGTCAGCGGGCCGATGCGGCCCAGATACATCGTGATCAGAATGAATATTTTTGAAGCGAGCTTCAGCGTCGGCGTGCCGACCGCAGAAATGCCCACCGTGCCCATGGCCGACGCGCATTCATAGGCGATGTCCATGATATCCATTCCGGGCTGCAAAAGCGACAGCGCAATCACATCGATGAATACGATTCCCACTGCAATCAGCATGATCGCCACCGCGCGCTGCACGAGCGTGCGCTCCAATCTGCGATGGAACACGTTGATGCTGCTGTCGCCCCGGGCAACCATGCGCACCACCAGCGCCATCACGGCAAACGTCGTCACCTTCACGCCGCCGCCCGTGCTCGCCGGCGCGGCGCCGATGAGCATCAGCACGCAATTCACCAGCTTGGTCGCCGGCAGCATGCCCGCCTGATCGATCGTATTGAAGCCCGCCGTTCGCAGCGTCACAGACTGAAACAGCGCGGCCAGCAGCTTCTCCCACACGGGCAGCGGGCCCAGCGTGGCGGGATTGCTCCACTCCACGAGCAGTACAAACAAAAACCCGAACAGCATCAGCGCGCCATAGGTGCTCAGCACAATCTTCGTGTGCAGCCGAAGCCGCTCCGCCCTGCGCTGGGTGCGCAGATCGTGGAGCACCGCAAAGCCCAGGCCGCCAAAGACAACCAATCCGATCACCGTCAGATTGACCAGCACATCGTCGCGAAAGGACGTCAGGCTGGAGAAGTTGCCGAACAGGTCGAAGCCCGCATTGCAAAATGCCGAAACCGAATGAAAGACGGAATAGAACAGTCCGTCGCCCCAGCCGTACTTCGGGACCATGCGTATGGACAGCAGCGCCGCGCCGGCCAGCTCGATGGTCAGCGTGCTCAGCGCGATCCACTGGATCATCTGCACCAGCCCGCCCATGCGATCCTCATTGATGGACTCCCTGACGACGATGCGCTCGCGCAGCGTCAGCCGCCTGCCCAGCAGGCGGAAGATCAGCGTGGCGAAGGTCATGAAGCCCAGTCCGCCGATCTGGATCAGGCAGAGCAGAACCACCTGGCCAAAGCGCGAATACGCCGTGCCCGTGTCCACCGCCACCAGCCCCGTGACGCACACCGCCGACGTGGCCGTAAACAGCGCGTCAAACCCTCCGACCGACGAACCGGTGGCCGACGCTGCGGGCAGCATCAGCAGCAGGCTTCCCAGCAGAATGATGAGCGCAAAGCCCGCCGCGATGGTCGCCAGCGCATTGAAGCCCAGCCGCCGGTACAGTCTTCTGCACAGTCGAAGCAGCGCGCTCATAGCTTCTCAATCTGAACCATGTCCAGAAGGGCCTTGTAGACGGTCTTGTCCAGCGCCTTGTATCCATCCGTCACACAGCGCGCCGTCGCGCAGGCCACGCCCATGCGGAAGGTGTCCTCGAGATCGTTGTCCCCGATGCAGCCGCAGACCAGACCGGCCACCATGGCGTCGCCCGCGCCGACCGTGGAATGAACGTCGATGTTGATCCGGGGCGCATAGAAGGTCTGATCGCCATCCGTAATCAGCGCGCCGTCAGCGCCCAGCGACACCGCCACGACGGATACGCCCATGTCGATGTACTTCAGCGCCGCACCGCGAATCTCGGGCAGCGTCCTGAGCTGGCAGCCGCTCATCATTTCGAGCTCGTACCGATTGGGCTTGATCATGAACGGCTGCGCCTCCAGACCGTAGCGCATCCGGTCGCCGTCGGCGTCCAGAACGCAGCGGCAGCCAAGTCCCTCCACGCTCTGAATCAGCGTGCGATAGTAGTCCTGCGGACATCCCGGCGGCAGCGATCCCGCCAGAACGAGATAATCCGTGTTCTCGGCGTGCAGCGTCACAAGGTCGGACATGCGCTTGAGATCCGCTTCACTCACCGGCTCACCGGGCTCGTTGATCTCGGTGATCGCGCCGGTGGACTGGTCGAGCACCTTGATGTTCGTGCGCACGCTTCCCTCGCACCAGACGAAGTTGTACGCCGCAGAGTTCATCATCAGTCTCTTTTCGAACAGCTTCGAGCCTTCGCGATACATAAAGCCGATGCACTCGGCGTCCATGCCCAAAGCTGCAACGGACAGCGCCACATTGATGCCCTTGCCGGCGGCGACATTGTGCGTGCTCACCACGCGGTTGAGCCCGCCCGGCGTAAAATGATCTACGCTGACCGTGCGATCAATGCTGGGATTGAGAGATATCGTTGTAATCATGCGTCTGCTCCCGCTTCATCTTTATTTTCCATGCCCTCAGATTGGACCTTCGCGCTGGCTTGCCGCGCGCGCTCCGCCTCTTCGGACGCAAGCCGCTCATCCTCGCGCACACGCGCGGCAAAGCGGCGAATCTGCGCAACTGTCACCGCGCACACGATTGCACCCAGCGCAATCAGAGCCATAATGCCCGCGATCAACAGTTCAAAAACATCCATGCTTCCCCTCACGTCACGCTGAACAGCAGCTCGGAATACGTCGGGTACGGCCAGTCCTTCGCACCGACAATCAGCTCTGCGGCGTCCACCGGCTCGCGCAGCGCGCGCATCCGGCTGAGAATCACGTCGCGGCTGTATACCGCGCGATGGATCCGGGCATCCATCGGCGCATTGCGCTCGGCCTCGTCCAGCGCCTCTGCGCCGTTGAAGATCTCCGTCATCAGGCCGGAGAGCTTCTGCAGCGTCTGCGCCTCATAGTCCGCCGCCACGCCAAGCGCCTTCTTGACCTGGGCGCCCTCGCCCAGTCTGCGCGTGAATTCGGTCAGCGCCGGCAGGATGTCCCGCCGCACCATGTCCAGCATGGTCAGCGCCTCGATGTGGATCTCCTTGCTGTACTCCTCCAGCATGATCTCCTGGCGGGAGTGCAGCTCGGCCTCGGTGTAGATGCCGTGGCGCTCAAAGAGCCGGACGTTCTTTTCGTCCACAAAGTGCATCAGCGCATCGACCGCATTGGAATAGTTCAGCAGACCGCGCCGGCGCGCCTCCTCGACCCATTCTTCAGTATAGTTGTTGCCGTTGAACACAATGCGGCGATGTTCCCGGATCGTCCTGCGAATCAGGTGCATCACGGCATAGTCGAAGCTCTCCGCCTGCTCCAGCTCGTCTGCGAAGTCCTTGAGCACATCGGCCACGATGGTATTGAGCACGATGTTCGGCTCCGCGATGGAGAGCGATGAGCCTGGCATGCGGAACTCGAACTTGTTGCCGGTAAAGGCAAACGGCGAGGTTCGATTGCGGTCGGTGGAATCGCGGCGGAACTTGGGAATGATGTCGATGCCCACGTCCATGTAGCTGCCCTCTTCGGGATTGAAGTCGGCCTTGTTGACGATGGCGTCCAGGATGACCTCCAGGTCGTCGCCCACGAACATGGACACGATGGCCGGCGGCGCTTCATTGCCGCCCAGGCGATGGTCGTTTCCGGCCGAGGAAATGGAGATGCGCAGCAGATCCTGATTTTCATCCACGGCGCGGATCACCGCCACCAGAAACAGCAGAAACAGCACGTTCTGCGCCGGATTCTTGCCCGGACTCAGCAGGTTCTTGCCCGTGTCCGTTCCCAGCGACCAGTTGTTGTGCTTGCCGCTTCCGTTCACGCCGGCAAAGGGCTTTTCGTGCAGAAGGCACGCCAGGCCATGCTTCTGAGCGAGCTTGCGCATCAGCTCCATCGTGAGCTGGTTGTGGTCGGAGGCGACATTGACGTCCGTATACACCGGCGCAAGCTCATGCTGCGCGGGCGCAGCCTCATTGTGCTCCGTGCGCGCAAACACGCCCAGCTTCCAGAGCTCCTCGTCGAGATCGCGCATAAAATCAGATACGCGCGTCTTCAGCGCGCCGAAATACTGATCGTCCATCTCCTGGCCCTTGACCGGGCGCGCGCCCAGCAGCGTTCTGCCGGTGAAGCGCAGGTCAGGCCGGCGGGCATAGAGCGGCTGATCAATCAGAAAATACTCCTGCTCAGGGCCCGCTGTGGGGATGACGCGCTGAACGTTCGTCTCTCCAAACAGCTTCAGAATGCGCAGCGCCTGCATATTGATCGCCTGCATGGAGCGCAGCAGCGGCGTCTTCTTGTCCAGCACCTGGCCGGTAAAGGAGCAGTAGGCCGTGGGAATGCACAGCGTGCCGTCCTTGATGAACGCATAGGACGTCGGATCCCAGGCCGTATAGCCCCGGGCTTCAAACGTAGCGCGAAGTCCGCCGGACGGGAACGAGGAAGCATCCGCCTCGCCCTTGATCAGTTCCTTGCCGGAGAACTCCATAATCACTTCGCTGTTGCTGACAGGCGTGATGAACGCGTCGTGCTTCTCTGCGGTGACGCCGCTCATCGGCTGGAACCAGTGGGTAAAGTGGGTCGCCCCCTTTTCAATGGCCCAATCCTTCATTGCATTGGCCACGACGTCGGCGATGGCGGGGTCCAGCTCCCGCCCGCTCTGGATTGTGCGCTTCAGCGCCTTGTAATCCGCGTGGGGCAGCCGTTCCTTCATCACGGAATCGTTAAAAACCATCGAACCAAACATCTCTTTGATCTTGCTCATACGGCGATCGTTCCCTTCGTGCGTAGAATAGGCACATTGTATCAATTATACGATTCCACTGTAAATTTTGCAATCTTATCTCCGATCAAAAGCACTTGCGCAAACCAGGAGCGTGTATTATAATGAACATATAGCAGAAAAAATGAACGGAGGCGTCTTATGTATCAGTTCCCCATTGGTATCATTCTGGAATCCTTTCGGAAGAGCATCCCCGAATCTCTGAAGCTCGCCGCTGATCTCGGCGCGCAGGGCATCCAGGTCTACGCCACCTACGGCGAGCTCTCCCCCAAGAACCTGACCGGCAGCAAAAAGGCTGAGTTTCGGAGCATGGTCAAGGACAACGGCCTCGTCATTTCCGCGCTGTGCGGCGATCTGGGCCATGGCTTCGGCAACCCCAGCAAAAATCCCCAGCTGATCGAGGACAGCAAGCGCATTCTCGACCTGGCTCTGGAGCTCGGAACCGACATCGTCACCACCCACATCGGCGTCGTGCCCGGCGATCCCGCCCATCCCCGCTATAAAATTCTGCAGGATGCCTGCGGCGAGCTGGCGGCCTATGCCGACAGCGTAAAGGCGCACTTTGCCATCGAAACCGGCCCGGAGACCTCCGCAACCCTGAAGGGCTTCCTCGACACCCTGCACTCCACGGGCGTGGCTGTCAATCTCGACCCCGCGAACCTGGTGATGGTCACGGGCGACGATCCGGTTCAGGCGGTCTACACGCTGAAGGATTACATCGTGCACACCCACGCGAAGGACGGCCGCAAGCTCTATGATCTCGACCCGGAAATCATCTACCGCGTCGTGGAATCCGAGCCCGTCACCAGTCCCGCGTTCATCGAGCTGCCCCTGGGCGAGGGCGACGTCGCATTCGACCCCTATCTCGCGGCGCTGGACGCCATCGGCTACAAGGGCTTCCTGACCATCGAGCGTGAGGTCGGCGAGGACCCCGAAAAGGACGTCCGCACCGCCGTCAACTTCCTCAAAGCGCGCCTTTGATCCCATTGAGCCGCCGATGAATCCATCGGCGGCTCAATTCATCTTCCCACAAAACGCGAGGGGAACGCCTTTTCAAGCGTTCCCCTCATCGCTGATTAAATCTCCGGCTCAGCGTCGTTCTCCAGCGGAGCATCCTCCACGGAGCGCACCGCCCAGCGGGCGATGACAACGGTATTCTGCTTCGCGCCCAGGGTGATGGTGACATTGTCGTCCTTCAGTGCGACGACAGTGCCATACAGGCCGCCGATGGTGCAGATGCGATCGCCCGGCTTGAGGGCATCCAGCATGTTCTTTACGGCCTTTTCCTTCTTTTTCTGGGGACGGATCATAAAGAAATACAGCACGCCGAACATCACGACCAGCATGACGATCATGGAGATCATTTCGCCGCCTGCGGAAGCCGTCTGGGTGCCGGACGCGGCCACTTCGCCGGTGGTCTCGGCCAGTGCGGACATCAGATTCATCATCATTTTCATACTCTTCCTTTCAGTTTCTGGGATATACTCCTTTATTATAACCCATACCTGTCGAAATTACAACATATTTCCATCCGAATTTATCGTCTGGGCAGCAAATTTAACGCAGCTTGGAATCACCAGTTGCCGCGGCCGTGACGGGCATAGAACTCGTTGGACCAATCCAGCAGCGCGTCGTTTTCGATCGCCTCGCGCATCTCGGTCATCATCTTCGTCAGGAAGTAGATGTTGTGAATGGAATTCAGGCGCAGCGCCAGGATCTCCCCTGCCTTGAACAGGTGGCGGATGTAGGCGCGGCTGAAGTTCCGGCAGGCATAGCAATCGCAATCGGGATCCAGCGGAGAGAAGTCCTCCGCGTACTTCGCATTGCGCACCACCACGCGTCCGTCGTGCGTGAACACGGTGCCGTTTCGGGCCACGCGGGTCGCCAGCACGCAGTCGAACATGTCCACGCCGCGCAGCACGCCCTCGATCAGGCAGTCCGGTGAGCCGACGCCCATCAGATAGCGCGGCTTGTTCTGCGGCATATAGGGCATCATCTTGTCCAGCATCTCGTACATGATTTCCTTCGGCTCGCCCACGGAAAGGCCTCCGATGCCGAAGCCCGGCAGGTCCAGCTTGGCCATCTCCTTTGCGCACTCGATGCGCAGATCGCTGTAAAACGCGCCCTGCACGATGCCGAACAGCGCCTGATCGTCGCGGGTCTTGGCCTCCATGCAGCGCTCCAGCCAGCGCAGCGTGCGATACATCGCATCCTTGGCGCGGCCGTATTCGCAGGGATAGGGCGAGCACTCATCGAACTGCATCATGATGTCCGAGCCCAGCGTCTGCTGAATGCCGATGGACTCCTCCGGGCCAATGAACTGCTTGCTGCCGTCCAGGTGCGAGCGAAACTCCACGCCGCGCTCCTCCAGCTTGCGCAGATCGGCCAGGGAAAACACCTGGAATCCGCCGCTGTCAGTCAGGATCGGGCGATCCCAGTTCATGAAGCGGTGCAGTCCGCCGGCCTTTTCCACCAGGGCCTCGCCGGGACGGAGATGCAGGTGGTAGGTATTGGAAAGGATGATCTGCGCGCCGCAGTCCTTCAGCTCGTCCGGCGACATGGTCTTTACGCTCGCCTGGGTGCCGACCGGCATGAACACCGGCGTCTCGATCACGCCGTGGGGCGTGTGCAGGCGACCGCGGCGGGCGCCCGTCTGCTTGCATACATGCAGCAGTTCAAATTCAAAGGGTTTGTTCATTGAAACCTCCAGACAAAAAATCAGTGACCTGCGCATCGCCGGTCACTGTTCTTCGAATCGCCTTACGCAGCTGCTCTGCGGCGCAGCGCCGCCATCAGCGCGATTGCAGCAATGCCCATCGCCCCCAGCGCGATCTCCACCGGAAGGGAAGCATCGCCGGACTTCGGCACGGTCTTGTCCACCACGCGCGCGGAAATATCCATGCTCACGAGCATTCTGCCGTTCGCGTCGAAAGCGTCCATGCGGTAAATGCCGGTATCCTCCACGGCAGCGTTGACAATACTGTAGACCTTCTGGTTCGCGCCGTCGATGGCCACATCGTTGAAATACCACTGATAGGAAGCCGGCGCAACGCCGTCGATGTTGACCTCCATCGAGAGATCCTCGCCCGCATCCACCACTGCGTTCTGCGTCATCCTGGAGACGCGCATGACCAGCGTCGTCGAAATCATTTGCTCTGCGACGGCGGGCACAGTCATCGAGAGGACCAACAGCATAAGGGCAACTATTTTCAAAACGCGAATTCTCACGCCGAATTCCTCCACTCCAAATGGATTCGATGTTCATTCGTAGATGCAAGTATTGTACCGTATTTCGGGCTGGAATTCAATATCATTCGCCATTTCTGCACATTATCGTATGTTTTTTGAAATATTTTTCACATTTATTTCATATTTTCAGGCTGATATCTGCGCCGCCTCCGGCGTATTCCAGAATTGTTCATCAAATCGTGCCCAATCAACGCTTTACACGCGGTTTTTGAGAATGATATAATTTGAAGCGAGATTATGATTCTGGAGGAGCTCATGGGCGGAGTATTGCTTTTGTGCGGATTTCTCTTCTGCGGACTGATTTCGGCGGACGCGCTGTTCCGGCGCAGGTGCGCCCTGGTGAGAACCTGGCTGGGACTGTGCGGCGGCCTGCTGCTGATGATGTGGCTTCCGGCGCTTTATGCCTTTGGCCTTGGCTTCACCGTTACGGCGCAGTGGCTTGCGCTGGCCACTGCAGCGCTGATCGCTGCCGCCTGCAGCTTCGCCATGCGCGGAAAGCCGCGCCCCTCCACGCCCTTCTGCGGCGGCATGCCGCGCTGGCTCCCGCTTGTGCTGGTGCTGCCGCTGACGCTGCTCTCAGGCTATCTGCAGTACACCCACATTCTGCGCGATGTAAACGGCGCCCTGCACGTCGGCCAGTCCACCTACGGTGACCTCTGCCTGCACCTCGGCATCGCAACGAGTCTGCGCAATGCCGCCTTCCCGCCGGACTACTCCATTCTGAAGGGCGCCCTTCTGGGCTATCCGTTCCTCTCGGACAGCATGGTGACCTCCATGCTACTGTTCGGCGCGGATCTCTCGCAGGCCTTTGTCCTGACGGGCACGCTGATGATGGCCCTGGTCTACACCGGCTATGTGATTCTGGCCTGGGAGCTGACGAAGAAGCCCATGGCGGTTGTGCTGACGTTTGTTCTGATGTTCATCAACGGCGGCCTGGGCTTTCTGTACACGTTCGACGGCGTCATGCGGGATTCCACCGCGCTGCGGGAGGTCTTCACCGGCTTTTACAAGACGCCCACCAACCAGCCCGATCTCAACCTCCGCTGGGTCAACGTTATCTGCGACATGATGATCCCCCAGCGCACGCTGCTGGGCGGCTGGACGCTGCTGATTCCCGCCCTCTATCTGCTGGTCACCGCGATGCGCGAAAACCGCACGGCCTCCTTTGCAATTCTGGGCGTCTGGGCAGGCGCGATGCCGATGGTGCACACCCATTCCTTCATGGCGCTCGGCCTCCTCAGCGCGGGCGCGATGCTCTGCAAGGCCGTTTGGCCCGGGCGCGAGAGCCGGAAGGCGCTGATGATGAACTTCGTCTGCTATGGCGCAATCGCCGTGGCGCTGGCCCTTCCCCAGCTGCTGACCTGGACCTTTCCCCAGACGATTGACGGCGGATCCCTGCGGTTCCGCTTCAACTGGGTCAACAATCAGGGCAACGGCACGCTCATCGACGGCTACTTCTGGTTCTGGATCAAGAACGTCGGCCTGATCTATCTGCTGATTCTGCCCGCGGTTCTCAGCTGCCGCAAGGGCAGCGCGTGCCGCACGCTCGCCGTCGGCGCCCTGTTCATCTACATCGTCGCCGAGTTCATCCAGTTTCAGCCCAACGAGTACGACAACAACAAGCTCTTCTACGTGGCATTTATGGCCGTCCTGCCCGCAATCGGCCTTTATCTGACCAAGCTGTGGGACGCGCTGAAGGGCGTCCGCGGGCGCGCGTTCCTGGCAGCTGTGTTTCTGTTGATTTCAACGGTCTCCGGCGCGCTGTCCATCGGGCGCGAGGTCGTCTCCGACTACCAGCTGTTCGGCGCTTCGGAGGTTGAAGCGGCGCAGTTTATCGAAGAGAATACCGACCCCCACGCCGTGTTCCTCACCGGCCAGCAGCACAACAACGCCGTTGCGGCGCTTACGGGACGCTATATTCTCTGCGGCACGGGCAGCTACCTCTATTTCCACGGCATCGATTACTCCGCACAGCAGCTGGCCGCCAGGCTGCTGCTCGAGAATCCCTCGGAGAACGAGGCGCTGTTTGAGAAATACGGAATCGACTATGTCTACATCTCCTCTCACGAGCGCAGCGACTTCGCGGTGGACAGCGGCTATTTTGCCGCCAACGGAAAACTGGTCTTCGAAAACTTCGACGTTCAGATCTACGCCATCTCGGATCGGGCGCTCGCCCGCGAGTCCTAAAGCTTTACGTATTCTCCTCAACCGGCGCCTTGCCTTTTGATCGGGATGCGAGTACAATGGATTGTGGAGTTTTTTGCCCAAAGGCGAACTTTTTTGATGGAAAATGCGTCCAATAATAAAAGGATGATTATGCTCGGAGGATATCGATTATGCGCAAGCTGAAAACCGGTCTGCTGGCGATCGCGCTCGCGGCCGGCGCATGCCTGTTCACCGGATGTGGTCAGGTTGATGAAACAATATTGGAAACCAATGCAGATTTCAGCGTAAATATCAATGTGCCGTATTCCACCACCACGCCCCTGCCGGATTATCTGAATGTGCCTGATCAGGTTGTCATCGATGCCAACGGCGGCGTCACGGTCAACGATCCCTCGCTGCTCAACAACAGCTATACCAATGCCAAGGCGAATGAGAGCCAGTATACCACACTCTCGCTGGGCGACACCAACACGTCGGTGCAGGCGCTGCAGGAGCGCCTCCAGGCGCTCGGCTACTATTCCGCCGGCGTATCCGGCATCTTCGACGAGGAAACGGTGGCCGCAGTCAAGCGCTTTGAACAGACCTACGGCATCATGCAGACGGGAATCGCCACGCCCACATTTCAGGCGAAGCTCTTCTCCGAAAGCGCGCCGGTCTATGGCAGCGAGGCCTATGACTCCGCCGTCATCTCCCAGTATACCACGCTGCAGCGCGGCGCTGTGGGCAGCTCGGTTTACGCGCTCCAGCACCGCCTGAAGGAACTCGGATACCCCATCAAGGAGCTCAGCGGCGTCTATGATACCGCCACCGAAAACGCTGTGAGACTGTTCGGCGCCGCCTACGGCCTGCAAAACCAGACCGTGGCCTATATCGCGCTTCAAAAGGAGCTGTATTCGGATTCCGCCCGCGCCTACTCCGCCGACGGCTCGGTCGTGCATCAGAGCAGCAGCTCCTCCCTGGGGCTCGGCAACGCCGGCACCAGCGTCATGCAGGTTCAGAACCGCCTGATCGCACTTGGCTATTTGGACGGCTCGGCCTCCGGCATGTTCGATGCGGAGACGGACGCGGCCGTGCGTAAATTTGAAGCCGCCTGCGGCGTCACACCCACCGGCCGACTCACCACCGAGCTGCAGAGCATTCTGATGTCCGATGACGCCCCCGCCTACGGTTCCACCTATGCGCCCGCCGAGAAGACCTACGTCGATCTCTACGAAGGCTGCGAAGGAGAGGAGGTCCGGCTCTTGCAGGAGCGCCTGATCGAGCTCGGCTATGCCGCCGGCGCAGGCAACGGCACCTACGGTTCGGAAACCACCTCCGCCGTGCGCTTGTTTGAGCGCTACAACGGCATGGAAGAAACCGGCCGTGCCACCGCATTCGTGCAGGCCCACATGTTCTCGCCCTCTGCACTGAGCTACCAGGACATTCTCAATGGCATTACATATGCTACGCCCGCTCCCGCCACGCCCGAACCCACCGCGGCTCCGGAAGGACCCGAGATCGACCTTTCCGGAGAGGTGGAGCCTGACACCGGTATGCGCACGCTCACGCTGGACTGCACCGGCGACGACGTCGCCAGCATTCAGGCCCGCCTGAATGAATTGGGCTACAGCTGCAGCTCCTCCGGCGTCTATGACGAGTCCACCGCCAGCGCCATGCGCCAGTTCCAGGCAGCCGTCGGCGTCAGTCAGACCGGAGATGCGGCTCCCTCGATGCAGCAGTATATCCAGACGAAAGCCGCGCCTTCCAGTCAATACCGCCTCTTCAACTCGACGCAGAGCTTCACCTCCCTGCAGGAGGGCGATACCGGCGACAACGTCACCCAGCTGCAGCAGCAGCTCTGGAGGCTGGGCTATCTGCTGACTGACGACGTTCAAGACAGCGTCGGCACCTTCCACGACAAGACCCGCGAGGCCGTTATCAGCGCACAGCGCGCGATGGGATATACCGACCCCGACGGCGTGGCCAGCATCGAATTCCAGTGCTTCATCTTCTCCGATTACAACTATCTGATCAAAAAATAGCCTTCTTCGCCCAGCCCGGTTCCTTCAGAGACCGGGCTGATTTTTTCTGTTCTCCGCATTGATTTCCATTGGGTTTTGCGCTATGATAGAATCAGCATGTATCTTCTGAATGCAAGGGAGGAACATCTCATGATTCTGGAAAACAGGAATTTGTATGTTGAAATCGCAGCGCACGGCGCCGAGCTGATGCGCATCTGCGACCGCCGCACGGAGGCCGAGCTGCTTTGGAACGGCGACCCCGCCTATTGGAAGCGCCGCTCGCCGATTCTCTTTCCCAACGTCGGCAAAACCTTCAACAATGAGGTGCGCATCAACGGTGCAGCCTATGCAACCACTCAGCATGGTTTTGCGCGCGATATGGACTTCGTCTGCGAAGAAGCCACCCCGGTCCGCGCGGTCTTCCTGCTGCGTTCCACCGCCGAGACGCTCAAGCGCTATCCCTTTGACTTTGAGCTGCGCATCGGCTACGCGCTGGAGGGACGCACGCTCGCAGTGACCTGGAACGTCCTCAATCTCTCGGAAAAGGAGATGTCCTTCACCATCGGAGGACATCCCGCCTTCCGCTTCGACAGCCTCTCCGATTCCAAGGAGGACTACTGCCTTCAGTTTCCCCGTACACAGTCGCTGCGCTGCGTTCTGCTGGATCCCGCAAGCGGAACCGCGCTGCCGGAGGAGCAGATCGAGCTCCCGCTGGAAGGCGGCCGCCTGCCGCTCTCGGACGAGCTGTTCGCCCATGACGCGCTGATTCTCGACGGCGGTCAGGTGGATGAGGTCTGGCTGTGCAAAAAGGACGGAGCGCCCCGCATCGGCATGCGCTGCGAAGGCTTCCCCAACTTCGGCATCTGGTCCGTCAAAGGCGCCCCGTTTGTCTGCCTGGAGCCCTGGGCCGGCCGCTGTGATGACCGCGGCTTTGCACGGGATCTCTCCGAAAAGCCGAACGTCAATCGCCTTGCATCCGGACAGCATTTCGAAAAGCACTATACGCTGCTGCTCCCGGAGCATTGATCTTCAGAAAGGGCTGCACAGGATTCCCGCGCTGCACCGTTTGAAATTTCCGGGCTCACACCATTCCGTGCACCCCCATTTGAAAAAAACTTTACAAATTGTGGCTGTATTTTATTGACGATACCGCGACAATAAGGTATACTTAATACAGTTGGATCATGGTGGTAAGTGCACCTGACCCACTCATGCGCGAACCGGCTTTGGCCTGGGCGCAAACATCAGATCAGGAGGATGATACCCATGAACTACGCAGAGGAATCCCTTAAGAAGCATGGCGAATGGAAGGGCAAGATCGAAATCGTTAGCCGCGTGCCCGTTTCCACCAAGGACGACCTGTCCCTGGCCTATACCCCCGGCGTTGCGCAGCCCTGCCTTGAGATTCAGAAGGATATCGACAAAAGCTACGAACTGACCCGCCGCTGGAACACCTGCCTCGTCGTGACCGACGGCACCGCCGTTCTCGGCCTGGGCGACATCGGCCCCGAAGCCGGCATGCCCGTCATGGAAGGCAAGTGCGTTCTGTTCAAGGCCTTCGGCGACGTCGATGCGTTCCCGCTTTGCATCAAGTCCAAGG
>JBJEUD010000080.1:0-17356 GCA_051883655.1 Candidatus Faecivicinus sp. | reverse complement strand
TGCGTGTTGGTGATGTCGTAGCTTTCTTCTGCATACGTGGCGGTGTAGTCTTCAACAGCTTCCTCTTCCACGGTGTAGACGATTTCGCTTCCATCCGCATCGTACATAGGCGCAGTGAAAGCATATTTCCATTCGCCATTCCCGTCAGCAGTCACTGTCTGCGTCTTAACCACCTGGCCATCTGCCAGCAGCTTGACGGTGATTTCCTCCGGGCGCTTGCCGTCCTGGTCGTCCGCGTCGACCCAGGTCTTCGTACCGCTGATCTCAATCGTCGAAGGCGTATATTTGTTGGTAACGGTCACAGAACTAACTCCATCAAGTCCAACATTCACGGAGCTGTCGCTGTAGGTGGTATTCAGAGTATAGCCTTCGACAGCCGTTCCAGTCGCGTCTTCCACGACGGTATAGGTGCCTTCCGGAAGGCCGGGAACCATGACGGTCGCTTCTTCCGTACTCGCAGCAATCGTCACAGACACATTGCGAGTGGTCCCGTTGCCGCTGATCGTGAAAGAATAAGTCTTATCTTCCGCAAAGGTGATGCCGTCGAGCACTTTCTTGATATTGAGCTGCGTGTAAGTAATTTCAGTGGCGGCAAGCTCAATATCAATACCGCTGTTGCTGCCGACAACACCTGTCGTCCGATAGTTCTTTTCGAGGCCGGGACAGACGTTGTCGTTGCTCCAGTAGTTCGTGTAAATGCTCAGAGTAACGTTTGCAGTAACACCAGCAGAATTCTGCAGCATGGTTGTTATCGCAATCGTATAATACTGAGGCGAACTGATCGTGCCAACCGGGAAGGTTCCGGAAATACGAACCTGTGCATGTCCTGCACTGTCCGTGCTCGTGCCGGAAGCCTTGTAAGGCGTACCATTGACTGTGACATTCACTTTGCCGGAGTTGACATCGCTCACGCCGAAGCTAAAACTCACAGTTTCGCCGCCAACCGTGGCCTTCAGGCCCTGACAAGCAATATCGATATGGTCAACCGACGTCTTGGAACTGCTCTGAAAATCAGAACCATTCGCGAATGCAACAACCTCCGACGCCAGAACGACAGCTGCCAGATAGGTATCCTCAACGATGGTCAGATCCTTTTCCACCGGCTCTTCACCGATGAGATCGCCGTCCTCGTCGACCAGGAACCACACCGCATCCTCCTCAACGGAAGGGAAAGCGGACAGCTCCAGCACGGTATCTTCCTCAACATTGCGGGCATCAATCACCTGTCCGTCAACGTCAAAGAAGGTCACGGTGTAAGTAACTGCTTCCTTAGATTCATCGGCTTTGGACTCATCGGCTGCGGTTTCATCGTCTGTGGACTCATCGTCTGTGGACTCATCGTCTGCAGACCCATCGTCTGTGGACTCATCGTCTGCAGACCCATCGTCTGCGGGCTCATCGTCTGCAGGCTCATCGTCTGAGGACTCATCGTCTGAGGACTCATCGTCTGCAGACCCATCGTCTGCAGACCCATCGTCTGCGGGTTCATCGTCTGCGGGCTCATCGGCCGCAGGCTCATCAGCCGCAGGCTCATCGGCCGCGGGTTCTTCCGTCTTGAACTCCATAGTCGGCTCCACTGTCGTTGCGACAGGTTCGCCTTCGCCCTGATCCTGGGCAATAGCGCTCAAACCGATGTTGCTCAGAAGCAGCAACAAAGTCAGCACGATTGCCAGCAACTTTTTCGTTCTCATCCGACCTTACCTCCTAAACCATATCATCATGCGGTTCCCAACCGCAGGGAAAACATTTGCACATCACACGCCTCTGCATCTTGAGAAATTCCCTGGCCGAACATTGCAGACGCATCTAAACGATGCCGTCCTGGCATGATTTACCATGCCTCTGCAGAATCAATCCTATTATATTCTTTTACAGAAGATTCGTCAAGGTCAAAGTTTATGAAATTGAAATTATTTTTTAATGTTTTGAAATACTTTTTGACGATTTCTGTCCTCTTTCTTATTGTTTTCAGAACAGCACAATGTCTGCGATAGCTTTATACCGCAGACATTGTGAACCCGATGCGGACAGCATTTATTCCTATTTATTCTTTTTCTGCCTTCTCCGCGCATAGTTTTCACGCAGCGCAGTCAACGCCTCCTGGTGCTTCAGACTCTTCAAATTGGGGAATGCGCTGATCAGACGGCGCTGTCCAAAGGACTTCTCCTCCAGGGCATCGACAAAGCGCTCCTTCTGAGTATTGAGGCGGCGCTTTGCAGCTTCCTTGCTCTGCTCAATCCGATCTGCCACTGCCTTGCGGCTCTGATCGATGCGCTCGGTCACTGCGCGTCTGCCCTGATCGATGCGCTCACTGGTCTCCGTTTTCTTGAGTCGGCGCACACCTTCATTGAACCTTTCCTCACCGGCCATGGCCTTGTTCTTTACGGCAATCGTGCTGTCGGAGATCGCTTGGCCGATTTCATCAGAGAGCGCGTGAATCTCGGCCGCCAGCTCCGTCAGGCGCTTCAAGCGCTCGTTCAGCTTGCGAATGGTCGCCACCGTAGCGATGATATCCGCGAGCATCAGCGCGCTGAAGATGCACAGCAGCGCAGCCAGCAGCACAAACGGCATCAGTTCAACCACTCTGAAGATCAGCGGATGAACAAACCGCACGATGATCAGGCAAGCAATCCCCCACAGAATCGAAAACAGCAGGCAGACATAGCCCATGATATTCAGCGGCATATCCGAATAGTCCCACCACTTCGCGTGAAACAGCTTCTCCAGGAGAAAACCGGCCACGAATTCAATCGCAGTGGTTACCAGCACCGATCCCAGAAAGAGCAGCGGAAGATTGCCCTGCACCGGCTCCAGAAGCAACACCACAAAGATCACGCCGAAGCCATAGATCGGACAGACCGGACCGTTCAGAAATCCCCGGTTGACGAAGCGTCCTTCACAGCAGGCTGCGAACGCGACCTCCACGCACCACCCGAGAAAGGCATAGATGAAGAACAGCATCATCAACTGCGGAATCGTATAACTCATCGCATCCCCTCCCCGTCAATCAGCGCTCGAATGCCTGCTCCATCTCATCCATAGTCTCAGCGAAGACGCGCATGGCACTCTCGAGCGCATCCGGCTTTGTCAGATCCACGCCGGCGATCTTGAGCTCCTCAATAGGATAATCGCTGCCGCCGGTGGACAGGAAGCGCAGGTAATCTGCGGCGCCGCCATGATTCAGGATGCGGTCCGCAATCGTCACAGCGCTGCAGAAGCCGGTTGAATACTGATAGACATAGAACGCGCGATAGAAATGCGGGATGCGCGCCCATTCGCAGTCTGTATAGCCGTCCAGCGCGATGCCTTCATAGTACTTCGCATTCAGTTCCCGATAGATCCTGTTCAGCGATTCAGCCGTGAGCGGGATTCCGGACTGGTGCATCTCGTGGGCCTTTCGCTCAAACTCCGCAAACTGCGTCTGGCGGAAGACCGTGGTGCGGAATCCTTCGAGGAAGTGATTGAGGATGTAGGCGCGGCGCTTGGGATCAGTTTCGGTCTTCAGCAGATACTTCGTCAGCAGCACCTCGTTGACCGTGGAAGCGACCTCGGCAACGAAAATGCAGTAATCGTGGTTGACGTAGTCGTGCGCAGCATCGGAATGGAAGGAATGGAGCGCATGGCCCAGCTCATGCGCCAGCGTGAACGCGCTGTCCAGCGTATCCGCATGGTTCAGCAGCACATAGGGATGCGCGCCGTACACACCCATGCTGTATGCGCCGGTGGTCTTTCCCTTGTTTTCATAGACGTCGATCCAGCGCTCTGCAAACGCGCGGTCCAGCAGCTTTCCATATTCCTCTCCCAGGGGCTTGAGCGCCTCGCGAACCAGCCTGCACGCCTTGTCATAGGGCATGTCAAAGTCGATATCGTCCACGATGGGCACATACAGGTCGTACAGGTGCAGCTCATCCACGCCCAGAACGCGCTTGCGCAAATCGAGATAGCGCTTCATGGTGTCCAATCCGCCGCTCACCGTAGCCACGAGATTGTCATAGAGCGAAACCGGCACATTGTTGCCGAAGAGGGCCGCCTCACAGGCGCTGGAATAGCCGCGGACATCTGCGAAATAGCAATCGAACTTGACCGAGCCAGCATACATCGCCGAAATCGTATTGATGAACTTCTCGAACGCGCCGAAGTACTTCTCAAAGGCCTCCCGGCGCACCTCGCGGCTGCGGCTTTCGCGGAATACCGCAAAGGAGCCGTGCGTCAGCGGAAGCTCCTCGCCATTTTCTCCGGTTACCGGCTCAAAGGTCATGTCAACGCTTTCGAACATGTCGTATACATTGGACGGGGTCTGCACAGCGTCGCTCAGCATCGCCAGCATTTTCTCGCGCTCCGCGTCCAAAGTGTGACTCCGCGCGCGGCAGATGTCGTCGATCAAGTGGCGATAGGTCGCCATCCGCGCGTCGGCCATATAGGATGCGAGCTTTCCGGGATCCATGGCCAGAATCTCAGGGTTCAGGAAGGAAATCGCGGCCTGAAACCGGGTCATCAGCCCGATGCATCGCGCCTCCATGTCCTGACTTACCGGATCTCCGTTGTCCCCGGACTTGCGCAGATACGCATAGCAGTACAGCTTTTCCATCTGTTCGGACGCGGCAAAGACGGCGTCCAGGCCCGCCTTGAAGCTCTCTAAGGATTCGTCAAGCGTACCCGGCAGCTTTGAAAGCTTGTCCACCGTTTCAGCGGCGCTCTTCAATGCGGTTTCCCAGACATCGTCGCTTTCAAAAATAGGCGTCAGATCCCACGTATATCGCGGATCCATCTCCGCCCTGCTCTTCAATTCCATTTCATTTCACTCCTTGAATACAAAACCCTTTAGAAGTAGTATACTCAAAACAACGCGATATTGCAATACCGCGCCAGCCTTATATTTTCCCACCGGCAGGGTTTTCGATACCGCTGCAGATCGATGATATCATACATCATGATCGTGCCCCTGAACCGGTCGATCTGTCCGCGAAGCCGGGCAAAGAACTTCTCTTGAACCTGCGCGCCGAAGACAATATAATCCGACATCAAAGCGCCTGCCCTTTGCAATTTGCAGTCGGCAGACGCTTTGGTTCAAGATGTTTCCGTTATTCCTACTGTTCCCCTTTCAGGGCGCTGTACTGCATCAGCCCTTTGCCGCCTTACGCTCTGCCTTCGTCTTGAAATACTTCTCAAGAATCGGGATCAGCACAAAGCAGACCAGGCCGGCAGTGAAGCCGCCGTTGTAGAGATTGAATCCGCCATGAATCGCCGGTACGCTCGTAACGATGCAATAGTGCAGCATTGCCGCCACGATGCCGGCGAGCCAGCCGTAGCAGCCGGATACAGGCGCCAGGCCGCTTGCGAAGCAGAGGCCGACGATAATGGCCTGGTTGTTGATCTCAAACACGCCGAACAGAGAGGCGAGGACATAGCCAATCATGATGGGAAACACGTTCAGCGGCGTGCTGCCCGCCGCGCAGAACGCGAGCATGCACCAGATTGCGCCGAAGGTCGGGCCCGTGAACTTCGCGCCGATGAGATTGTAATAGGCGACGATGAACAGGCCGTAGACGCCGAAGTTCATCACGCACGCACCGTTGCCATACTTCGCGGCGAAATCCACCTTGTAACCGCTGTCCATCAGCAGCTTGCCATAGCCTTTGAAGCTGTTGCCGTTGATGATAAAGCCCGCGAGGATGCACAGCGCAAAGCAGATGATACAGAACGTATTGACAAACATCCGGTTGCCATCGCCCAGCGTGCCCTTGATTTCCGGCGCAGTGACGCCCAGCGTCTTGTACATGATCGCAAACAGCATGAAGCACAGGAATCCGGCGGCAGGTCCGGCATTATACAGATCGTACCCCTTGTGGAAGTTCGGCGAATGCGCGCAGAGCGCAGGCATTGCAAGGCCGGTGACAATGCCGATGAGCAGCGCCAGCGCCACGCCGAGCACCGTGATGCCGTGGACCTCCGTGGACGGATACCGGAACAGCACCTCGCTCACCAGCGGCGCGAGCGCACAGGAGAACATCGCAAAGTTGATGTTCTTGGCGAATTTCTCCCGCTTGATCTTCGAATAGATGAACACGCCCAGCTGGAACGGCAGAACATTGATGATGTTCATGCCATAGGAAGCAAATCCAACAGTCAGCCAATAGGCAGCGACGGTCACGCCGGTCACAGTCGCGCCGGGCAGGAACATCAGCGCGCAGCACAGCGTCCCGAGCAGGCCAAAGTTCAGCATCGTGCCTGAGATGCTGCCGATTTCCAGGAAGAAATAGTCCTTCGTCAGAACGGCAGGACTGGTGATGATTCTCCAGAATCCCGTAAAGATCTCAGGAAGATCCGGCGAAAGGATTGCGCCCACATAAAAGGCAAGGGTAAAGGCGCAGAGCACACCTCTGAGAATCGAGCTGGTGCTCGCCTTGCGAATCCGATCAAAGTTCATTTGTACCTCCTCCTCTCCCCACAGCGAAACAAAATCCGCCCAAAGCACAGCCCGGGCGGATTTTCATTTGTTGGATTACTTGCCCGCCTTGCGCATTGCAGCCTCAACGACATGGCCGATCAGCACAGAGGTGGTTACGGAGCCGACGCCGCCGGGAACGGGCGTGATGGCTTCGACGATGGGCTCAACCTCATCGTACTTCGCGTCGCCGGCAATCGCGCCGAGCGTGCCGCGACTGTTGGGCTTGTTCGCATCCCAGTTGATGGAGACGTCGATGACGATCTGGCCCGGACGCACAAAATCCTTCGTCAGGGAATTCAGAACGCCGGCAGCGGAGACGAGGATGTCCGCATTGCGCGCAACTTCCGCAGTGTTGACGGTCTTGGTGTGGCAGATCGTCACAGTTGCGTTCTTCTTCATCAGCATCATCGCAGCGGGCTTGCCGACCACCAGAGAGCGGCCGATGACGACGGCGTTCTTGCCCTTGCAGTCGATGCCGTAGTAGTCCAGGATCTCCATGCAGGCCTTGGGCGTGCAGGGCGGGAAGCCCAGGTCAGAGCGATCCTCAAAGACGCCCGCGTTGGACAGGTCGGTCATGCAGTCGACGTCCTTGCTGGGATCGAGCTTGTTGCAGATCTCGTTCTGATCCGCCTTCAGATGCTTGGGCAGGGGGCGGAACATCAGCACGCCGTGAATGGAATCGTTGGCGTTCAGCTCTTCGATTTTCGCGATCAGCGCTTCCTTGGTGACGTCCTCCGGCAGAACGAACTTCTCGACCTCGACGCCGATCAGTTCCGCGCGCGCCACGGCGCCCTTCTCGTAGGACAGGTCGGACGGATTCTCGCCGACGCGAAGAATGCCCAGCTTGGGGCTGATGCCCTTTTCCTTCAGTTCAGCAACCTGCGCCTGCAGCTTCGCATTCAGCGCGGCGGTAACTTCCTTGCCCAGTAACTGCTTAGCCATGGTAAACACCTCCAAAAGTTGTGTTAAAACGCATTAGAAGAAGTTTGCGCGCACGCCGGCGAAGATCTCGTCCGCCATCGCGCAATACTTATCGAGCATGCCGTTCGCCTTGGCGTTCATCTCTTCCGCAACCTCGCGATTCTTGAGGCTCTTGGTGTTGATGAATACGTTCAGGGACGCACTCTGGAGCGCCGCCTTGCAGCAAACCGCACCGCAGCCCGCGTCGGAGACCGCCAGCCGGGAGCCCTTCTCCGCGAACACGGAGATCGCCTCGATGGCCTCGCAGCACAGCTCCATGATCTTCATGGGAACCGCGCAGGCCACAATGGTCGCATCCTCGAGGATCTTGTCCCGATCCGGATTGTCCTTCGGAATGCCATAGGCCTTCGCGAGGGGTTCAAAGCCGACGGCGTCCGCGGGAACCTGATCCAGCAGGTCCTTCTGCAGGCCATCGCACTTCTCTTTCAGCGCGATGATCTCGGCCTCGACAGAGGCATACTTCTTCTTGCCGACCGTCAGGGAGCCTACCATATTGCCCAGCGCGGTGCCGATCGCGCCAACGAGCGCTGCTGCGCCGCCGCCGCCCGGAACAGGGGCGTTGGAGGCAAGAACCTCAACGAATTCTCTACAAGACTTCTGGGTAAAATCCATATTCACATTCTCCTTCAGCGGCTCCTGCCGCATCTTTCTGCCATCCGAAATATGGGTGACATTGCTGTCACCCATATGCAGGATATAACGTTGGAACGATTAGAACAGGCCGGTGATCTTGCCGGTGGAGTCGACGTCGATGCGCTCGGCGGCGGGCACCTTGGGCAGACCGGGCATGGTCATGATCTCGCCGGTCAGCGCGACGATGAAGCCAGCGCCGGCGGAAACCTTGACGTTGCGAACAGTGACCGTGAAGCCTCTGGGCGCGCCCAGCTTGGTCTGATCGTCGGTGAAGGAATACTGAGTCTTCGCCATGCAGATGGGCATCTTGTCGAAGCCCAGCGCAGTCAGCTGCGCGATCTGCTTCTCGGCATCCGCGGTGAAGGACACGCCGTCGCCGTGATAGATGCGCTTGACGATGGTCTCAATCTTCTCCTTGATGGACAGATTGATGTCATAGCTGAAGGAGAAGTCGTTCGGCTGCTCGCAAAGACGGATCACTTCCTTGGCCAGCTCGATGCCGCCTTCGCCGCCCTTTGCCCAAACCTCGGACAGAGCGACGTTCACGCCAAGCTCCTTGCACTTCTTCTCGATGAGCTGGAGCTCCGCCTCGGTATCGGTGGGGAAGCGGTTGATGGCGACCACGCAGGGCAGCTTGTACACCTGGGTGATGTTCTCCACATGCTGCAGCAGATTCGGCAGGCCCTTTTCCAGAGCTTCCAGGTTCTCATTGCCGGTCTCGGCCTTGGGAACGCCGCCGTTGTACTTCAGAGCGCGGGCAGTGGCAACCAGAACCACGCAGCTGGGCTTCAGGCCCGCCATGCGGCACTTGATGTCCAGGAACTTCTGAGCGCCCAGGTCAGCGCCGAAGCCAGCCTCGGTGATGGTGTAGTCGGACAGGCGCATTGCGATCTTCGTCGCGGTGACGGAGTTGCAGCCGTGAGCGATGTTCGCGAAGGGGCCGCCGTGGACAAACGCGGGGGTGTGCTCCAGCGTCTGAACCAGGTTCGGCTTCAGGGCGTCCTTCAGCAGAGCGGCCATGGCGCCTTCAGCGTGCAGGTCGTGCGCGGTGACGGGCTTGCGCTCAGCGGGCTTGCCGCGGGTGTAGCCGATGATGATGCGGCCCAAGCGCGCCTTCAGATCGTCGATATCGCTGGCCAGGCACAGGACGGCCATGATCTCGGAAGCAACGGTGATGTCGTAGCCATCCTCACGGGGCATGCCGTTGGTGACGCCGCCCAGGCCATCGACGATCTTGCGCAGCTGACGATCGTTCATGTCGACGCAGCGCTTCCAGGTGATGTTTCTGGGGTCGATGTTCAGCTCGTTGCCCTGGAAGATGTGGTTGTCGATCATGGCAGCCAGCAGGTTGTTGGCAGCGCCGATGGCATGGAAGTCACCGGTGAAGTGCAGATTGATATCCTCCATGGGAACGACCTGGGCATAGCCGCCGCCGGCAGCGCCGCCCTTGACACCGAACACCGGGCCCAGAGAGGGCTCGCGCAGCGCGACGAGAACATTCTTGCCCAGCTTCTTCATGCCGTCCGCCAGACCGACGGTCGTGGTGGTCTTGCCCTCACCAGCGGGGGTAGGGTTGATTGCGGTCACAAGGATCAGCTTGCCATCCTCGCGCTGAACGTCGTTCAGGATGTTGTAATCAACCTTGGCCTTGTACTTGCCGTACTGCTCAAGATACTTGTCATCCACGCCTGCAGTCTTCGCGATCTCAGTGATCGGAAGCATTGTGGTCTCCTGTGCAATTTCAATGTCGCTCTTGTAGCTCATGTCGGGCACACTCCTTTTTTTACTTCGCTCGTTGGTTGGATTGAAGCCTAGATTTATTGTACCAGCTTCGCCGAACCACGTCGGTTCCGCTAAAACAATCATGATTTCTCCGCAAGCCACTTCCCACTTGCTGGAAACAGTGTATCACAATTATTCAATGATGTCAATAAATAACTCACAACTTATTACTTTAAGTTTCTGTGCGCAGATACCCCGAAAACGCCCGCTCATCGCTCGAAATTCCCATAAATCCCGGCATCATGAACAGTGCAGTGATTTATTTTCATTCATAATTTTATCATATTGAGTGAAAAGTGTCAATACAGCACAGGATTATTGTGAAAGGAATCCCAAATGATCGTCTTTCGCTTATTCAGGTTGTCGACCGTCGCAGAGGAGCAAAAGCCGGACGCACAATACGCCCGGCTCCCCGTCACTCCCCCGCCTGCTCGGATTCCAGAATGAAATCCCGGAAAGCGGTCTGCTCCGGCGAAAGATACTTCTTCTTGCTGACGAAATAGAGATGATGCGGCATGGTTCCCTCCAGCGGGAAAGACAGCAGCTTTCCCTCGGCCACATATTCCCCAACGGCCACCTCGGAGAGTACAGAAATGCCCATTCCCTCCGCCACCAGCTGCTTGATGGTTTCGGTATCGTCGATCGCGGTGGCGATTTTCAGCTTTGTTCCCGGAGAATTCTGCTTGATCCACCGAAGAAATTCCTGCTGAAGGGCCGAGGTGCTGCTCCGCGTGATGAGCGGCTCCCTGCCAAAGAGGTCGATCGGAAAGGGCTTTCCCTGCAGAGCGCGGAAGCGCTCCTCATTGGGCGTAATGACCACGAGGCTTGCGGAATTGTAGTGCTTTACCGCGTAGTCCGAGTCCATGATCTTCATGTTGCAGAATGCGAACTCGAATCCGCCCGCGCGAAGCTTGCCGTGGATTTCCGAATTATAGCACACCGTGATAATGAAGTTGACGTCCGGATGCTGGCGCTTGAACTCCACAATCCGGTTTGAAAGATAGTACCGGCTGGTGTACGGCGTCGCCACGATATTGATGGATTTCTCATCCTGGTCCGCGCGCGTCAACGCAAACATGCTGTCCCGGTTCAGCCTCAGCATCTGTTTGGCATAATAATAGTACGTTTTGCCGTCATTGCTCAGCTCCATGCTGCGCGTGGTTCGGTTCAAAAGGCGCGTTCCAAGCTCCGTCTCCAGATTTCTGACGTGAATCGTCACCATTGACTGCGACAGCTGCAGTCGTTCTGCCGCATTCGAAAAACTGCCCTCGTCCACAACCGCCACAAAGGATTCCAGCTGCTTAAAGTCCATCTCTTCACTTCCCGTCAGATTATTCACAAATCATAATCAATTATATTTGAAATATTAGTAAAAGTCAATGATTTACATAAATTATCCCGCAAAAGAAATCTCAAGTATGCATCTTCTTCTAATTACAAGTGATTATTTCCCGATGGGCTTCATGAAATCAAAAGGCGCCTCAAACGAGGCGCCCCTTGATTACATTCTGCGCTTGATATCCGAAATGAAAATATCCCCCACCACAGTGCGATCTTCTGCCGAAAATGCCTGCGGGAAATTGTCCGAAAACAGAATCTGGGCATTCGGCGGGAACTCGTCGTCGCCCTCCCAGACGATGATGCGCACCTCATAGCCCGGCATAATCTCCATCTGATAGGAAGCATCGCCGCTCTTCAGCCGGATTGCAGGCATCTTTGCCATCGCCGCTTCAAAAGCTGCCAGGCGCGTGCCGAATGTGAACGCCGCGCGGGTGATGCAGCGGCCGGTGAAGGGCTTCAGATAGACCTCGCCCCAGGGCATTTCGCGATAGGTCAGAAAGGAACCCGTGCCCACCGAGGCGCGCCCCTCCAACAGATATCGTATGATCAGCATCTGCGCCGGAAGGTTTTTCAGCGCAAAGCCGTCCTCCACCTGAGACCGAATCGCAAATTTGGGCCAGGAAATCTCGTAATCAACGTAGAGCAGTCTCACATGAAACACGCGGCGTTCTTCGTCATACCTGACGCCGCAGCGCTGCGCCGCCTCGACCGGATCCAGTTTTTCAAAAAGCCCGGTATAATGCTCAAAGGGGACCAGTTCCTTATTGTTCTCAACAACCGCCATTCAGTTCTCCTTGCAGACGCGTCAAAGCTCCTTGACCCACAGCACCACATCCTGCGAGATGCGGGAGGTGCAGGCCAGGCGCCAACCGTCAGAATAATCGACATCACTGATATAAAAGGATGGATGAGCATCCAAATCGCCGGATACTATGCGCACCAGGCACTTGCCGCAGGACGCATTGCCAGAGCAGGGGGCGTTCACCGCAACCCCTGCTCTGCGCGCCACCTTCAGGAGGTTCTCTCCCTGTTCGGCGGAAACCAATACATCCGGTTCATCTTCACATTGAAACGTCACCAGAAACATGCCTATTACATGATGGGATCCATGCCCAGCGCAGGATGGCCCTTCTCCGTCAGGTACTCCACCAGTTCGGCAGCGTCCGTGGTGATGGTCTCGTCGGCGATCATGTCGGCAAAGTTGTCGATGCCGCAGATCTCCTTGGCCGTCTTGTTCAGGCGCTCTGCCACGTCGTCCTTCAGCTCCTTGGGCATCCAAACGATGCGCTCGACGCCGCCCTCCGCCTTCGCGAACTTCTTCGAGGAGATGAAGTGACGGCCGTGGCCCATGAAGCCGGGCGTCTGAACGCCGCCGCCCGTCATGGACGCGAGCTCGCCGAACGTCATGCCCGTGGGCGTCATGCCGCTGTACTCGCGGTTGCAGATGATCAGGCCGTTGGCCTCCGGAATGATGCCGCAGATGCACTCGAAGCATCCGCAGGAGGTCATGGGATCCTCCAGAATGGAATACAGCGTAACGGTGTCCACCGCGCCCTGAGTCGCCGCGGCGACAGCTTCGTTGACCGTGGTATACGCGCCGGTACGCTCATCCGTGCATCCGGTCTTCTCGATGGGGCGGCAGGGACCCGTAGGATTGAGCTGGTTGGTTGCCTTGGCATCCAGCCAGGAAACCGCGCCGCACAGGCCGAGGCGCTCCGGCGTGACCACGCAGCAATGCGCAGGCGCGAAGCTCTGGCACATGGTGCAGGTATAGAAGGTGTCGACGCTCTCGTCGGTCATGGACGCCAGACGGTCGTCGCGGCGGTTGTAGATCGGCGTGGCCACATTCTTGAGCACCTGCTCCGCCTTCGCAGGATCGGTGATCAGCGTGACCTGGCACTTGTCGACAACGGCGTCGAACTCGTCCATGATCATGGCATACAGCACCTCGCCGAAGTGCTTCAAGCGGAGGCCTTTGTCAAAGGCGTCGCGGCTGATGCGAATGCGGACCTGATTGCGCTGGCCTGTGTGCATCACGCCCTCCATATAATTGAACCAGGCATGAATATGGCGCTCGATGACCGATTCGAAGTCCGCCTGCATCTTTGCGCCCGCAACCTCGATATAGGTCGCCAGCGGATATTCAACGTCGCCGGAATCGATGTCCGGTCCTTCGATCACGATCCTGTGGTCCTCCACCTGGTCCATGTCCACCATCCGCACGAGCTCGCAGGTGACGTTCTTGCCGCTGTAGAACTCGACTTTCATGTCCTTTTTGCGGATGATCTCGCCCTCAAAAGCAGAGGCAAACGCGACCGGGATCGGCAGCTCCTTGACCTTGATCTTGATATTGCGCAGCTCGAGGGATTTCTTGACCGTCATGCTGTGGTCCGTCACGGACTCCAGCGCGCCGGGAACCTGATTCTCGCCCAGATCCACGTCCACGACCACCGGGAAGCCCAGCGCGATCGCGCCGGCGCCGGCGGAAACGACGACCTCGTTCAGCGCGCCAAAGGTATTGACGAACGCCGGAACGCGATCCTTGGTATAGGCCAGAAGTCCAGCCAGATCGCCCGGCTGTACGCCGCCGAAGATCAGCGCGGCGCGGATTGCAACCGTCACGACATGGATGACCGACGTCACATCATGGCCCAGCGGCACCACGCGGAATTCCAGGCCGAGCTTCACGCCGCCGTTGATGGCCTGCTCGATCACATCGCCAATCAGGAAGGTCAGAAGGCCTTTGGACTGGTAGTCCTTGATGACATCCACCGCATTCTGCGGATTCTCCGCCTTGCCCAGCACAACCGCCACGCCGGGGATATCGCCCGTCACCAGCGGCACGCCCAGAGAACGAATGATCGGGTCGGGCACGAAGCCTATGCCGGAATCCTCAGCATAGGGATTCTCGCTCTCGGCGTATTTCAGGCCTTCAATGATCTCAGCGCCCACCGCCGTCGCCAGGCCCGCGTTCAGCGCGTCGCCCAGCTCGGGCTTGTTGGAAATCAGGCTCTTGAGAACGCCCACGCACGCCGGCAGGTCCCCCAGCTTGGCAACCTTGACGCCGGTCGCCGCATAGATCGTCGGGAAGAAATAAGCGGTATCCGGAAAAGCTACCTTGGCATCTGCTCCGTGCTTTGCAATGGCCTCGTTGACTGCGTTTTCGGTCAGACCGGCAACTGCATTGGAACCGGCAAAAATCAGATCGGTTAATACGCTCATGTGAATCCTCCTTCGTTGTCAAGGCCCCGGATATCCCCACCGGGGGCATTCCTAATGGTTAAATTATACGCTTCATCATGGGAAAAATCAATACTTTTCCCATCAAATCGCACCTTTTTCTATCGATTTGTCCCAACTTTATGAAAATAAAAATACCCCGCCGAAATCGGCAGGGTATTCTCGTTCTGTCGCTTAGAAACGGCTCTGACGCTGCTGCTCGAAGCAGGCGCGGCAGTAGACCGGACGATCTCCGCGGGGCTGGAACGGAACCTGGGTGGGCTGACCGCAGCCATCGCAGATCACATCATACATCTGACGCTCGCCGCGGGGAGCGCCACCGTTCTGGGCACGACGGGCCGCACGGCAAGCCGGGCAACGGCCGGGCTCATTCTGGAAGCCCTTGTCAGCATAGAACTGCTGCTCAGAAGCGGTGAAAACGAATTCCGCGCCGCACTCACGGCAAGTCAAAGTCTTGTCCTCGAACATGGAATATACCCTCCTAATTGTGTGTGCCCATACGATGGTCTTTGATGCCGAGTCCTGTCATCGGTAGGGGTTCCACCGGAGGGATACGGTTTCGAAGCTCTTATCGGGGCTGGACGTATTATACCACAACCGCTGGGAATTGTACAGCCTTTTCCAACGGTTTACGAGAAATTTTTTTGCCGTTTTGCCTCTATTCCGCCTCAGGCGCAGGCGCTTCGGAACGCGGCGCGTTGGTCGCTTCGACGCTTCCGGACGGCTCGGATTTTTCCGGCGCAGGCCTGGCAGCGGGCTCCGATACCTTCGCTTCCGCAGGCCTGTCGATCCCGGCTTTTTCCGTCGCGGAAGGCTGTGCGGTGGATTCCGCCGGCTCGGTGACGTTGGCCTCTGTGCGCGTCTGTGCATTCTCCTGCGCGGAAGACTGGGCGCCCTGCTCCGTTTCCGCGGGCGCGCCTTCTTCCCGATGGCGCCCCTTTCCTCCGCGGCGGCGGCGCTTGTGCGGTTCCTTTTCCTTCTCGACGGGCGCCTGCGTCGACGCGCCGGACTCCTTCAGCTTCTCCAGGAACTGATCGGTGCTCATATTTTTGGGCGCCTTCTGATGGGGATAGCGCTTTTTCTTCGGCTGCTCGTCCTCCCCCTCCTCGCCGGCTGCTTCTGCCGCTTCCGGTGCAGGCTTGCGCGGCGGGCGCTTCTCCTGGGGCTTGGGCGTCTCGCGGATCGCGGCAGAATCGCTCGGACCGGGGCGGCGCACGTCATCGATGGCATATTCCCGAACGTCGAAGGTATCGTCTGCCGTGCGAATGCGCACTTTGACCAGTTCCTTAATGGCGTTGATCTCGGCGATCACGCCCACGCCGTCCGGCGTGACGATATCCTTGCCCACGCGCGGAATGCGCTTCAGCGTGGCCTCATAGGTGTCCTGCTCGTACTTCAGGCAGCACATCAGGCGGCCGCACAGGCCGGAGATCTTCGTCGGGTTCAGCGAGAGATTCTGCTCCTTCGCCATCTTGATGGAAACGGGCTGGAAATCGCCCAGAAATGCGCCGCAGCAGATGGGACGGCCGCAGGAGCCCAGTCCGCCGAGCATCTTCGCCTCATCGCGCACGCCGATCTGGCGCAGTTCAATGCGCATTTTGAAGACGCTCGCCAGATCCTTGACCAGCTCGCGGAAGTCCACACGGCCGTTTGCCGTGAAATAGAAGATGATCTTTGAATTGTCAAACGTGTATTCAACGCTGACCAGCTTCATCTCCAGCTTGTGCTTCGCAACCTTTTCCTGGCAGATGCGGAAGGCCTCGACCTCGCGCTTCGCATTCAGTTCCGCGCGCTGAACATCCTCTTCCGTTGCAATTCGCAGCACCTTCTTCAGCGGCGCGACGATTTGCTCGTCTGCCACGGAGCGCGCGCTGGTGACGACCTCGCCGAACTCCACCCCGCGGGCAGTTTCGACAATCACGCTGTCGCCCGGGCGCGGCCAGATGTCATTGGGATCAAAATAGTATACCTTGCCCGCCTTTTTGAAGCGGACGCCGATTACGGTAGCCATAAAGGATTCTTCCTCCTGTGGAAATCGATTCAAAGTTCAAAATACATGCTTTCAAGCACATTCACCCAGGAAACATTGGAGCTGAGCTGCTGTCCGGCGCGCATCACAGCTTTCAAAAGCCGCGTACCGCTGAGCCTGCTCTTGCGCAGCTTCTCCACATCCGCCCGCTCAAAGGGCTCCGCGCCGTTCTGAACGGCCATCAGATCCCGCGCCCATAGCTCCATGATCTCCAGAATGGTTCTCTCCGATCCCTTCTCCTCCGAGATCAAAGCCGCCGCGCGCGCAACCGACGCATCTCCGTTCAGGGTCTCCAAAGACTGCAGCGTGCGCTCGCGCAGATTCATAAAGCTCTCATCCTCGTGAAATTCCAGCGCTCTGCCCACCGAACCCTGAGCCAGGCCGGCCAGCAAAAAAGCGCGCTGCTGCTCCAGCCCCTTCTTCTGAAGTACATAGGCGCACTCATCCACCGAAAGCGGGCTGAAGCGAATATTCTGGCAGCGGGAAAGAATGGTGCTCAGCAGGCCGCTCGGCGCATCGGAAATCAGGAACAGCATGGCGTCGTCGCTCGGGTTTTCCAGGGTCTTCAGCAGCGCGTTCTGCGCATTGGCGTTCATTCGGTCCGCCTGCTCGATGATGGCAACATGCTTGCCGCCCTCATATGGCCGCATGGAGAGATAGTCGATCAGCTCGCGGATCGCTTCGACCTTGATGACATTTTTCTCCGGGCGAACGACGCGCACGTCCGGGTGCGCGCCCGCCTCAAAGCGCTTGCAGGCCGGACAGACGCCGCAGGGTCGATCCTCGGCCTGACAAAGCAGCGCCTGGGCAAACCAGTTCGCCGCGGTGCGCTTTCCGGTGCCCCTTGGGCCGGAAAAAAGAAGGGCATGAACAATGCGCCCGGCTTGAACCGAACGCATCAG
>JBJEUD010000079.1:0-17523 GCA_051883655.1 Candidatus Faecivicinus sp. | reverse complement strand
GGCGCTCGTCGGTGGTGCGGATGAAGTCGTCGTACTCGATGTTCATCAGCTTCCACAGATCCTTGGTCTCGGCCACGATCTTGTCCACGAACTGCTTGGGGGTCACGCCGGCGTCGGCGGCCTTGCGCTCGATCTTCTGGCCGTGCTCATCCGTGCCGGTGAGGAAGTAGGCGTCGTAGCCCGACATCTTCTTGAAGCGGGTCATCGTGTCCGCCGCCACGGTGGTGTAGGTGTGGCCGATGTGCATGTTGCCCGAGGGATAGTAGATCGGCGTGGTGATGTAGAACTTCTTCTTCTCCGGCATGATGAATACCTCCGAAAATCATGATACAAAAAGCGCCCCCGAAAGAGGGGCGCTGGAAAGGCGCGGTACCAACCCTGTTCACCCGCCTGAGCGGGCCTTGATGCGCCAGTAACGGTGCGCGTCCGCCGCGCGCTGAACGTAAGCCTTGCGCGCGAAGCTCCGGAGCCATGTTCCCCTGCGTCCCGTCCGCCGCCGGCTTTCACCTTGCCCGGCTCTCTTTCGGCGCGTCCGCAGGATACTCTCTCCATCGTCGCTGTTGATTTCCATTATAATGCGGGTGAACGGCGGTGTCAAGTAAGAAAACGGAAAACTCAGCGCGGACGAAGCGGGTCGTCGGTGCGCTCGAGAATGTAGTCGGTGGTGGTGTCGTAGAGATCGGCCAGGCGGATGAGAATATCCGTCGGCAGGTCGCGATAGCCCTGTTCATAGCGAAAATACTGAGGCTGAGTCAGCCCCAGCATGGCCGCCAGCTGCCGCTGGGTCAGATCGTGATCCTCGCGCAGATCGCGCAGGCGCTTATAATACCCCATGCCCATCCCTCAGATATCCAAATAGATATCTTGACTTTATCATAGGGCCCTGATATAATCACGATATGATATCCGTTTGGATATCAACAATATTTTTGAAATTCAGCAGAGCGTGAAAGGAGAGCATCCATGCCGAAAATTATTCCCATTCGCGATCTGAAAAATACCAGCGAAATCTCGCAGCTGTGCCACGAGACCGGCGAGCCGATCTACGTCACGCGCAACGGCTACGGCGACATGGTGATCATGAGCATCGAAAGCTACGAAAAGCTGACCCGCCCTGACGCCCCGTCCCCCAAAACCCCTCCAGCGTCAACGGGAAATTGAGGTGCCGTCCACCTCAATTTCCCCCACGCCCCCGAAAAAAACTCCTCCCAACGTCAACGGGAAATCGGGTCGCCGTCCGACCCGATTTCCCCCACCATTCCCCCCAAAAAAACATCCAGCCCGGCGCATGCGCCGGGCAATCGGTTTTCTTTTTCGAAAGGGAGGGGTCCAGGGGAGGGAAAACCTTTTGCTTTTCTCAAAAAGAAAAAGGTTTTCCCTCCCCTGGCCGTCCCCCCCCCCCGCCAGCACTCACGATATCCTCAGACCGTAGATTTTGGAGCCGCGGGTGCCGATGACGATGGTGTCGTTGTAGACGACGGGGGTGCCTTCGATGTTGGCTTCGAGGTCGGTGGCGGCGACGACGCGGCCGGTGAGGCCGTCGAAGAGGCGGAGGATGCCGTTGGAGCTGCCGATGAGGACGTAGCCGACGCCGGAGGGGGTATAGACGATGGTGGGTGAGGACCAGCCGTAGCTGCCCATGGCGTAGGACCAGACGACATCGCCGGTGGTCTTGTCGAGGGCGTAGACCATGCCCTTGGAATCGACGGTGCGGGCGACGTGGAAGAAGACGAGGTGGGAGAGGTTGTTCTTGCCGACGGCGGGGGTGGCGAAGCTGCCGCCGCCGTTTTCGTCGTTCTGATAGATCTTGTCGGAATCGCGCTTCCAGAGGAGCTCGCCGGTGAGGGCGTTGAGCTTGAACATCTGGCAGGTGCCGCTGTTGCCGCGCTTGTCGAGCTCGTTGGTGGCATAGAGGCCGACGGTGCCGTCGGCCTCGACCTCGATGACGAGGGAGGCGTCGATGTCGTCCTGGGCGTTGAAGCTCCAGACCAGCTTCATGGTGTTGAGGTCCACGCACTGGATGATGCCGACGTTGGTGGCGAAATAGATGTAGTGATTGTAGATGGAGAAGGAGTTCTCGGAGCCGAGCTTGCCGCCGACGGACTGCTCATAGACATAGCGCACGATCTCGGGATTGATGGAGATGGAGGAGCCGTCGAAGCGGGTGTTCAGATCGACGGTGTAGAGCACGCCGTTTTCGCCGTTCTGAATGAGGGTGTCGGTGGCGCCGTCCACCAGCGGGGAGCAGTCGAAGGCGCGCCAGGCGCGCAGGGCCAGATCGTCCGCGCCGTTGATCATGTAAAGCAGCGACTGGTCGATCAGGCTCCAGATGCGGGTGCCGCACTTCACGCGCTGGCCGTTCACATCATAGATGCCCTGGCCGCAGTACAGCAGCGGATAGCCGCGGGGGTCCACCGTGAGACTGCCCTTGATGGGCGCGCCGATGTTGATGGGGTCGCGGGTGGCCGCGCCGTCGTCCAGATCGAGGAAGTAGATGTGGCCGTCGAGCGTGGCGTAGAGCACCTCCACCAGACCGTCCTTCGCCTTCTTGGAGGCGTTGATGTTCATCAGCTGGCGCAGCTCGTCCGGCCAGCAGACCGCGCTGGCCTGGCCGGTCCAGCCCACGCCGGTCCAGCCGTCCAGCCCGCTGATGCGGTTCGTCCAGAGAACGGTGAGCTGGGAGGGATCCTCCGGGATCACGCCGTAGGCGCCGCCATCGCGATAGTTGCTGCCGCGGAAGGTGGTCACGCCCTGCAGCTGGGTGTACTCGCTGGACGCGCCCATGTGGATTTCATCCTCGCGAACATAGTTGGACACCTTCGAGGTGCCGGAATACACCTTGGATTGAATCAGCTTGTTCTGGGCGGGGTCCGAATAATCCGCGCCCGGCGCGGCGCTCTGATAATACAGGGATTCCTCCACGCCGCCAATGTACACCGGCTCCGGCGTGGGCTCGGAGGTGGGCTCCGGCGCGAGCGTGGGCACGACCTCCGTCGGCAGCGGCTCCGCAGTCTCCGCGGGCACCTCCGACGCCGCAGGCACTTCCGTCGCCGGCGGAGCCTCGGACGGCGCCTCCGTCAGCACAGGCGCCTCCATCGCCGGAGTGTCCGACGGCCGCGGCCAGAAGCAAACCAGAAGAATCGCCGCAATTCCGCCCACGACGACAAACCCGATCAGCCCCTCGAGAATGGAAAACATCAGCGAAGCCCACGCATGACGGCGCAGCATCCGCCGCTTCCAGCGACGGAACCTGCGGGCGAGCGAGCGCTTTTTGGAAGAATCAGACCTTGCCATTTCAATCCCTCATCCCTGAAATGTCATACTTCTGACATAATTTCTTCTATTATAAGACAAAACCGAAGCAAAGTCAATGCGCCGGATGTAAAAGAAGAATCAACCCCACCCCACACCCAAAAACTCCTCCCAGCGTCAACGGGAAATTGAGGTGCCATCCACCTCAATTTCCCCCACGCCCCACCCAAAAAAACCCCTCCAGCGTCAACGGGAAATCGGGTCGCCGTCCGACCCGATTTCCCCCACCATTCCCCCAAAAAAACACCCAGCCCGGCGCATGCGCCGGGCAATCGGTTTTCTTTTTCGAAAGGGAGGGGTCCAGGGGAGGGAAAACCGTTTGCTTTTCTCAAAAAGAAAAAGGTTTTCCCTCCCCTGGCCGTCTTCCCCCTACCGGTTATCCACCTTCTCGGGATAGAGGTCGTGGTTGGCGAGGCGCTGCCAGGCGACGTCCTCCCAGCGGGTGCCGGGGCGGCCGTAGTTGCAGTAGGGGTCGATGGAGATGCCGCCGCGGGGGGTGAACTTGCCCCAGACCTCGATGTACTTGGGGTCCATCAGGCGGATGAGGTCCTTCATGATGATATTCATGCAGTCCTCGTGGAAGTCGCCGTGGTTGCGGAAGCTGTAGAGATAGAGCTTCAGCGACTTGCTCTCCACCATGCGCTCGCCGGGGACATAGGAGATGTACACGGTGGCGAAGTCGGGCTGGCCGGTGATGGGGCAGAGGCTGGTGAACTCGGGGCAGTTGAACTTGACGAAATAGTCGTTGTCGGGGTGCTTGTTGACGAAGGTCTCCAGCACCTCGGGGGCGTAATCGCTCTTGTAGACGGTCCTTTTGTTGCCGAGCAGGGAGAGACCCTCGGTCTCCGCGGGATTTCTCATGAATCAAACCTCCTTGATCTTCCAGACGCGCTTAAGCGCCTTGACCAGAAACACGCCCGCGAGGCCGGAGATCACCTGGCCGACCAGCAGACTGCCGGCCATGACCCAGTAGGGCACCTCCAGCAGCGCCGACAGCCACAGCGCCACGCCCAGCGCGGGGATCAGCGCCACGGGCACGGCCACGAACCACTCGCTGCGGCGGTACCGGCCCAGCAGCGCGCAGCTGCCCGCGGTCAGCAGGCCCACCAGGCCGCCGCCCACGATGTCGAAGAAGCCCAGGCCGCCCATGACCATGTTGGACAGCAGATTCGCGAGCCCCAGCGGCACAACCAGGAACGGAAACAGGTATGCGGTAGAATAGATGGCAGTGGCAATTCTCACCTGATACTGCCCGAAGGCAAAGCTCTGCGTGATGTACATCACCACGATGTACACGGCGATCACCGCGCCGGAGAACGTCAGCTTCTGCGTCTTGCTCATATTCGTCATATCCATTTTCGTCACCTCCCGGACAAAAAGAGCGCACCCATCCCAGGTGCGCCCAACAAAATTCCATAGAAATTCTGTTTTCGTCCCTAGTTTTGTTTATAGACAGGATGGTCTCGAACTGTCTGCCGCCAAAGGCGAGGACAGTATAGCACATTTCTTCATTTTTCGCAAGCGGTCGGGCGGCCATTCCCCGGAAAAAGCGGGAATTCACGAAAAATCAACGGCTTTGCGAAGAGCGCGCCATTTTTTAATTGGAACATCAATATTCACTTGCGTTCAGAAATAAATTGTGGTATCATTTCGATAATGGTGTGTCATAATCCAAAAAATCATATGTGGTCTTCGCCCTCCCAGGTTCGTTTGTTCCAAAAATGTGCCGGAGGGCGAAGAACATTTGCATGATTAAAAGAATGGAGGAATTGCGGATGCCCAGTGCAAAGGATCGCGCAGAATACTACCTTGTGGACTCCCGAGGCGAGGGCGGACTCGTCAGCGAACTCGACCGCGTGGAGATGGTGGATCAGCCCACGCTGATCATCGGCCTCGGCGGAACGGGCGCGGACGCGCTGCTGAACGCCAAATATGTGCTGCACAGGAAGCTGAAGTATCCGGCGGGAGCGACCAAGCCGGGGCGTCTGGCCTATCTGGCCATCGATACCGATGCCAGCGATCTGCTGAACAAGCGCGTGGGCGACACGCGGCTGCTCGACTCCGAAAAGTGCGATATCACGGAGCCGCTGCTGAAGACCTTCATGAGCGATCATACGCTGATTGCGCAGCCGTATATGCGCGACTGGCTCAGCAAGGGCATCCCGCCGCTGACGGTGGAGTTCGGCGCGGGCGGCGTGCGCCAGTACGGCCGCTTCATGCTCATCTCCAAGGCGGAGGAGCGGGTGATCGGCAAGATCCGCGCCGCCGTCACGGACATCTGGGCCGCGGGCAAGGAGAACGGAGCGGGCTTCGATTCCAGCTCCGACAAGGTCAACGTCTACATTCTGGCGGGCATCAGCGGCGGCACCGGCTCGGGCACGTTCCTGGACGTGGCCTATATGGTGCGCCAGATCATTGAGCACGAAATGCACCTGCTTGTGCGGGTGCGCGGCATCATCTTCATGCCCGACGTGAACCTCTGCAGCGTCAAGGGCGAGGACGTGCGCAAGTACATCCCCGTCAACGGCTACGCGGCGCTCAAGGAGCTGGACTTCTGGATGAACCCGGAGCGCGGCCGCCGGTTTACCCAGCAGTATTCCTCCACCGTGCGGGTGGATACCGACGAGAAGCCCTTCGAGCTGTGCTTCCTGGTGTCCCCCAACGGATCGAAGGAGGAGGACTATATCACCTGCATGCAGACCACCGGCGAGACGCTTTTGAACATCCTCAGCGCGTCGAAGAACACCGGCGCCGCCGTGCAGGGCTTTGAATCCTTCGTCGTCAACCTGGTCAGCATGCTGCCGCAGCTGCGCAAGCCCTACGCCGGCAACTACATCTTCGCCACCATGGGCATGGACGAGCGCCGCCTGCAGCTGGACCAGATGGCCACCTATATCGCCTATTATCTGCTGATGCAGGTGCAGCAGCTGTTCGAGCGCCAGCCGCTCAAGCAGGAGGTGGAGTCCTTCTGCAAGGCGCTGAAGCTGGACGAGCGGGGCATGCGCCAGCAGTTCGACCGGGAGCTGAAGGTCAAGCCCTTCCCCGGCGTGAAGAACCTGGAGGACTTCAAGGAGGCCGTGTCCTCCTACAGCCACGCCCAGGTGCTGGACGAGCCGCTGCTGGAGGATGACCTGAAGCTGTGGGTGCAGCAGTGCGGCGCGTACTACGCCGGCCAGCGCCAGAGCATGGTGCAGGAGCGCCTCGAGGCGCTGGGCCAGGAGGTCGAAAAGCTGTTCGTCGACCAGAACGTCGGCCCGTACTACGCCCATCGCATGCTGCACAACACCGCCGTCGGCGCGCCGGACGTGCTCAAGAGCCTGAAGGCGGCCGTCGACCAGCTCGACGCGTTCCTGCTCACCGCCGACGACCTGCGCGAGGCCAAGGACAGGAACTGCCGCAGGGCCAAGGAGAGCGCCCGCAAGAGCCGCTTCGTGCCCATGATGGCCGGCGCCAAGTACAACGACTTCCTGGAGGCCGTGTTCGAGCTGTACGACCACGACCGCTATACCGAACTGGCCAAGGTGCTGCGCAAGGCGTATCTGGAGCTCCATGACCAGGTGGTGGACTACAACAACCTGGTGGTGGAGAAGTTCTCCAGCCTGCTGCAGGCGCTCACCGAGGTCTTCCGGGCCAACTCCAACATCATCACCGGCGTGAGCACCGCCGGCGATACCCACACCTGGAACGTGTTCAACTTCAAGGACATCCAGCCCCACATCAACAGCGCCATCGCCCAGATGCAGCAGGAGGGCAAGACCCGCAACCTGGTGCACGAGTTTTTGCAGATGATGCTGGACGAGCGCGAGGCCTGGCTGGACGACAACGGCGACCTGGGCTCCAGCTTCTCGAAGTTCGTGTCCGAAAAGTTCGGCGAGATCATGGACCTGTCGCTGGAGGAGCACTACAAGCACATGCTCGGCCTGAAGAACGACAGCGAGCTGAAGGAGCACATCGAGAAGAAGGTGCTGCCCCAGCTGCGCTCCGGCGCCAAGGTGATGTACAAGAGCGACGACGCGCTCTCCCCCGTGGGCAACGCCGCCTGCCGCAGCATGATCTCCTATCCCGCCCTGGCCACCACCATCGGCCAGTCCGTGACCGACTATGTCAGGCAGCAGAACCTGGCCGACAAGTGCGACGTGGTGTCCAGCCTGCGCCGCGGCTCCATCTTCTGGTTCCAGGCCGCGTTCGGACTGCCGCTGTACGCCTTCAACGCCATCTCGAACTATCAGCAGAGCTATGATCAGTTCGGCCTGAACGACCACCACCTGGGCCGCCACCTGAAGATGGGCCAGAGCGAGAACTGGTACGACCTGCTGCCCCCGCTGATGCCCGATTCCACCTGGGACTACTATCACTACTCCAACCCCGCGCTGGAGGAGAAGAACCGCTCCAACCGCGAGATGTTCCGGCAGGCCTGGGACAGCAAGCTGGTGCTGCCCATGCCGGGCGCCAACGGCAAGTACGTGCTGGGCCGCGTGGACCGGGCCGCGCTGGACGCGCTGATCGACTCCGCGCCCATCGGCGCCGCGGACCGCCGCGCGCTGCTGGAGCAGGGCGCCGCCGCCGCCGTGCGCGCGGACCGCAAAAAGGTGGCCGAATTCCTCGCCGCCGCCCGGGAGTTCGGGCAGAACGGCTGGACGGTCACCGACAGGATGTTCAAAAGCGACGTGTTCAGCATGCTCCGCGGCGGCGTGGACGTGGATCCGCAGCCCGGCGACCGGCGCACCTGCCAGATCCTGTCCGAAAACCTGATGCTCACCCCGGACATGGCCGACGCCCTCCGGGAGCAGCTGGAGCTCAAGCGCAGCCTGCAGCAGGCCATCCGCGCCCACGAGATCTTCAGCGAGCTGGGCGATCAGGAGAAGAGCCAGCGCCACTTCTTCGCGGAGTGCCTGTTCTACGACCTGTACCGCAAGATCCCGCCGAAGGTCTACCAGCTGAACGCGGTCGACACGGGCGTGCAGACCTTCCTGCTGATGTCGCTGGGCGACTATGCGCTGGCCCCGGCCAAGGACAAGTACTACGCCATCTACCGCAAGTTCACCGCCCTGCCCGAGGAGCAGCGGGCCATCATGCGCAAAATCGTGGACCAGCGCAGCCGGCTGCTGGACCAGGAGATGCAGATGGGCAGCGTGGACCGCTACACCAAGTACATCGGAATCATTCAGGGCGTGGACGAGGAGATCCGCAGGCGCCTGGCGGAGATCGACATGGACATCGCCTACGATCACCCCGAGGTGCGCGAGTTCTACGCCGCCATGCTCGGCGAGTTCGAGCACTGGCTGGCCGAATAAGCCCCCTTGCAAAGATTCCAAAAAAATGACAACACCGTCGCCCGAGGATGCGCTGCGCTTCGGGTGACGGTGCGTATTCGCATTTATGCACAATCCCGGCGGGAGAAGGTGAACGAATGAAGAGTGTGCTGCTGTTCCTGTTTGAATCCGCGGACCAGCCGTTCGACGGCGAAATCGCCGGGGCGCTGGCGGAGGATCAGGAAAGGCGAAGGGCGATCTATCGCACGGACGTCGTGCGCGTGCAGCTGGGGGAGAGGCCCGGCGCGCTGGAGGAGGACGGCCGCAGCTGGCAGATCATGATCGACGGGCGGGGCGCCTTCGCGGACGAAAAGCGCGTCCGCGCGGAGAGCGCGCGCCTGGCGGTCATTCTGTACAATCGCCTGATGTTCGCCTCGCCGGGCGACTGCGAGCTGGCCATGGTGGGAAACGGCGACCCGGTCGCGCAGATCGCGATGCTCGCCCTGGGCGAGATCATGAACGCGGCGCTGCTGCGCACCTGCCCGGTGAACACTCACCTGATCCTGCTGCAGGACCAGCTGGTGTTCGACGACGCCCGGGTCGGCGCGCTGATGTCGGCCATCGAGCGCTTAAACGACAGCCAGCCGCCCTATTATACCGATCTGTATCTGCTGCCCTGGGAGGTCCGGCGCCGCCCGGACACCCGCCGGACGGTCTGCGCGCTGATCAAGACCATGGCGGTGGGCGGCGGGCGGATGATGGCCAGCGCCGTCAAGGGCCGGAACTGGGTGGAGACCGCCGCCGTGGCGCAGCTGTTCTCCCCCGTGGACCAGATCGCCCGGATGACATATGACTTTCTCACCGGCGAGTTCGCGCAGACCACGCTGGAGCCGGCGCTGGCGCCCTCCGACGAGCTGCGCGTGACCGGCCGGGAGCTGCAGGACGCCGTGCGCGAGCTGGTGAACCTCATCGACGGCATCGAGCGCGAGGACGGCCTTCCCGATCTGGAGGAGCTGTTCATGATCATGCCCGAGCGCGACCCGGGCGCGTTCCTGGGCCCGAAGGACGAGCCGACGCCCGCCCGCGCCTGGGAGATGATCTATTCCATCTACGGCGAAGCCACCGGCCGGGCGCTGCACGGGCGCATGCATCCCGACGCGGACGCGCTGGAGCGGAAGTACGCCGCGAAGGAGCAGGACGTGGCCGTGGCGCTGATCCGCCGCGTGCTGGACGTGGGCGAGCGCCGGGGCTGCGGCTTCGGCGAGCTGCCCACGCTGATCGACGGCGTGCGCCAGCAGGTCTTCTCCCGGCTGAACGCCCGGGGCGAGGCCGAGCCGGAGCCCATCCGGTATGCCGTGGCCGTGACGCCGGGCAGGCGGGAGGCCGTGAACATCGCCCGCACCCGGCACATGCTGCTGGCCGCCGTCCGCGAGGACGCCCGGAAGAGCCTGGGCAGCCTGCGCGCGGAGCTGCGCACGAAGATGTTCAAAAACGCCGCCGACCGCGCGAAGCGCTATCTGTCGGACTGCACGCTGGCCCTGTGGCAGGATTTCCAGCAGATGTGCTCCATCCACCGGGCGGAGGCGAAGCAGGAGGCCTACTACGCCAACCACATGGAGGAGGCCTACGGCCACTGGTGCCGCCGCAGCCTGGGCGAGCGCGTGGGCCTGCCGGAGCTGTACGCGTGCTTCACCGACGCGGTCTGCCGGCTGCCCTACGACGAGGCCGCCCGCTGCGTCTGCGGGGAGCTGGGCCGGCTGTTCGACCAGCGCACCCAGATGGCGATGGACCGCATCCGCGCCCGCGTGCGCGACTTCTTCTCCGAGCTGAAATTCCGCTCCGAGCTGCTGCAGGATCTCGGCGTGCCCGGCAACCTGAACGACGAGCTGCTCAGCGATCTGAAGACGCGGCTGGGCATCCCGCCGCTGATGTGCGTGGCCAGCACCGACAAGCCGCTGAAGGCGTCGAACCGGATGTTCGTCATCAGCAAGAGCGCCCTCTCGGCGGAGTTTGCCGACGGGGTGAACGCCGCCCACGACGGCGCGAGCGTGCTCTATGATCCCTATGAAAGCGGCGTGCAGATGGTGGTGAAATACGCCGGAAACGCGCTGTCGCTGCTGACGGTCTGCCAATACAACCGGGAAAGGAACGAGGAGCCATGAGTTTTTCCATTCTGCTGCTGAGCATCATCTTTGCCGCCGTCGAGGCGGCGCTCACCTGGTTTGCGCTGGCCTTCGAGCCCATCGCCGTGCTGCTCGCGGGCGTGCCGGTGTGGCTGCTCACGGGCGCAATTTTTGCGCTGGGCATGCTGCTGACGTTCGTGGGCATCATCGTCATCGGCGAAATGGACACCGGCTGCAGGGCGGCCGACTTCGTCAAGGGCCATCTGGGGCGCACGCTGGCGCTGGGGCTGATGAGCATCCTGCTGGTGTTCGCGCTGGCCATGGGCGCGGAGGCGGTCTATCAGCTGCCGCCCATCGCGCCGCCCGCGCCTGCGGCCACGCCCACTCCCTCGCCCAGCCCCACGCCGGCGCCCACGCCCGAGCCGACTGCCGCCAGCGTGGACGTCTGCTTCGTGCTGGACTTCTCCTCGAGCATGGCGGGCACGAAGCTGCAGAGCATGAAGAGCGCCTTCGTCCAGACCCTCAGCGCGCTGCCGGACGGCATGCAGGTCAGCGTGGTGCGCTATGAGTCCGATGCGCAGGTGCTCGTGCCCTGGCGGGAGCTGAACGCCTCCAGCCGCGCGGAGGCGGCCGGAACCGTCTACGTAACCGACGCCTCCGGCGGCACGGATTTCGAAAATGCGCTGGCTGCGGCCGCGGCCATGGCGAACCAGAACCTGGCGGCCGGACGGCGGGTGGCCGTGCTCATGCTCTCGGACGGCGAGGACGGCATCCGGTCCGTGAACAGCTGCGCGCCCGACCTGATCCGCAACAGGGTCCCGGTGTACACGCTGTACATCGGAACCGGCAGCGCGCCCGATTCCCTGCTTCAGATCGCCACCGAGACCGGCGGCCAGCTGAAGACCTCCGCGGCGGATCTGGCCAACCTGGGCGCGAACATGTCCAGCCTCGCCCAGCAGGTGGCGCAGGCGCCCACCCCGGCGCCCACGCCCGAGCCCACGCCCGAGCCCACCCCCACGCCCGTTCCCACCGACCACATCCCCGACACGCTGCTGACCGAGCGCGATCCCGGCCGCGAGGGGCTGATCAACATCAGCGCCCTGCGCATCCTGCTGCTGAGCGTGCTGTGCTTCGTGTTCAAGCTGATCGCCGTGATCTGCGTGGGCAACAACAAGAGCCACTTCAGCGTGCACTTTTTGCACGCGCTGATCACCGCGGTGCTGGCGGCGGCGGCCGTCGAGTTCGGATATGTGCTGGGCCTGCCCGTGGCGGCGATCGTGGCCGTGTTCTGGGTGCTGATGATGAATCAGATTGTGACCGGCGATTAAGGAGAAACTGAAATGGCGATCAGTTCGATCAGTTACAGCAACCGTGCGTTTTCCATCGCGCTGTCCTGGCCCGCAGGGGTGCGGGGCACGGTGCTCTATGCCCTGCCCCGGGGCGCAGCGCGGCCGGAGGACGGCGAGATCCTCGCCGCCCGGGACGACCCGGCCCTGCTGGAGCGCTACAACGGCTTCTGCTATCGCGCCGGCACGGCCAGCAGGATCCAGTTCTCCGCCGAGGGCCCCGGCCTGGCGGCGAGGTGGATCGACGTGTACTACTGCGATTTCGACAGGGACGGCTTCGCAGTGGCCCATGTGTGCGCGGGCAGCTTTTTCAACGGCGACTGCCGCGTGGGCTTCGCGATTCGCTATACGCCGGTCGGCGCCGGCTGCAGGGCCGTGCGCATTGCGGTGAAGAACCTGAGCAGGTTTGAAATTGAGCCCGGCGGCATCGGCTATGCGGTGGGAAGGCGGGTGTTCGCCATTCCGGTGGCGCTGCGCCCGGGCCGGCAGCTGGAGCTGCCCCAGTTTGAAATCCCCGCCGACGCCGTGGTGAGGATGCACCGCTTCGAGGAGAGGTATCCCGCGCGGTTCGTGCCCCTTGAGGCATGAGCGCAACAGAAGGAAGGACGATCGAGCATGCCCATTCGCGATACAATGAAGTGCATCTTCTGCTTTCATACGCTGAAGAACACCGACATCTGCTTTGAAACCGTAGACGACCAGGTGGACTTCACGCCGGACCCCGTCAAGCTGAACTTCCAGCGCCGCACCGAGCCGTACATGGACGAGTTCAACATGCAGGCCATGTCCCGCCAGCCCATCCGCCAGTACCAGGAGGGCTCCGCGGAGTTCGATCTGGACCCCGAAACCGGCATCCCCGTGGCCTGGAACCAGTCCGTGCAGGAGAGCACCTATACGCTGAAATCCAGAAAGCGCCTCTGCGCCTTCTGCCATATGCCGCTGCCCGGCCAGTTCGGCAAGCGCCCGAACCTGATGGTGGGCTTCTGCGGCAACACCGGCGCGGGCAAGACCGTGTACATGCTTTCGCTGATTCACGATCTGAAGAGCCGCGTGCACGGCATGGCCGTGGCCCCGGACCCCATCTTCTATTCCCAGCTGAAGACCGACTACAAGAGCATGTACGACGCGATGTACGGGGGCGAGGACGGCTATCGCCTGCCCCAGGCCACCCAGCCGAACGACACGCTGTCGCCGCTGGTGCTCAACTGCAGCTACCGCGGGCGGGACTTCATGATCACGCTCTACGACATGGCCGGCGAGGGCGCGAAGCACGCCAGCTACATGGCCAAGCAGGCGCTGTTCCTGGAGAACACCGCCGGCGTGATCTATCTGAAGGACCCGGACTACTTCCCCGGCATGCCCATGGCCAACGTCGCGCTGGAGGAGCACGCCTATCTGGACAGCCTGTTCGACGCCATCACCTCCCGCCAGGACGCGGAGCAGGCCTACATCGCCATCACCATGACCAAGATCGACAAGCTGCTGGACATCTACGGCGGCAACCGCGAGTTCCGCAGCATCATGGGCGCCACGTTCGACCGGGAGGACGTGAACATCCACGCCGACGGCTTCGACGCCCCCGCCGCCCGGGCGATCAGCGGCCGCATGTACAGGCTCTACGACTGGAGCAACACCGAGGACCAGGCCATTCTGGGCGTCTACAAAAAGCAGCTCAGCCGCGCCGACCGGGAGGAATCCGGCAGGGGCGGCCTGCTCGGCCGGCTGTTTTCCGGCAAAAGGAAGCGGAGGGACGAGGAGGACATCGGCCGCCAGCCGGTGATGCTCTTCGGCGCCAGCCCGCTGGGCTGCAATCCCGGACTGTATCACGAGGAGGGGGACCTCTCCACCTACTACGTCTCCCAGGAGCCCCACGGCCTGCACAACGTGGACCCCATCCTGTGGCTGCTGTACTGCCACGGCCTCTTCCCCGCCCGCAGGACGGAGGAGGACTGATTTCCATACATCTGCATTTCCATCGGGGAGAATCGGCCTATGAAGCAAATGATTTATCGCCGCATCGGCAGCGCGAACCATTCGTCCAGGGGCGCCGACGGCTACACCGTCGCCGCAAAGGCGGAGAGCATCACCGCGCGGCAGCTCAGCGAGGCCCAGCTGCGGGCCAGGATACCGCCGCTGGTCAGCCGCCAGTCCCGGGAGAACCTGTTCTACAAGCAGTTCCAGCTGGATGAATCCACGCTGGCCGTCAGCTGCGGCTATGACGATCCCCGGGGCGAGCGCGGCTCGGTGCTGGTGCAGACCATGATGAGCGAGAGCCTCGAGGAGCGCGACCGCTATCTGGCCAGCCTGCCCGCCTGCAGCGCCTATTTCGCGGACGTGGAGGCGGAATACGCCGAGACCGGATGGCTGGGCGTCGAGGGCGGCGACATGCTGCTGCCGCTGGACGACTACCTCGCCCGGGCCCAGTGCGCCCCGGAGGACGCGCTGGACATCCTGCGCCGGGAGTTCGGCAGCGAGGAGCTGCTGCGCCAGGTGTTCAGCGCGGTGCTGGACGTGGCCTCCCGCAACGCGCGGATGATCGTCGTCTTCCTGAACGACGACACTATGGCCGCGCTGAGCGACCACGGCCGCCGCATCGCGGAGGCGCTGCTGGCCTGCCTGCCCGCGCAGGTGGCCGCCGCCGTGGGCTATCAGAGCCCGGCGCTGGACGATTCGGACAACACCACCTTCGGCCTGCGCTTCGCCATGCGCGAGCGCTTTGTGCTGGGCGCGTCGAAGTCCTATGCCTATCTGGTGGACGTGGGCGCGGGCACGATTCAGAAGCCCCGCCAGGTGGACGACGGCGCGGCGGAATACGTGCAGGAGCTGGCCTGGCTGGTGATGCGCGGCGGTGCGGCGGCGCCCCAGCGCATGCGCATGCTGCGCGACGCGCTGAACGATTCCGTGCTGTACATGAGCGCGAACGTCCCCGGCGAGCTGGCCATCCGCTATGCGCTGACCCGCCGCCCCGGGGAGCTCACCCCGTCGGAGGTGCGCCGGGTGACGGACTGGCACCACGCCATGATCGACGCCGCCGCGAAGAAGGACGCCGTGCCGCTGGAAAGCCTGTCCTTCTGGGCGCGGGTGGACGATTGGGTCGCCGGGTGGTATCTGCCCTGGATGTGGGACAACCAGTCCCGCTGGAGGAAGCGCGACCCGCTGTACGATTCCGAATGCGCGCTGCGCGTGCTGGACGACGCCCAGCGGCTGCATGCCGCGGGCCGGCCGGAGGCCGCGCGCTATGCCCGGTTTGTGGAGGAGCGGCTCTTTTCGGGCCGGCTCTGGACCGTCGATCCCCAGCGGCTGAGCGACCGCCTGATCGCCGATTTCATCCGCGGGGCCGAGCGCGCGGGCCGCGCCCGGAGCGCCGCGCCGCTGCGGGAGCAGCTGTTCTGGCCGCTGGTGGAGCGGTGGATGCGCACGGTCTGGCTGAACGCGCGCCCCGCGCCCCGCAGCCGCGACGTGTACCGCGCGCTGGAGCAGCTCTATGCGCTGGACGCGCTGCCGGAGCGCGAGCGCTATGTGGACGCCTATTCGCAGCTGATCTTCGAGGGCCGCGATGCGCTGTACACCCCCAATGAGAGCGCCTTCCACGCCGCAGTGACGCAGGTCATCCAGCGCCGGGATCCCCAGCGGCTGTCGCGCTGCATGGCCGGCGACCTGCGGGGCCGCAACCCGTATGTCCAGGGCGACGCGCTGCCGGTGTGGCTGTGGTACCGGAAGCTGGCCGTTCCGGGCAGCGCGCTGGAGTCCGGGTTCCGCGAGGCGAACCGCCGCTGCTTTGCGGAGGCGCTGGGCAGGTGCCGCCCGGAGAACCTCTCCGAGCTGACCTCGGAGCTGGAAAGTGGCGGTCGGCTGACCGGCTGCGCCCGGCGGCTGGACCCCGACCTTCCCGCCCGGGAGGAGATCGAAAACCGCATCGTCGCCATCGCCCGGAGCGCGGGCCTGCTCGGCCTGTATCCCGATCAGATCGGGGCGGCGGGCGTCGCCGCGGAGCTGCTGGACCGCCGGTCCGGCGGTCGCCGGCGGCAGGACGAGCATCGCGCGCTTTCCGAGGTATGCGGGATGGACGTGAACCGCCTGACGTTCGCGGATTTCGAACGCTTTGCCGGAATCATCGCCTCCGGGCTGTCCGATGAGACGAAGAACCGCGCGCGGGAGCTGCTGGCCGACGCGATGCGCGCCTGGGAGGGCCGCGCCCCGGCGGAGGTGGACCTGAACGCGCTGCTGACGGCGCTGTCGATGCTGTCGGTGGAGCCCTTCGGCGATGAAGGCGCGTTTGCGCTGCGGCCGGAGCGGGCCATGGGCGCGCTCGAGCGGCTGGAGCTGCCCCGGAAGCGGCTGCTGGCCCACTGCAGGAAGGCGGCGGACGCGCGCGCCTGCGAGGGCGCCGGCTATCTGGCCGACGTGATGTACTGCTATCTGCGCCAGCCCGAGCGCAGGCGCACCGACGAGGCCGCGCCCTATCCGCGCCCGAGGCGCGCCCGGCGCGCGCCGCTGGAGGGCCTGCCGCTGGCGGTGCCCATCGCCGGCATCCTCGTGTTCGGGGGCGGACTGGCCGCCGCCGCGCTGGGATTGATCCACTATATCGGCCTGCTTTGAGGAAAAGCGCGGGAGAACGGGGGAAGAAATGCTTCAACAACTGATCTATCGCCGCACGGAGCAGGGCTATCGCACCGTGGCCGAGAGCGAGGGGCTGAAGGGAAAGGCCCTCGCCCGGCGCGTGGAGTCGCTGAGCACGCTGTCCGTCTCCGGCGGCAGAAGGCGCCTGGGCGCGTGTCCGGTGTACAGCCGCTGCGCGCTGGAGAGCGGCGTCGCGCTGCTGATGACCGCGATCGATCCCAACGGCGTCCGGGGCTCGCACCTGTCCCACATCTTCTATGTCGAACCTGCGGACGTCCCGGAGTTCAGCCGGGGCGGCCCGCTGCCGCTGACGGCCTTCGTCCGCGAGTACACGGAAACCTCCCGAATGGACGCGCTGCCCGCGCAGCCGGTTCAGGCGCTTCAGGCCGGGGACGGCTTTGCCCGGGGCTGCGAGGCGGCCGCCGCGCTGTTCGGCGGGAACGCCGGGCTGCTGGCGCGCTTTCTCAGTGCGGCTGCGCGCTGCGCGGTGCCCACGGCGAAGCGCGGGTATCTGGGCATGTGCGTGCTCGCCCCCGGCGACGACGGCGCGGTGTCCGAGAGCGCCTACTGGCTGATGGAGGCCGTGCTGCGCGCCTATCCGGACGACGCCCTTTCCGGCGTCGGCTACCGCACGCTGTGGTCGCGGCCCGAGGACAACGTCCGCTATCCCATCTTCTTTGCCACGCCGGAGCTGATCACCGGCGAAGCGTCGGTGCTCGACCAGGGCTATCTGCTCGTCGACCTCCGCGCCGGCGAGATCCGATTGGCCCGGGGAACCGCGCCCCAGCCCGATGATTACGATACCGCGCTCGCCCAGGCGCTTCTCGCCCGGGATGCCGCCCGCGCGAAGTCGCTGCGGCTTGCCGAAGA
>JBJEUD010000078.1:0-3057 GCA_051883655.1 Candidatus Faecivicinus sp. | reverse complement strand
CTGAACACGGTCCACGAGGCGAACACGGCGCTCCAGCCCAGCCAATCGTGCAGCATACCCGCGAACGTTCCCGAAAACGCGCTGCCCACGTAAATCAATGCGTCAATCAACCCCGCAGCCATGCCCACTCTGCCCAGACAATGATAGTCCATCGGCAAAAACGACGTCAGCAGCGGATTGATTCCATACGCCATCGCCGAGCACAGTCCCAGCAGCACCGTACACAGCCACGCATTCACCCCGTAAAACAGCGTCAACACCAGCGAAAACGCCGCGCACAATTCCAGCAGCGCCGCGCAGGTCTTCCTCACATTCTCCTTCAGCTGTTTATACGCGAACCTGCCCAGCTGTATGCCCGCAAAATTGATGATCGGTATGATCAGCACCACGCCCAGCGCGCTGCTCAGATCCACGCCCTGCGTATCCACCAGCATCTTCGGCGCCCAGTTCATGATGCTGTCGCGCACATATCCGTTGAACATGCACCCCAGCAGCAGCAGAAACAGATCGGTCCCGAACACCAGCCTGACCACCGATACCCGGCTCCTCGGCGCTTCCTCCGCCGTCTGCACCTCGGCCCGGCGCGTGTCCTTCAACGCAAAGAAGCACCCCACGCCCAGCGCGCCCGTCACAAGGCCCGACACCCGGAACGCCCACCGCCAGCTGACGTTGCCCGTCAGCAGTCCCGACAGCAGCCATGCCGCCAGATACCCCACGATCAGCGTGATCGACACCGCGAACATCGCCCTCGGGCGCACGGATTCCTGATATTCCGTGGCCATGATGCGCACAATCGGCGTCCAGATCATCGACTGAAAGCAGCCGTTCAGACACCAGATTGCCAGCAGCAGCCCGTAGGAATTGGAGAACGAGAACAGCACGTTCATCAGCGCGGAGCCCACCAGACCGATGAAGATGAAGCTGCGCGGGCGGAAGTGATCCGCCAGCGTGCCGTTCACCACCTGCCCCAGCGCGTAGGGCACCGCGAACAGCGTCGGCAGCAGGCCCACCTGCGCCGCGGTCAGATGAAAGTGCGTCTGTATCGCGTCCAGCGCCGGGGAGAGGTTCGTCCGGGAGATGTACGCGGCCGTGTAGGCCACGAACAGGGTGATCAGCAGGCGCACCTGCCGCCGGGTATAGCGCTCCATGGAATTTGACCTCCGCTTGATTTTGTGTTTACATATTATAGCACAGTTCCCGTGAAATGTATATGCCCAAATCAAAGCGCGGGAAGGCGCTGCGGAGAATCTTTCTCCCACTGTCGCCTTCCCGCGCAGTCCTTTCCTTTATTCGTCCGTGAACAGGTCGTTCATTTCCTCCCTTGTGATCAGCACGCTTCTCGGCTTCGCGCCGTCGGCCTCGGAGACGATGCCCCGCTGCTCCATCTCGTCGATCAGCCTTCCCGCCCGGGCATAGCCCACGCGCATTCTGCGCTGCAGCATGCTCACCGAGGCCTGGCCGGCCTCCACCACGATCTCCACCGCCTCGGGCAGCCGGGGATCGTATTCCGAGGCGACCTCCTCCTTCTCCGCGTCGGTGCGGGCGGCGTTGTCCATCTTCTCGATCATGTCCACGTCATACGATGTCTCCGACCGCTCCTTGATGTACTCCACGATCGCGTGGACCTCCTCGTCCGACACCCACGCGCCCTGCACGCGCATCGGCTTGTTGATGCCGCTCGGCACGAACAGCATGTCGCCGTTGCCCAGCAGCTTCTCCGCGCCGCCGTGGTCGATCATCGTGCGGCTGTCCACCTGCGACGCCACGCAGAACGCGATTCTCGTGGGAATGTTCGCCTTGATGATGCCCGTGACCACGTTCACGCTCGGACGCTGCGTGGCGATCACCAGATGCATGCCCGCCGCGCGCGCCAGCTGCGCCAGACGGCAGATGCTGTCCTCCACCTCGCCCGGCGCCACCATCATCAGGTCGGCCAGCTCGTCGATGATGATCACCATCTGCGGCATGGGCTTTTCGCCCTCGATCAGCGCCTTGTTGTAGCCCTTGATGTCGCGCACGCCCCGCTCCGCAAACCGCTTGTAGCGCATCGACATCTCCGCCACCGCCCAGTCCAGCGCGCTGGCCGCCTTCTTGCAGTCCGTCACCACGGGACAGACCAGGTGGGGGATGTCGTTGTAGATGCTCAGCTCCACCATCTTCGGGTCGATCAGGATCAGCCGCACCTCGTCCGGCGTGGCCCGGAACAGGATCGACGTGATGATCGAGTTGATGCACACCGATTTACCGGAGCCCGTCTGGCCCGCAATCAGCACGTGGGGCATCTTCGCGATGTCCGCCACGATGTACCGGCCCGAGTTGTCCTTGCCCAGGCCCACCGCGATCTTCGACACGCTCTTGCGCGCCTCCGGGGATTCCAGCACGTCCCGCAGGCGCACCATCTCCACCTTGTCGTTGGGGATCTCCACGCCCACCGCCGCCTTGCCGGGGATCGGCGCTTCGATGCGCACGGACATGGCCGCCAGATGCATGGCGATGTCGTCCGAAAGAGATGTAATCCGACTGACCTTCACGCCCGGCGCGGGCTGCAGCTCGAACCGCGTGACCGCCGGGCCGTGGGCGATGCCCGTCAGCCGCGTGGCGATGCCGAACTGCTTGAGCGTGTCCTCCAGCAGCGCCGCCTTCTCCATGTCGGAATCCCGATGGTTCTCCTGAATGTTCTCGCCCGCCTCCAGCAGGTCGATGGGCGGATAGTTGTAGGGATCCTCGTCCTCCGCCGCCGGCGCGGTGGGCCGGCGCAGCTTCTTCATCGGCTTCTTCACCGGCATGTCGAAGGGCGGATCATCGTTCTCCAGCACGTCGCAGGCCTCCGGCTCGATGGTCAGATCGTCGTCCATGGCAATCTGATGCTCCTCCGCCTTCACGCCGCGCACCGCTTCGGCGTCAAACGCAGATGCTTCAGGCGCGCGCTTCGCCCCGGCCCCGCGCTTCGGCGCAGCCTCCGGCCTGGAAACTCCGCGGTCGGACGCCGCCTCAGCGGTTTCCGGCGCCGCTTCACCGGCCCCTTTCGCGGCCCTGCGCGGCCGATTCGGCTCCTCA
>JBJEUD010000077.1:0-17587 GCA_051883655.1 Candidatus Faecivicinus sp. | reverse complement strand
GTAAAGACTTACTTTTACTACTCTTATTGACCATTTCACAAGTTGATGTGCACGCAAGAGTGCAATGGTTATGAAGTAACCAACTGATGAAACTCGAGCACGACGCTCAATCAATAAGGCAACGAAAGTTGCCTGTCGGTTTATACCCGACATCGGCATTTGACCCGGCTGTCCGTCTGGCCTAAAGTTTCGCAGTGCGAAACTGGTCATGTCTTTTACCCGGTATGACTTATGAGCCATATCCTTATCCGCGACGAGAACAGTATAATTGAAAACCCAGAATTTGTCAAGTGTAATCATTAAAATTTTTAACAGAAAACAGGCACCCGACATGTTTCAAACAGTCGAGTGCCTGCATGGTGGGGTTAGTAGGGCTCGAACCTATGACCTTCACGATGTCAACGTGACGCTCTAACCAACTGAGCTATAACCCCAGAGACATATGATATTATACAGCATGAGAAGCGAATTGTCAATATAAACCGTCAAATTATTCCAATTTTTCTTGCATATGAGAAATGCTATTCGGGCGGAAAACGACGCCGGAAGCTGCGTACGCCAGCATGCAGACCGCAATCCCGCATTATTTTCATTGTTCATGCTTGTCTATTCAGATTCACAATGCTATAATAGCAGAAGTGATTATATGCAGTATCACAGATGCGCTGAAGGAGAGAATACGGTGAAACAGAGTTCGGTGAAAATGCTGAATGCCAACCGCGATGCGGTTTTAATTGCCGCCTCTGCGGCGAGAATGTCCACGCAGCAGGGAACGGCATTGGAAATCTATGAAAAGAGCGGCAACTCTGAGCGGGATATCAACCTGATCCGCAAGGTTCTGTCGTCAGGGCATAAGTCCGTGATTGAACACCAGACGGTTTCGGTGGCCTTCAATGATGTCTCCGTGCTTGTGGAGCAGTTTGTCATCGAGTTCCGGCTGGCTTCCTTCACAGTCAAATCCAGGCGGTATGTCGATTTTTCCGGGGCGGGTTATGTGGTGCCCGATGCGCTGAGCGAGGCGCAGGGGCAGGCGTATTGTGCGCAGATGGATCAGTTGTTCCAGGCCTATACCGCGCTTCTCGAGCGGGGGATCCCCAAGGAAGACGCGCGCTTTTTGTTCCCCTATGCGCTGCGCAGCAACTTCTTTATGACGATCAATGCCCGCGAGCTGATTCAGATGATCTGTTCGATGCTTGTTGGCCGGGGATCCCGCTTTGGCGAGCTGCGCCGCCTGGGCGGACAGTTGAAGGAGCAGTTCGATCTGCTCTATCCGGGCGTGCTGGACGCCGAGCTTTTGCAGTTCCGCGGTCCGATGGCGGACCTTCGCACAACGGAGATTGCGAAGGGCTGCGAACAGCAAGGCCACGCGGCGCTGATTGGAAGTCCGGAGAATCCGGAGCTGCTGCTCGAAACGGCAATGGCCTTTTCGGGGAGATTTGCCGATCATGACGGACGGTTCTTCTCCCCGGAGAATATGCGCCTCTTGCTGAACGATTCCCGCGCGAGGGAATTGGAAATGCTGAACTACAGTTTCCGCATTTCCAATATTTCCCTTGCGTGCCTGACACATTTTACGCGGCATCGCATGCAGTCTCCGCTGATTCAGGATGTCGTGCGCGCGCTTTGCAGCGGAAATTATGTGGTTCCCGAGAGCATCCGCTCCGATCCGGAGGCGCTGAAGGTCTATCGCCAGGCGTTCGCTGATCAGGCAGAGGCAGCTCGGGCGGCGGCGCAGGATGGAGTCCCTGCGGAGGTGCTTGCCTACTACGCGATGAGCGGACATGTGACGGACATCATTCTGACGATCAACGCGCGGTCGCTTTTGCACTTTGCAAAGCTGCGCACCTGCGCGCGCGCCCAGTGGGAGATTCGCGGCGTGGCGAGGCAGATGCTGGTGTGTGTGAACGAAACATCGCCGGATATTTTCAGCGGCTATGGACCGAGCTGTGCAGTCACGGGAAGGTGTCCGGAGGGCAAGATGAGCTGCGGCCATCCGGTTTATATCGAGAACGGCGTTTGGAAAACTCGCAGAGAGTGGAATAGGGAAGGAATTGCCGATGAATAGGAAGTTGATTGTTGGCATCGTCCCGTATGTCGGCGATGGCGTTGAATACCTGCCGAAGGGCTATGAAAAGGGAATCGCGTGCATTGGCGGCGTCCCTCGGGTAATTTCCCGCTCCACGCCGTTGGATGAGGTGGAGAAGATCATTGGTGAGCTGGACGGCATGCTCTTCTCCGGAGGCGTGGACGTCGAGCCTTCGCTCTACGGAGCGGAGATTGAGCCTGGATGCGGCACCATTGATGCGCGCCGCGACGCGCTCGAAGCGCGCATTTTTGCGGCCTGCATGAAGCAAAAGCTGCCCATGCTGGGCATTTGCCGCGGCTGCCAGTTTATCAATGTAGGAATGGGGGGCACACTGGTGCAGGACATCCCGACGCGCTTTGGAACGGTGCACCAGATGCGGAAAAACGGGCCTTCGGCATTCGAGCATGACGTCCGAATTGTTCCGGGTACGATGCTTTACGAACTCATGAAAGGCGATATCCGCGTGGACAGCTATCACCATCAGTGCGTCGACCGCCTGGGCAACGGTCTGGTTGCCAGCGCATATGCGCCGGAGGGGTTTATCGAAGCCTTTGAGAAGCCCGGCGGCGATCCGTTTATCATGGCGGTGCAATGGCATCCGGAAATGACGCTAGACGAGGATATGTATTCCATGCGCATTTTTGATCGATTCCTTCAGGCGATGCTCGAAAAGTGAAAAAAGCAGAGGAGCCCATGCAGAAGGGCTCCTTTGTGATATGGAGTGCCAGCCGGCAACCCTTCAGATCGAATCGCCGAAGTCGTCGTCTGCATTGAGCAGCGCATCGACAGTCTCGGAAATGGCATCCCAGGGGAATCCACGCCGGGCGAGGGCCTGAGAGAGCTTTGCGCGCGCCTCGCGGGCGGGCAGGTCCTTGTATCGCCTGCAGAGCTTTTGCGCAGCCTGACGCGCTGCGAGCTGCTGCTGCGCGTCGTCAAACACCTCCAACGCCTCGGAAGCGTCCGCTTCCGAGATTCCCTTTGCGCGAAGCTTTCGCTTGACCGCGTAGACACCCACCGCCTTGTTCGCGCTGGATTCAGCAATTCGCCCGGCCAGCTGTCGATCGTCGATGAGATGACTTTCAAGGAGCCTCTCGATTACGGAGGAGACGACAGTGGGAACATAGCCCTTGGACAGAAGGTTTTTCTCCAGCTCCTTTGCCGTGCGCGCGCAAAGATCCAGCGAACTCAGAGCGGATTCATAGGCGTCGGAAAACTGAATCGAAGCGATGGTGTTTTCGTAGACCTCAAGGTCTACGGCCTCGCCAATTTCCAGAGGGCGCTTCGCAAAATGCTGTTTCCGCACCTTCAGACAGACGCATCCGTCCGCGGAAATTTCCACAATGCTGCGCCGCTGCTGGATATCCGTAATTATATTCATGTTTACACCTCAATTCTTAAAGCAATTATACACAGAATTTCTTGACGAATCCATCCCCTTTGTGTTATCATATTTCTATCTGCGAACTGGGAGGGATTGTCCATGTCCGGACATAACAAATGGTCAACCATTAAAAATAAGAAGGCCAAGACTGATGCTGCAAAGGGCAAGATCTTTACCAAGATCGGCCGTGAAATCGTGATTGCCGTGAAGACCGGCGGCAGCGCTGATCCTGCGTTGAACAGCAAGCTGAAGGACGTCATCGCAAAGGCGAAGGCAGCCAACATGCCCAACGACAACATCCAGCGTTCCATCAAGAAGGCGGCCGGCGAAGGCGACGCCACGAACTACAAAGAGGTCGTGTACGAGGGCTATGCGCCGTGCGGCATTGCGGTGATCGTTGAGGTCGTTACCGATAACCTGAATCGCACCGCGAGCGAAATTCGCCACATCTTCGACAAGTGCGGCGGCTCTCTGGGTGCAACGGGCTGCGTCAGCTGGAAGTTTGAACGCAAGGGCGTCATCGTTTTGGACAACTCCAAGAAGCTCGACGAGGATGAGCTGATGATGCTTGCGCTGGATGCCGGCGCTGCGGATGTTGAGATGGATGAGGATACTGCGATCGTCTATACCGACCCCTCTGATTTCTCCTCCGTTCGCGACAATCTGGAGGCAGCCGGCTGCACGTTCCTGTCTGCGGAGCGCGCCATGGTGCCCACGACGACGACTGAGCTGGCGGATGAGGAATCCGTGCAGAAGGTCACCCGTTTGCTCGACTGGCTCGAGGATTACGATGACACTCAGAATGTCTATCACGATGCAGAGATCCCCGAGGATGACGAGGAGGACGAATAAAACCGAAATGAAAAGCGCCGTTTCCGAATGGAAACGGCGCTTTTCATGCTGAACGATCAATCGGCCGCGATGACAGGGGTCCCTCCGATATACTCCTTGTCCCAGGTAACATAGGAAGCGTAGAGATACTCGTTTCTGACTTCGCCCCAGGTGGAGTAGCGATAACCGGTAAAGGAGATGCCGTCAGCGCTCGTCAGCACCAGAGTCTCAACCTCGCCGTTGCTGGGTTCAGACACCGGAATGGCCAGCTTCCAGAGGAAACCGGTCCAGTAAGCGACGGCATACTCGGTCTGGACACCATCGGACAGGGAAGAGAAGTTGCCCTCCGCAAAATTCTGCCATTCGGCCGCACTCGGCGAGACGTCGGAGAATGGGAGCAAGGTGACAAGGCGCTCATATTCCCCGGAGGCCAGATAGACCAGAGCCTGCTTGCCGCAATCAAAGAGCGTTGAAGAAAACTGAGGAACTTCTGTGAAAGCTGCAGCCGATGGAATCAGCAGAAGAACAGCCAGAAGAACAGATAACAAACGTTTCATGGTAAGATCCTCCCGAGGTATTCTCTATACCTTAGACGAGACTATTATACCATGAGTTTCACTTTGCTGCAAGTTTTGCAGAAGCGATTTTTATCAAAACCGAATCCAGCGCAGCGGAATCGCGAAGCTGTCCACTCTTGATCTCGAAATCCATTGCAACACAGCTTTCATAGAGCGATTTCAGACCTTCGGGAGACAGCCCCTTGCACTGTCGGGCAATCTGCTTTGCCGCATAGGGGTGCAGCTTCAGCAGCTCCTGAACGCTTTGCACGGAATTGCCGTCGTTCAGCGCCAGGCGCATATGCGTCAGCTGTCTCAGCTGGCGCGTGAGCATGGCCAGGATGCCGATGGGACTCTGGCCGTTTCGCAACAGACTGTTGCACATGCGCTGCGCTTCGCCCAGCTTTTTTTCCAGCAATCGATTCAGCAGTTCGAAGACATTGTATTCCAGCGAGGCGGAGACGATGGCATGGACATCCTCTTCCGTGATTTCCGGCCGATCTTCCGCATAGGCGGCCAGCTTGTCCAGCTCGCCTTCCAGCCGGGTCAGATCGCGTCCGGCCATAAACGAAAGCGCGTCCATCGCGGATCTGCCGATTTTTTTTCCAATGGGCTTGAGATGGCGCGTCGCCCAGCGCAGCAAATCTGCGTCCGAGAGATAGTCGAATTGAACGACATCGACCTTTTTTTTCAGCGCTGCGGTGGCCTTTTTCCGCCCGTCGGGTTCACTGCGCATATAGAAGATCGTGACGCAGCTCTCCGGCGGATTCTCCAGCCAATTCAGCAGCCGCTCGGTTTCGCCCTCTTCGTCCTTCGATTTTCCCGGAAGGAGGGGCGCCCAATCGCGAATGGTTACGATGCGGCGTTCGCACATCATCGGCAGCGTTTCGGCGGCGTCGATGATCTGCTGTGCCGTCGCGCCCTCCAGCGTCAGGTCGTTCAGCTGTTCAAGGCCGGGAGGCAGCAGCTTTGCCCGGAGGCTTTCGAGGGCTTGGTTTTTTGTCCACTCTTCGGGACCGGTGAAGAGATAGACACGGCCCACCGTGTCCGATTGAATCGATTGAAAGAATTCGTTCCAGGTCATTTGAGAGCCTCCATTGAAAGATAGGTATTGACGTCGATCTCTCCATTGCGGCGAAACCGCACGGTAACGGCCCCGCATTCATCCGTGCGATAGACCTCGGCGCCGGAATCGTCCAGTCGATCGAGCGTCTCTTCGGAGGGGTGGCCGTAGTTGTTTTCGCCGACTGAAATGACGGCGACTTTCGGCGAAGTAGCTGCCAGAAATGGATCGCTGCAGGCGTTGGCAGAGCCGTGGTGCGGAACCTTGAGCACATCCACGTCCGGCAGAACGTCGGGCTCGCTTTTCCTGCTGAGATCTCCGGTAAAGAGGACGCTGTGTCCGTCACAGACGATTTCAAGGAGCAGAGAGAGGTCGTTTGCAGAAGCAGCCGGCCCATCGGGAGAGTAGACGCGAAAGGTGATATCGTCGGTCGGGTGCAGTTCATCGCCGGAGGACAGCTCTATGATGGGAATGCCCATTTGCTGAGCGGCTTCAATGGCGGAGGTCACGCTCTCAGAGGCTTCGACATCGAACCAACCCGCCGGTACATAGATTCTGTTCGGCGGCATTTCCTCCAGAAGCTCGATCAATCCGGCGACATGATCATAGTGAGGGTGCGACAGAAATACGGCGTCCACGCCAAGACAGCCGCCCGTTGCGAAATCGGATACGGGAGAATAGAGATCGCCGGTATCATAAATATAGACGTGCCCGTCGGCGCGAATGACGGCGGAGTCCGCCTGACCGGCGTCGAGAAAGACGACGCAGAAGCCAAGCGACTGGATCCAGGCGTTCAAAATGGAGACGCCAATCAAAGCGACGAGGAGCAGCGGCATGAACCGTCGGATTTTCAGGGAAAGCCGGTTGAGCCCGGAAGCGAGGAGCACGACGAGGCAGTGAATGAAAATCAGCCATGCGGGAAAGCACGGCGAGCGAAGTGCTCCTGCCGGCAACATGGCAAAGGCGTGAATGAGCCTGAGCAGTGCGGTGAACATCGCCTCCGAGATGAGGGCAACTCCCTGTCCGAGGGCCATCCATAGGGTGGAAAGAGCGAGCGCAATCAGCGCCAAAGGATAGGCGAGCATTGCAATGGGAATCGCGAGCAGGTTCACAGGGATGGAGATCAGGGGCTGTGCGCCGAAATAGCCGATGACCGCAGGAAGCGTTGCCAGCTGGGCAGCCAACGTCGTGCAGAGCAGCAGCGGAAAGTATCGAATCAGTGCCTGCCCCAAGCGAAGAATGCGGTTCGGATGCGGCTTCCATTGCCGGAGGCGGTGGATGCCCAGCAGCGACTCAATGGGTTCGCTCAGGAGAAGTATGCCGGCGGATGCGCCGAAGGACAGCACGAAGCCGCCGTCGTAGATGTTGAATGGGTTGATGAGCAGCATCAGAAGCATTGCCGCCGACAGCCGCGTGATGGGATCGGACGGCCTTCCGGCGACGGATGCCAGCGAGTATGCGGCGAACATTACGGTTGCACGCACAAGCGACGCAGGAAAGCCGATCAGAAATCCATAGAGGATGATGACCGCCAGCGTGCCGAAGACTGCCGTCCGGCGCGAAGAGAACAGGGAGAGAAAATGCGCGACAGCTGCGGCCAGCACGGAGATGTGCAGACCAGAGATGCAGATCAGGTGTGTGATGCCTGTCTGGCTGAAATCGGACTTTGTCTCCGCTTCGAGCCCGGTGCGATCCCCCAGCACAAACGCGCGAACGATATCGGCGTTCTCGGGGAAGAGCTCGCTGATTCGGTCGGAGATGGCGTGCCAGATCTGAAGGCGCAGCTTCCCGAGGCTGGGACCGGAGGGGATAATTTGCACATCCTCCATCTTTGCGGCCGCCATGCCGGCCAGGCCATCTGCGCGAAGCGCCCTCATGGAATCGTACTGATACGGATTGGTTGCAGCCTCCTGCGGCCACACATGACCGAAACAGGTCAGATGCTGGCCATACTCGATTCCCTCCAACGGCAGCTGTTCGCTGCGCAGATACAGGCGTACCCTGCATTTTGTCTCCACGCCATCCACATGCTCCAGCTGCAGCACGCAGATGAGGCGCTCTGTTGCCTCGTTGTAGGTCGGATCCGAGACGACGGTTCCTTCAAATTCAACAGAAAAGCGCTCGGGAGCAGGAGGATTGGCGTTCAACGCCACAATCATGCGCGCATTTCCCAACAGAAATGCAGCGATCAGCGGAAGCAGCACCCAGCGGTGACGACGCCTGCAGCAGCTCAAGGCATATGCGCCCCAGAACAAGAGCGCGATCACAAGCGAAACTGCGGCAGAGAGATAAAAGTGCTCGCCGCAAATGACACCCAAAAGAAAGCATGCCGAAAACACCGACAGGGGTCTGGCGCCCCATTGCCGGCGTACAAATCTCGCCATGCTGCCCATCGCTATATGAAATAGGATTCGCCGCACATGGCGATTTCCGCTGCGGGATACAATTCGCGCGCTTCTGTGCAGAGGGCGTTGGGATCGTACTTGGGATTGAAGTGGGTCAGAAGGAGCCGCTTTGCCCCGACGTCCCGGGCGAGCTTGCCGCAGAGCGCAGCGGACAGATGCGGTGCGCTCTCGCTATGATCCTCAGAGGAAAGGCCCGCGTCGGCCAGAAGGAGATCGGCGTTGTCGCAAAACAGTTCGAGGGCGAAGTCCGTGTTGGAATCGCCGGTGTATACCATCCGTCCGCCGTCGCACTCGATCGATATCGCATAGGTTTCCACGGGGTGGCGAACCGGGCAAAAGTTGATCTTCATTTCACCCACCACAGTTTCGCGCATCGGCCAGACGTCGATGGAGCCGCCTGCCAGCAGCGCTCGCACCTCGCGGGGCTGAGCAGGCGCGAAGACGTTCAGGGGCCGCTTGCGCGGATTGAACTGCAGCGCATAATGAAGCGGCAGCATATCGGACATGTGATCATAGTGCAAATGGCTGAGTACGATGGCGTCGATCCTGTCAAGGGTGGTGTATTGAGACAGGCGGGCGAGAACGCCGGTGCCGCAGTCCAGGAGAATGGTGGTCCTGCCGCTGTCGCTCTCCAGCAGATATCCGGAGCAGGCGCCGCCGGGCGCGGGATAGGGACCGTTATTTCCGAGAATAGTCAAACGCATTTGAACGCCCCGTTTCATAACAAAGTTTGAAAACCAATATAATTATAGCATATTTTTCAGTGGGTTGTCCATTCTATGCATGCTTTTGCGACGAAGTTCATAGAATGTGTCGTATCGATGAGGAGCGTGGTGGGGATGAATTATCTGGGTGTCTTTCACTCGAATTATCCGAGATCAACCGCAGGAATCTGCGACTCGCCCTGTATCGCCAAGGGGCGGATGATGCTCTGTGCGCCCGAGATGGCATCGGAGGCCCAGCAGCTTGCGATGTACTTTGGGCGAATCCGCAATCGACGAGCGCTGACGGAGCAGCTGAACTGCCCACGAAACACAGCGAGTGCATATCTGGTATTGCTGGCTTATCGCAAATGGGGAGTTGAATACCCGAAGCACATCGAGGGACCGGTGATGACCTGCGTGATGGATGTGGCGGATGACGTCATGGTGCTCTCCCGGGATCGCATGGGGGAGCAGCCGGTCTTCTATTCTCTGGGACCGGAAGGGCGCGCGGTGTTTTCCGATCATCCGGATTCGCTGCTCAAAACGGCCTCCGCGGATCCTGTGGTGGATGCGGAGGGACTGTGCGAGCTGTTTGGATTGGGGCCGGCGCGCACGCCCGGAAAAACGCCTTTGCGGGATGTCAGGATGCTCGAACCGGGGTGTATGCTGGTAGGAAGGGGGAACCGGATCGCTGTTCAGGAATACTTCAGACTTCGAATCGCCCGGCACCTTGAGGATGAAGCGGAGACGATCGCCCATGTGAGGAAACTGCTGGAAGACGCCGTAGACTGTGTCGCGCCATTGCATCCGGGGGCGATGCTCTCCGGTGGGTTGGATTCCACTGCTCTGACGGCGATGCTCTGCGAGCGAATGCGCAATGTCCAGACCTTCTCCGTGGATTATGCCGACAATACCCAGGACTTCCGTTCCAACGATTTTCGCCCGGAGATGGACGCGCCATACATCGATTTGGCAGTCAGGCATTTCAGAACGGATCACCATTGGGTTGTGCTGGAGCAGGCTGCGCTGGCAGATGCCCTGGAGGGCGCGGTATCCGCCCGAGGCTTTCCGGGTATGGCGGACATCGACAGTTCACTGCTCCTGTTCGCCGGAAAGATTGCACCGAATGTGCCGGCGGTGGTTTCCGGCGAGTGCGGAGACGAGGTGTTCGGCGGATATCCATGGTTCCGCAAGCCGTTTGACATTGCATGCGGTGCATTTCCCTGGTCCGGCTCGATGAATCTGCGGGAATCCATACTTCGGCCCGATGTGCGCAATGTGCTGAATCTGAGGGAATATGTGCGGCAGACGTTTTGCAAAGCGGTGGAGCAGACGGGCATCGAGGCGCCAGCAGAAGATCGCGAAGCCGGACTTCAGCAAATGCAGATGCTATGTTTCCGCTTTTTCATGGCCAATCTGCAGGAGCGTGCAGTTCGGATGTGCAGCCATTACAATCTGCCCGTGCTGACGCCGCTGTGCGACGATCGACTGGTGGAATACGTGTTCAACGTGCCCTGGAGCATGAAGTTCCTGAGCGGGCAGGAGAAGGGGCTGTTCAGGGCGGCAGTGCGGGATTTGCTTCCGCCTGTTCTCAATCAAAGAAAAAAGAGCCCCTATCCGAAGACCTGCAGTCCGATTTACACGGAAATCATTCGCGGACTGACCATGGCACTTCTCGCGGATCGAGAGGCTCCCATTCTGGAGTGGATTGATGCTGAAAAAGTGCGGGCGATCGCAGAATCGAAGCTCGATCCTGCGGATACACCCTGGTTTGGACAGCTGATGGCGGGGCCGCAGATGCTCGCCTACATCTGGCAGGTAAACACGTGGATGCGGGAGCGCAATATCACGGTGTCGCTGTAATTTCCGGGACGGCCGTCGTTTCAGCCACGACGATGCCGGGATTGGGGAGGAGGATGCCCTTGAGATAGATGCTGCCGGAAAGCGTCTCGGCAGAAATCCCCTCAATGTAGAAGCGCACGCCGGAGATGTCGTCCAATCCGCAGAGCGTGTTTACGAAGGCGTAAATGACGCCGCGCTCACTTGCGGCGTCGAGCGCCTGAGACTGGCGATAGAAGTTCGCAGACAGATTTACACTGGCGATGCCGTCTTCCACGGATATGCCGAGAATATCATCATAATAAACCTCGGCGGGGAAGATTTCGGCGCTGTTGTTTTGGGTCAGAATATCGTCCATCAGCACGTAAAGCAGGCTCAGCGGCGATTGCGCACGCACCATTGACACGGCACGTTCGACGGAATCGAGCGTGCCGTCTTCATTCGCTATGAACAAAGAGACCGAGCTCCCGATATAGGCGGTAAAATCGCTTCGATGGACAAGGCCGTCAGCGAAGGCGAGGGTGGTTTCACCCATTTCACAGCTGGTAATCGGCTCGTTGTCGATGCAAATCCGAACGGCGTCCAGCTCGGGAACGAAGGAGCAGAGCGTCAGCGCGACCGATCCCACCAGATCCCACTCATCAATTCCGGAAAATGCCAGATAGCTGCGCAGCGTGGACGCAAAATTCAATTCAAGGATGTGCTCGCCCGAGGAAGTGACCTCCATCGTCGGATTGTCCACCAGCAGATCTGCGCCCTCTGGAACGGCAGTGATTGTACACCGGCTTTCCGAAGGGCCGGCGCGCAGGGCGCGAATCAGCGCAGATGCATAATCGCTGCTGTCAAAGGTGATTTCCCGCAGCTCGGGGACGAACCAATCGCCGGACTCGGCGGGAAAGTAGAGGATGGCATTCCGGGTGATGGTTCCCGTTTCAGATTCCAGGAAATAGTCCCGTTCCGCGCTCAGCTGCGCATAGGTGGGCGTAATTCCCTGCATCGGCTCAGTCTGTACGCCAACGGGCAGATCAGCAATACTTTCGACGCGGTCGCCGATCAGGATATTGACGCCGCGCACGCCCTTCATGGACAGCAGCGTGTTGGAGATGGACGCGAAGAGCGAAAGATACTCCTGCTCGCTCCGGATGTTGTGCGCATCCAGCGAGAGATTGACCGACACGATACCGCAGGCATAGTCCGTTTTCTCCACCTGAACCTCTGACGGAATGAAGGACATGCGGTCCGGCGTGGACGCATTGTGAAGAAGCGTGTCCACGGCTTCCTCATAGATGCTTTCGCCCGGAGAGAGGACCAGGCTTCGCGTGATGGTAGAGAAGGAGGTTCCGTCGCCCGAGACATAGTTCAGTGCCACGCTGACGGGCTTGGAGGCGATCTGCTCGCCATAGATCATGTTTTTGGCCTCGGCAGCAGGCTCGGGAAGCACGATCTCCGGGTCGGATTCTGCGGCATACGGGGCGCTGGCGCAGCTGCACAGCGACAGACAGAGCACAGCCGACATCGCTATGGTTAAAAGGTGTTTATTCATGCAGCGCTCCCTCCTAATCCTTCTTCTGCGCAAGCGGGAGCTCGATGACGAAGGTGGTGCCATTGCCCTCCTCGCTCGTCGCGATGATGCTTCCGCCGTGCAGCTGAACGATCTGCTTGACGATGGACAGGCCCAGACCGGTACCGCCCGTCGCCCTGGAGCGGGCCTTGTCAACGCGATAGAATCTGTCGAAGATGTGGGGGAGATCATCTGCAGGAATGCCGATGCCGGTGTCCGACACACGAATGATGGCGCGCTTGCCTGCGCGTGCAAGGCTGGCGTGCACTTCGCCGCCGCGGGGCGTATATTTGATGGCATTGTCGATGACGTTGTAGATGACCTGCTGCAGCTTTACGCTGTCGCCCGTCACTTCGAGGGCTTCCTTGGCGGAGCAATCCAGTTCAATGCCGTTTTCGCGTGCGAGCGGCGCCAGGCGCTTCACCTGCTCCAGCAGCAGTTCGTTGATGTCCACATCGGCGCTGTTGAGCTTCATGCCGCCGCTGTCGATGTTGACCAGCGTCAGCAGATCGGACACGATTCTGCTCAGGCGATCGATCTCCTTGTTGACGTCTGCCAGAAACTCCTTGGTCATGCCCGGGTCGATGGGATCCTGATAGAGGATGGTTTCGATCAGGATTTTCATGGTGCTCAGCGGCGTCTTCAGCTCGTGGGATGCATTGGAAACAAACTGGTTTCTGGATTTGTCCAGAAGCTCCAGCCGTTCGGACATGCTGTTGAACGCTGCGGCCAGCTCGGCAAACTCGTTGTGTCCGCGCACATTCACGCGCGCGGAGAAGTCGCCGCTGGTCATCTTGGCGATGCCCTCGCGCAGTTCGCCGACAGGGCGGGTGATTGTGCGGATGACGAACATGCTCATCACGATGACCGAGATTGCAACGACGATCAGCCAGGTCATGATTTTGAGCTGGATTTCATGCAGATTCTCATAGATTTCCTGAACCTGTGAGATGTAAATGACCGCGCCGATGGGATCGCCGCCGCCGTAGATCGCGGAGGCAAATACGCCGGTCATGGCGTCGACGTCCGAGAAGGCATTTAGCGCAGCGCGCAGCCAATAGGCGCCGCGGCTGCCGGCATCATAGAAGCCGTAGCTGGACGCAGAACCGGCCAGGACCTTCGCGGCCTCGGCATTCAAAAAGCGCTGGCCGTTCAGCGCGGACCAGGTATCCACCTGAACGACGCCGATGCTGTCCAGAACGAGCACGCGCGCATTGCTGTCGCTGCACATCTCCAACGCGCCGGCATACATCGTTTCGACGTCCAGGGCCTCAAGCGGCCGGCTCATCTGCTCGGAGAGCGTGTCCGCGATGCGCTGATCCTCTTTTACCCGCTGATTAAACAGATATTCGCCCACCAGCTGAAGTAGCGAAAAGCCAATTACAAAAAAGGCAATCGCGATAATCAGCAGATAGGCGATCAATATCTTCCAGCTGATGGAATATAAATTTGTCTTAATCTTTGTCAGTGAAATAGTAGCCCACTCCCCACTTGGTGAAGATGTATTCAGGCTGGCTGGGTACCTTTTCGATCTTTTCGCGCAGACGGCGAATGTGCACGTCTACCGTGCGCAGATCGCCCAGATAGTCGTATTTCCAGATGGTCTCCAGCAGACTCTCGCGAGAGAAGACCTTGCCGCGGTTGGTGACGAACAGCTGAAGCAGGTCGAACTCCTTGGCGGTCAGGTTCACGTCGCGGTCGCCGATGCTCACGGAGCGGTTGTTCATGTTCAGCTTCAGGTCGCGCACCGTGATGACGCGCTGCGTGGTTTCGCGCTGCATCATGGTTCTGCGGAAGATGGTCTTGATGCGCGCCTTGACCTCGAGAATGTTGAAGGGCTTGGTCATGTAATCGTCCGCGCCGTATTCCAGGCCGAGAATTTTGTCCATGTCGTCGCCCTTTGCGGTCAGCATGATGATCGGCACATTGCTCTTCTCGCGAATGCGCTGGCAAACCTCCATGCCCTCGATTTTCGGCAGCATGACGTCCAGCAAAACCAGGTCGAACTGGCCGGCAAAGAACTTGTTGACCGCTTCTTCGCCATCCTCAGCGGAGTCCGTTTCGTAGCCGTCCTGCTCCAGAGAATATTTCAAACCCTTGACGATCAAGGGCTCATCATCGACGATGAGAATTTTTCTTGCCACGGATGAACCTCCTCAAAAACCAAATCAACCCCAAATAATGCAGGGCTGAAAACTTCCGTTCATGATTTTGTCATCAATATTATACACGATGGTCGGAGGTATTTCAAGCCTATGTTTGTAAATGTTAGTTTTTTCTGGCGACACTGTACAAACAGCCCTGTGGATGATATAATAGATTATGTGTTATTATGGGTTGTGATTCAAGTCTGCTGAATGTTGGAGGAAGAGATGTACACGCGCGAAATTCGCAGAATTGCGTCGGTTCTCGCAGTTCTGCTTGCACTCGTATTTGCATTGCCGGCTTATGCGGCGCCGGAGGATTATGATTCAAGTCAGCCCTCCGTTCTGAGGGAGGATTATCTTTTCGGAGAATCCACTGTCGTAATCGATGGCGAGACGGGCGATGTGCTCTTCAGCAAGGACGCCAATGCGCGCATGTATCCAGCGAGTACGACGAAAATTATGACGTTGCTGCTGGCTGTCGAGAGCGGCTGGAGCTTCGATATGCCGGTCACCATTCCCGCGGAAGCGGGGAATATTCCCAGCGACAGTTCCATTGTGCCGGTCTATAAAGGCGAGACGATGACCTTCGGCGATCTTCTCTACGGCATGATGCTGCATTCAGGCAATGATGCGGCGAATGCAGTGGCAGTGCTGGTAGCCGGTTCGCTTTCCGGCTTTGTGGAGCGGATGAACGCCCGCGCGGCGGAGCTGGGATGCACGGGGACGCATTTCGTCAATGCGCATGGCTATCACGACGAGAATCACTACAGCACGGCGATGGATCTCGCGCTGATCACCATGGAGGCGCTGAAGCACGAGTCCATCCGCGAGATCGTATCGACTGCGTCGTATACGATCAACGTCTCTCCGCGCGGGCAGATTCCGCTTCATTCCACGAATAGTATGATCAACTCCGCGTCCTCCTATTATTATGAGGACTGCATCGGCGTCAAAACGGGCACGCACAGCCGTGCAGGACGATGCTTTGTGGGAGCGGCCGAGAAGGATGGCGTTACGCTGATCACCGTCACGCTGAAGTGCAGCTCCGATGCAGAGAAGTGGACGGATACGAAGCGGATGTTCGAGTTCGGCTTTACCTGCTATACGCCTTATTCCTTGGAGCAAATGTTCGAACTGACCAGTTCCCGCATCATCACTACGCGCATTTCCAACGCTCATGAGGATGACCCGATGGGCGGCGTGCTCCAGTTGAAGCTGACGCAGGTCAGCAATCCCGAGTATGAGCGAATGGTTCAGACGGGGAACGCCGATGCGCTGGAGACTGCAATGGCGGACTTCACGCAGCGCGCGCAGATTACGCTTATGGACAACCTCGCCGCACCGATCACCGAGGGCGAGTTTGTGGGTACTTTCTCCTATACGGCGCGGGATGGGGAGGTCATCACCGCTTCTCTGATTGCCGGCAGGAGCATCGAAGCCCAGCCGGAGAAGACGACCATCTACGATGTGTTCCCGTTCCTGAAGATATTCTCGAACCCGCTGGTACAGATGCTGATCGTCGTGCTGGCGCTGTTGATCGCGGTTGTGATCATCTATGCCAACGTCAGACGCCGGCGCAGGGAGCGCCGCCGCAGGATGCTCTACGAGCAGCGCCGCCGGGAGTACCTCCGGAAGAAGCGCGCGGAGGAAAGCGCCAAGCGCCCAGTGCCCTCGTCAAGCAGCGTGCGCCGCACTGCGGACCGGCGGCAGCGCACGGGTACGCGTCCATCCGCAGCCAGGAGGCGCCCTGATGGCAGGCAGCAGCCCTCCAGACGCAGGGACGACGATGACGATATCTTCGGCGGATTCTGATCGCTGAATTGAATAAAGCCCTCTGTTTGATCCATACTTGGATCGAATGGAGGGCTTTTGTTATGAACATCAAATCATGGCTGAAATCAACACTGACTCGTCTGAAAAGAATCGGCAGGGGAACGGGGGAATGGATGACGAAGTCGCTGCGCCTTGCGATGTCCGCATTGCGCGGCGGTGCGAAGCGGCTTTCCGGCAAGATGTCACTTTTCGGAAAGCATATCGTGCAAAACTGGGAACTTCTGGGCTACTACGCCGTTCTCGCGATTGTGCTGATCGCGCTCGGAATGGCCGCCTATGATTACCGAACGCAGGGAACACAGGTGCGCACTCTTCAGACAACAGCACAACCTGAACTTGAACCGGCCGCGGCCGTTCAATCTCAGCCAGATCCAACACTGACCCCTCAGGGCGATGTTCCTGAATGGATCATGCCGGTCAACGGCGAGATTGTCGGCGCATTTTCAGCGGACGAGCTGAACTGGTCGACGACGATGCAAATGTGGCAGACTCATCCTGCAATCGACATTGCAGCTTCTGCAGGAGAAGCGGTGGTTGCAGCGGCGAACGGAACGGTTCTTGAGGCATATAACGATGTACTCTATGGAAATACCATCGCAATCGACCACGGAGACGGGCGGATTCTGAGATATTCTTCCCTGAATACGCTTCAGCTGGTCGCTGTGGGAGAGCAAGTAGACCAGGGAGAAGTGATCAGCGCGGTGGGAACCTGCACCGTGGAAAGCGACCTGGGTGCGCATGTCCACCTGGAGTATTATGTCAATCAGGAGGCTGAGGATTTCTCACTGCTGCTGAAATAAAGTGCCGGCGAAAACTTGCGGGATTGAAAAAGTATGATATAATGGTTAGGCAGGCAGGCTTGCAAGAAGTACAGAATTTTCGGAGGAATTCAGATGGCGAGACTTTGGGCGCGAATCATCGTTAAGCATCGCATTGCGCGTCAGGCGACTGCGCCTTGCGTCTGGGGAGAGGCGGAAGCGGCGCTGACGGAGCTTTGCAAGGATTTCGATATTCCCTGTCCGATCTGGTTGGGCAAGCACGAGCGTGAGTTTGAGGAATTTCGCCGCACAGCCTTTTCGCAGGAGCATTTCATGGAGGAAATTCCCTTCGACAAGCTCGAGATCGAGTATCTCGACGACGAGAACAAAAAGCGTCGGAGTACGGATCCCAGAAACCAGTT
>JBJEUD010000076.1:0-17723 GCA_051883655.1 Candidatus Faecivicinus sp. | reverse complement strand
CAAACATGCCCTGAAAGTACGGCTGGTCGAAATAGGCGATGTTCCAGAACACGGACTGATTCCCGCGCGCAGCGGCGGGCTGATTCAGGCTGTACACCACCTGTTCAAAGGAATCCGTGACAACCTTGTCGATGGTGCGCCTGCGGGACGACAGGTCGGCGGGATCGGCGGCGCGGGTGTAATAGTCGTCGCCGTATTCCTTCCGCACGAAGTAGTCCATATAGGCAAGCCACTCCGGCGTGGAGATCGCGCCGCAGAACTGGCTGGCCAGCGCGAACACCAGATTGATGAAGGCTCCGTTGAAGGCGGCGAGATTCTTCGGCGCATCGCTGGTACCGCCGATGGTGGTGTTGCCATGAAAGAGGAACGGGTACAGGGTGACGGAAGCGCAGTAGGGCTTGCCCACGACGGCCGTCTCGTCATGGCGATAGATTTCATGCTCCTCCAGCTGGCGAAGGTATTCCTCCGCGACGTCCGTGCCGTACATCTCCTGGAGCTTCTGGTACATTGCCAGCCGGTTGATGGCGATGGTGTCGCGCTTGTACAGCTCCGTCTCCAGCGTGGCGATGTTCTTGCTGGTCACATTGGCGTTCGCGTCCACCTCGCTGCCGGTGGCGGCGTTGGAGGCCCTGCCGTATCGGGCAATGAAGTCCTAATGGGCGCTGTGCTTTTGGTACTTGTCAATTCTCATGGTCGATCCTCGTCCTTTCCTTTAGCCACGCAAGCGCAGCCGGGTAGCCGCGCTGCTCGTCGGCATCCTGGGCGCTGCAACGCATGCCGGCGGCATCGCAATGATTCAGAGCGAAACAACGTTTGCGCTGGGTACGGCGATCGCCATCCTTGGTCTGGCATTGTTTCTGGCCGTCCACCCGGTGTACAACCGCGTCTGCAAAATGCAGCGCCGCAGGGTGGAAGCACGGATTCTACAGCTCTGCAGGGAACTGATGAAGTGAGCCAGGCGAATCCTCCAGCCATTCAGAGCACGGAAGGGAGGCGATCAAAATGGAAGAAAGCGTCCGGCCATAACCGCCGCCATTGCAAAGAGCGCAGGCGGCAAGACTTGAATCGCGCCGCATATCGGATATCGAGCGAATCACGACCGAACGCGGTTTTCGCACAGAAGCGCGGGAATCCGCCATTCAAAGAAAAAACAAAGGAGAGACCTCAATGAACAAGATGTTGGACAAGGTTCAGGCAGCAGCGCTGGACCTGGCGATGGACTATGTGCTGAAGGATCCCGCCCGGAATTTCGGGAAGCTGGTGGACTGGGCGGAGCGCTTCGATGTGAAAGGTGAACATGCAGGTCAGCTCGCGGCCGTTCGCCCCGTGGCAGAGGATCCGGAGAACAACTGGAACAAGTTTGTGGTCAAGCTGTGCGAAGAGGTGGATCACGGGGTGCTCAAGGCAACCGTCCGCAATTTCTTCATCAATGCCAGTCTGGCCGGCATGCGCAAGCAGGCGGAGAGCCGGCAGAAGTACAACTGCAACGTTCCCTGGGCCATTCTGATGGATCCCACCAGCGCCTGCAACCTGCACTGCACCGGCTGCTGGGCAGCGGAGTATGGCAACAAGCTGAACATGAGCTACGAGGAGCTGGATTCCATCATCAATCAGGCCAACGAGCTGGGCACTTACTTTTTCCTCTACTCCGGCGGCGAGCCGCTGGTGCGCAAGAAGGACATCATCCGGCTGTGCGAAGCGCATCCCGACTGCGAGTTCACTGCCTTCACCAACGGCACGCTGATCGACGAGGCCTTTGCCGACGAGATGCTGCGGGTAAAGAACTTCATCCCGGCCATCTCCGTGGAGGGCTTCGAGGAGGCCACTGACTTCCGCCGCGGCGAGGGCACCTTCGCACAGGTAGAGCGCGCCATGGAGATTCTGCGCCGGAAGAAGCTGCCCTTCGGTCTCTCCTGCTGCTACACTTCGAAGAATGTCGAGGTCATCGGCAGCGAGGAATACTTCGATCAGATGATCAAGTGGGGCGCGCGTTTCTGTTGGCTGTTCACCTATATGCCCGTGGGCAAGGCGGCGGTGACCGACCTGATGGTCACGCCGGAGCAGCGCAAGTTCATGTACGAGACGGTGCACAGGTTCCGCGAGACAAAACCGCTGTTCACGCTGGATTTCTGGAACGACGGTCAGTACTCCGAAGGCTGCCTGGCCGGCGGCAGAGTCTATCTCCACATCAACGCCAATGGCGACTACGAGCCCTGCGCGTTCATCCACTATTCCGATACAAACGTCCGCACGCACACGCTGCTGGAGGCCCTTCAGGCGCCGCTGTTCACTGCTTACAGGGAGGGACAGCCCTGGAATCAGAACCATCTGCGCCCCTGCCCGCTGCTGGACAATCCTGAAGCGCTGGTCGATGCTGTGGAGCGCTCCGGCGCACACTCAACCGATCTGCAGGATCCGGAGAACGTTCGGGAACTGGCCTCCAAGTGCGAGGATGCGGCCGCTGCCTGGGCGCCCGTGGCCGATGCGCTGTGGGCCTGCTCCCATGACTGCGGGAACTGCGAACGGAAGTCATAAAAGCAATATCCTCCGAGCGTCGACTGCACACCCCTCCTTGCAGTCCGACGCTCTTTTTGTATCCGGAGAACCTGCTTCGGGAAAAGGTTGAATTACGACTTAATCCTCACTTCGAGCTGGGTTCATTTTGCAGCGTTAGAATCTTTCCATCAGAGGAAGACTGCCCACTGATCCGCACGAATTCGATTGCGGATGCGGCTTTCATTATGAATAAGGAGGTATACAGCATGGAAGCAATTACGACAAAAAAGCTCTCCAAGGCTTTCGGCAAGTCCTATGCCGTGCAGAATTTGGACATGCACGTTCCAAAGGGAGCGATCTATGGCTTTATCGGTCAGAATGGTGCTGGCAAGTCCACCACGCAGAAGATGCTCTGCGGACTTCTAATCCCAACAGCGGGGGAAATCCGATTGTGGGGAAAGCCCGTGAATGATGCGGAGGTTCGATCTCGCATGGGCGTTTTGATCGAGGAACCGGGCGTTTACAAAGGATGGACCGCAAAGGAAAACCTGCTGATGCAGGCTATGAATCTGGGCGTTCAAAATCCACAAAAGGCTGTCGGTGAAGTGCTGGAGATGGTTGGCCTCGGCGATACAGGAAAGAAAAAGGTAAAGCAGTTTTCCATGGGCATGCGACAGCGACTGGGCATTGCAGCCGCGCTACTGGGACGGCCGGACATTCTGATACTGGATGAGCCGATCAACGGCCTCGACCCGGAGGGCATCCGCGAGGTTCGTAAGATGCTGGTTCAGCTGAACCGGGACTGCGGGATGACCATCCTGATCAGCTCTCACATTCTGGGGGAGCTCAGCAAGATTGCCACGCATTACGGCATCATCAAAAGTGGCAGAATGGTCAAGGAGATCTCCGCTGGGGAGCTTTCAAGGGAGTGCCGGGATTACATACGCATTCGGACAGATCATCCCGAAACCGCCCTGTCCTATCTGCGTCAGCAAATCGGAATGTCCGGCAGCGAAATCGTGGACGGCGAAATTCGCCTGTACGACGCAAAGGACAGTGCCGCCGTCAGTCGGTGCATGTACGAGCACGGCGACGTGGCGGGAGAGATCTCGTTCCATCAGCTCGACCTGGAGGAATATTTCATGAAGCTCATGGGAGGTGGCAAGGATGCATGATCTGATTGCTGTAAAGGGAAGCCGCATTCGGAACCTGTTTCGTATGGATTTGCGCCGCATGCTGCACGGCAAGGCGTTCTATGTCATGATCGTCGTCGCGATTTATCTTCCAATCATGATGATCACACAGATTGGCGGCGATTCCAGCGTTCTGTCCTTCATACAGGGCAACGGCTCATTTGAATCGTTCGGCACGCTGCTGGTTTCCATGTCCAACGTGCTCGCCGGAATCCTGCTGTGCATCTACATCGGGCAGGAATACTCTTCCGGCTTCATCAAGAACATCGCAACTGTTCATGCGAACAAGTTCGATTACATCCTCTCCAAGGGTCTGATCGCATTGATCTGCAATGTCGTCTTCACGATCGTGTATCTCCTCGCCATCTTTGTTGCAGGCGCGATCATGGGCATGGACGCCTCCATTCCAAGCATATTTGGGTTGGTCTGGTATGTAATTGAGAAGCTGATCCTATCCATCCCCATGTCCCTGTTAATCATTTCGATCAATCTGCTTTTCCGGGACAAATTTGGAATCTGTGTCATCACAACCTTCTTCGCTGCGATGGGCATCGTCGTGAAGCTCATTCAGATGGTGTTGGGCTTCCTAGGACTGGATGGAATTTCAAAGGTGCTGAATTTCACAGTAACCGGCGCATCGACATTCATCACCATGTCGCCAGATATCTCCATTCTGCTGATCGTCGTGATTGCCGTTGTGTGGTCGCTTCTGTTTGCGCTCGTGGCAAACCATCTGATGAGCAGACGTGACATCCTTTGATTCCGGCGTTCGCCGATCCAGCAAGGGCAGACCGCTTTCATTGCGGCCTGCCTTTGCTTTGGCACACGACAGATCATGAAACATGAACCCGGTATTCATCTTTGGTTCGGCTTCTGTTCATGCGGGGGCGTTATGATGGGCATATATGCAATATGAACCCAGCAGAGGTTTGCTTTATGAAGATACTGATTACGACGGATCTATTCTCAGCCCCCGCAAACGGCGTCGTCACTTCCATAAACAATCTTCGGGAGGAACTGACGAAGAAAGGACATGATGTTCGAGTCTTAACCCTATCGGGCGACCGGCACAGCCATCGGGAGGGCGCGGTCTATCTGATCAAATCCGTCTCGCTGGACTTTATCTATCCTGCCGTTCGGATGCCGGTATCCTACCGGAACGCGCTGATCCGGGAAATCATGGATTGGAAGCCGGACATCATCCACAGTCAGTGCGAATTCTTCAGCTACCAGTTCGCGCTGCACATCGGAAAGGTGCTCAACATTCCAATCGTTCACACCTATCACACGCTGTATGAGCAATATGTATCCTATGTGATTCCCAACCGGCGGCTGGGCTGTTTCCTGGTTCGCGTTCTATCCCGAAGGAGACTGAAGCGGGTGGCACGAATCATCGCACCCACACAAAAAGTGGAGCAAACCCTGCGAAGCTACGGCCTGACGGATCCAATCAGCATCGTTCCCAGCGGCATTGCTTTAGAGCAGCACAAAAAACGGCTGACAGAAGCGGAACGGGCGCAGAAAAAACGGGAGCTTGGAATTCCTGAGGAGAGTCAGGTGCTCATCAGTCTGGGGAGACTCGGCGTGGAGAAGAATCTGGAGGAACTGCTGAAGCTGTTTGCGGAGGAACTGACCTGCAACGGCAAACTGACCCTGCTGATTGTGGGAGACGGTCCCGCAAGAACAGAGCTTGAAAAACTGGCCGACAGGCTCGCCATTGCCGACCATGTGATTTTTACCGGCATGGTCAGCCCATGTCAGGTACAGCAGTATTATCAGCTGGGCGACATATTCGTCTGTGCTTCGACCAGTGAAACGCAGGGACTGACCTACATAGAAGCAGCCGCCAATGGACTTCCCTTACTTTGCAGGAGGGATCCATGTCTGAATGGTGTTATCGTGGATGGCAAAAATGGATATGTATATACGCTTTCCGGCGAATTTCACGAAAAAATCAACGCGATGCTTAGCGACGCTGGCTGGCGCAAGCGTGCCGGGGAATACAGCGAGCAAATCGCAGAATCCTTTGACAAGTGTCGATTCGCAGCAGCAATCGAAGAAGTATATCGATCTGTGCTCCGCTGAAGTAGCGGAATTCGTGCTTCGTCGGGACACACCGCACGAACAGAAAGGCCTCCATCCACAGGATGAAATTTACAAAACGTTCATTTGTAAATAGTTGCGCGCGCTACTTTATGGTGGTACAGTACTTCCTGTACATATGGAGGTGAAGGAATAATGAACGACAGCTTTCCCAATCTGGGCCGCTGCATATCCATACTGGATCGCCTGATGCGGATGTACTATGACCGCGCGCTGGCGGAGTTTGAGATCGGCTGGGGGCAGCAGTTCTATGTGGAATACATCTACGACCATCCCGGCGCATCCGCCCAGGAGATGGTGGAGTGCATTCGCGTGGACAAGGCGACGCTGACCAAGATCATCAAAAAGCTGAACGAGATCGGCTATATCCGGATCGTCGGCGACGAAAAGGACAGGCGCATCAAGCATCTGTATCTGACGGACAAGGCGATCCCTGCAGTCAGGCGAATCAAGGAGATTCACAGGAGCTTCCGCGAGACGCTGCAGGCCGGCCTGTCGAAGGAGGAGCTTCAGGGAACGGAGGATGTGTTGGATCGAATGATGGAGAACCTCAACCGGACGGTCTGGCACAGAATGGAGGAATGAACATGGAAAATACGAAGTGCGAGCAGCTTAAAAACCCATTGGAGACAGAGGCTATCGGCAAGCTGATATGGAAATATTCCCTTCCCGCTATCGCCAGCAGCCTGGTGGGCTCGCTGTACAACATCATCGACCAAATTTTCGTCGGCAACAGCATCGGCGAGCTGGGCAACGCCGCCACCAACGTGGCCTTCCCCATCGTGGTGGTGGTTGCGGCGCTGGCGATCACCTTCGGCTTCGGCGGCGCATCCGCGTTCAGCCTGTACCTGGGCGGCAAGCAAACGGAAAAGGCGAAGTCCGTGGCGGCAAACAGCATCACCCTGATGCTGCTGACCGGCATTGCGGTGGGCATCGTCACCCTCGCCTTTCTGCGGCCCATCCTCGTAGCCTTCGGCGGCAGGGGCCAGACGCTGGAGTACGCCGTGGAGTACACCCGCATCATCGCCATCGGCACGCCCTTTGCCATGCTCAGCTCCGGCGCGAGCCAGCTGATCCGCGCCGACGGAAGTCCGCGCTACGCCATGGCCGCCACCATGACGGGCATCATTCTGAACTGCATCCTCGACCCGGTGCTGATCTTCGGCTTCCACATGGGCATGAGCGGCGCGGCCCTGGCCACCGTCATCGGCCAGCTGGTCTCGTCCATCCTGATCCTCCGCTATCTGAGGAGATTCAGAAGCGTCGATCTGCATGCAAACGACTACCGGCTGAAGCGGGAGAGTGCCTTCCGCATCGTGAAGATCGGCATCGCTTCCGGCGCGATGCAGTTCGCCAGCACGATCATCAGCATCGTGTTGAACAACGTGCTGGGGCACTACGGCGAGATGTCCCAGTACGGGCGTGACATTCCCCTGGCCTGCGTGGGCATCATCACCAAGGTCTGCGCGCTGTTCGACGGCGTGGCGCTGGGCATCGCCCAGAGCATCCAGCCGATCATCGGCTACAACTACGGCACCGGAAACTACGCCCGCATCAAGGAGGCGTTCTGGAAGGTCGCGCGGGTGATCCTCTGCATCTCGATCTGCGCGTTCCTGTGCTTCCAGATCTTCCCGCGGCAGATCATCTCGATCTTCGGCGGCGGGGACGAGCTGTATTTTGAATTTGCCGTGCGGTACTTCCGCATCTACCTGTTCTGCATCTTCATCGTGGGCCTGCAGCTGCTGTGCGCCCAGTTCTTCCCGTCCATCGGCAAGGGTGGCATCGGCGTGTTCGTCTCCCTGCTCCGGCGCGCCTTTTTACTGCTGCCGCTGGTGCTCATCTTCCCGCTGATCTGGGGCATCGACGGCGTGCTGTGGGCAGGTCCGGTCGCCGACGGCCTTGCTGGCATTATTTCGCTGCTGCTCGTCCGACATGAGATGAACAAGTGGACGGTCTCTCTGAAATAAATCCTGCTATGATTCCGGATCAACGTGCTGTCTGACCGCCTGTCTGCGAATTTGGGTGAAAAGCATAGCGGATATGCGCAAGCATCCAGATCGACGCAGATATAAAAATGCCTCGATTCCAGTATTGGACTGTTCCCCACGCAACAGACAGAGAAAAAAAGCCCTGTCATAGAATAAGCATAGTTTACGCGGTCTTGCTCCGAATTTCAACCGGGGTAAGACCGTTTTTAAGTGAAATACGCTCGAAATTGTAGAAATCGACGTATTCAGTGACGAGTTGCTCCACCTCCGTGCGGGTGGTAAAGTGAGTACGATACAGACATTCAGTTTTTAAGGTGCCGAAGAAATTTTCCATCGCCGCATTATCGTAGGGACAACCAGGACTGGACATCGAGGGAGAAACGTGGTATGCTTTCGTCAGGTCGAAGTATGCTTGTGATGTGTATTGAGACCCTTGGTCACTGTGGAGTGCGAGTCCATCAGTGACCTTTTCTCGTTTCAGCGCCTCGCGGATGGTGTCCGTAACCAGAGAGGATGACATATCCGTGCCGATCTTCCACGCAAGGACAACCTTCCCGCATAAATCCAGTACGGCGCACATGTACAGCATGCCGCCCGGAATCGGGATATAGGTGATGTCCGTCACCCAGAACTGGTTGGGCTTCGCCTGATCGAAGTTCCGATCCAACAGATTGGGATATTTGTGAATGGCTTGTTGGTAACGGGTATAGGGCCTGCGGCGGCGAATGACCGACAGCAGGTTCAGATTACGCATCACACGCAGGATCGCCTTGATGTTCACCAGTTTTCCGGTTCGGCGCTGGATCCAGCGCCGAACGCGGCGAATACCGTAGGTCTGCTTGCTCTGCTGCTGGCACGCCGTGACCAGGTCAACCAGCCACTGATCCTTCGCTTCCTTCTGCTGCCGGTTCCTCCAGTCATGGTACCCGCTGCGGCTTACTTCAAACACCTCGCACATAGTTGCCACGCTGTATTTCCCTCGGAATCGCTCAATCACCCGATACTTCAGTTTCACCTCCTTCCAGCTTCGGACAGAAAATTTCGCAGCAACTCCACCTGCATCCGCAGCTTCACGAGTTCGTTATGCTGTTTTACTTCTTCGCTGGTTGGCTCCTTGCGAGGGCGCCCCTTGGCTCGCAAGATGTATCCGGCTGCCAGTTTCCGTTCTTTGGCATGTTGCCGGTGCATCGCGCCACGCACTTCCTCGCGTGTCAGCCCTAACGCTGTTCCGATTTCCCGATATGTTTCTCCCGCCTTGACTCGTTCTTCGATGATGCTTGTCAGTTGCTCAACTTTCGTATACTTTCTTGCCATACAGATAACCTCCTGTCGTAGCTTCTATTCTACAACAGGAGATCTCTTTTTTCTATTGTCCGTTGGTCAGGGAACAGTCCATATAGAATCGAGGTTGTTTTATTAGTGTTACTGTTTCAACACGATCTTCTCCGCGCGCCATACGCCGCTATCGATGTACAGCGGCGCGATGGTGCGCAGCGTATCCAGAATTTCGGCTTTGTTGGCGTCAGGCGAGGAATTCCTCGTCCTAGAGACTCTTTACCTTCACTCAGTCTGAGGAGAGCCTGCCCAGATGGTACAGGCTTTCTTTCCGCTTTTGGACGATCTCCTCCAGCACCTGTTCTCCCGTCAGATCGAACAGAGCTTGTGCATTTCCTTCGATGGTTCTGGATACATGCGGTGCGGTGAAAGGGCGGAGGCTATCACACCTTCCTACTTGATTGCCTCCAAGCCCAGTTCTTCCCAGGAAAAAAATAATCCGAACCCATTCTTCAAGAAGAAAAAGTTCGGATTATACCAATATGGTGGAGCATAGGGGGTTCGAACCCCTGGCCTCTACAATGCCATTGTAGCGCGCTACCAGCTGCGCCAATGCCCCGTAACCTTACGACGTCTGTTATTATACCACAGCGAATGCGTTTTGTAAAGCCCCTTTTGCACTTTTTTCTGTCGGCTGCGAAATATTTTCAGAAAAGTCCAAAGGATTGAAATTCGACGGATTTTGCGTTACAATAGCGAAGGACATTTTGTCCCAATACGATCGATGCGGAGGATGAGATATGTTTATTGCCGATGCGCATTGTGATACGCTGTGCTCCATTGCTCTGGACGGAAAGAAGATTGAAAACTGTACGGTCAATCCGCAGACCATGCGGGATGGCGGCGTGTGCCTGCAGACCTTCGCGATGTTTGCGGGCAGAAAGGGCACCCAGGGTACGCCCTATGAGGACGGCTGCAGGATGCTGGCGGCCTCCTATCAGCTGCCGGTGGAGATCCTCAGGGGCAGGCTGCCGGAGCAGCCGCCGCAGTGTCCGACGGGCATCCTGTCCTGCGAGGGCGGCGAGATGCTGGTGGGCTCGCTGGAGAAGCTGGCGGAGTTTGACGACGACACCCGCCTGCGCATGATCGCGCTGACCTGGAACTATGAAAACGAAATCGGATATCCCGGAAAGGGCGGCTCCGACCAGCCGCTGAAGCCTTTTGGGCGGGAACTGCTCCGGGAGATGGATCGCCGCGGCATTCTCGCGGACGTGTCTCATCTGAACGACGCGGGCTTCTGGGATGTTTGCGAGCATGCAGCGCTGCCGCCGATCGCCAGCCATTCCGACTGCAGATGGCTGTGCGGCCATTCCCGCAACCTCACGAAGGACATGGTTCGGGCGATCATCGATCGCAAGGGCTTTATCGGCGTGAACTTCTACAGCAGCTTTCTGAATGAAAGCGGCGAGGCGACGCTGGATGACGTGCTGCGCCACATCGATGCGCTGTATGAGCTGGGCGCGGAGGATGTCGTGGGCTTCGGCTCCGACTTCGACGGCATTGAGCGCTGGCCCGAAGGACTGGCGAATCCCTCGGATTTCCCCGGGTTGCTTCAGCTGCTGGCGGATCACGGCTATACGAAGACCCAGCTGGAGAAGCTGGCGGGCCTGAACCTTTGGCGCGTGCTTCGTCAGGCGGACGCGGCGCGGAAGGTGTAAAAAGAAGCGTCCCCGACTGTGCATGGCAGCCGGGGATGCTTTTTGATGGATCCGCTCAGACGCTGGTGGTTCTGATGCTCAGAATGTTCGCGTGCTCGGAGAGGTTGTTGACGATCTCGGTATAGGAGACGTCAGAGGGAAGATGGAGCGTGTAAATGTTGGTATAGATGTTCTTGTTCTCCATGTTGGTGACGTTGAAGTCGATGTCGACGGTCTGAATGCCGCGGGCTTCGAAGTACTTGTTGATGTATTCGATGGTCTCCACGCGGTGCACAAAGCGAACCTCGAGCTTCTTGGAGATGCGAACGTGGATGATGCGCTGCATCATGATCAGCACCAGGAACACGAAGATGCTGCCCACGATGGCGATGACATAGTAGCCGTAGCCGATGGCAATGCCCAGGCAGGCGGTGTTCCAAAGGGAAGCGGCCGTGGTCAGACCCGTAACCTTGCGGTCGGAGAACATGATCGTGCCCGCGCCCAGGAAGCCGATGCCGCTGATGACCTGTGCGCTGAGTCGGCCGAAGTTGTAGGCGATGCTGGAGTTCATTTCGCTGGTGAGGCAGGCGGTGAAGTTGGATTCAATCAGCGAGATGGTGCACGCGCCCAGGCAGACCAGAATGTGGGTGCGCATGCCGGCGGGCCGGTTTTTGATTTCCCGCTCAATGCCGATGATGGTGCCGATCAGGATGGCGAGCGAGATGCGCAGAATGATGACGGAATTTTCCATGATGTCCCCCCGAAAGATGGAATGAATCGGCGCGTCAACACCCGCCGATTTATTCACATATTATAGCATATTATCAATATAATATCAAACGGTTTTGAACAGTTGAAATATAATATTTTTTTATGATCAAATTATTTTCGGTGATGAGTTGCAGAACCTTCGAAAATGTACCGCTTTGAAGCAAAAACTGAATTGACTTTTAGGGAAAATATGGTATGATGGAGTCAAAGGGCATATGCCTGAAGATCAAGAACATGAAAAATACTGGAGGCGTATTCAAATGGTTATGGTACAGGCCCACAGAGGCGCATCGGGCTATGCGCCGGAAAATACCCTTGATTCCTTTCAGATGGCTGTGGACATGAAGGCGGACGGCATTGAGTGCGATATCCACCTGAGCAAGGACGGCGTGTTTGTCGTCTGCCATGATGAGACGATCGACCGCACCTCCGACGGCACCGGCAAAATCGCGGAGATGACCTATGCCGAGATTTCGAAGCACAACTTCGGCTGCAAATTCCATCCGCACTATTTCCGGCCGGAGCGCTTCCTGACTGCGCCCACGCTGGAGCAGATGCTGGATGTGGTGAAGGACATGAAGGTCATCAATATCGAGGTCAAGGCCTTTGCCGGCGACGAGGAGAAGGCGCTGAACGACTTCTATGCGATTCTGGACAGGTACGGCATTGTGGATCGCGTAATCGTTTCCAGCTTCAATGTGGGCATTCTGAAGCGCCTGAAGGCCCTTCACGGCGATGTGTTCACCGGATACCTCTATCATCCGGGCGTCAAGTCGGACGTCTTCGAGTGCTTCCCGTGGGAGGCTGCGGTGCAGACGGCGCTGGATCACAACTGCGACGCCATCCATCCCGAGATCAATTCCCTGACCAGGGAGGTCGTGGACGACGCGCACGCGCATGGGCTGAAGGTCAACTGCTGGACGGCCAATAAGCGCGAGACGGTCGAAAAGGCCATGGCCATCGGCTGCGACGGCATCATCACCAACTATCCCGACTGGGGTCTGCTTGCCCTCGGTCGCTGATTGAGAAGGAGGACGAACATGTCTGAAGCGAACTTCACCTCGCATGACGGAATGCGGCTTTACATGAAGAAGGATATTCCCGCGGATGCGAAAATCATCTGTGTGATCGTGCACGGTCTGTGCGAGCATCAGGGCCGCTATGACTACCTCGTGGGCAAGTTCAACGCCGCGGGCATCGGCACCTACCGCTTCGATCACCGCGGCCATGGCCGCAGCGAGGGCGAGCGCACCTATTACGACAGCTTCCACGACATGATCGACGACGCCAAGGCGGTCGTTGACGTGGCCAAGGCGGAGAATCCGGACAAGCCGGTGTTCCTGCTGGGCCACAGCATGGGCGGCTTCTGCGTTTCGCTGTTCGGCGCAAAGTATCCCGGCGCGGTCAAGGGAATCGTGATGAGCGGCGCGCTGACGCACGACAACCGCCGCCTGATCTCGGACATTCCCGCCGGTCAGGATGTGCACGGCAAGCTCCCCAACGAGCTGGGCGACGGCGTCTGCTCGGTCAAGGAGGTCGTCGACTGGTACGGCAAGGATCCCTACAACACCAATACCTTCACGTTTGGCCTGTGCTATCAGCTCAAGGAGGGCGTTGCCTGGCTGAAGGAGCGCAAGGCGGCGTGGTCGGAGCCCTGCATTTTGATGCACGGCGAGAAGGACGCGCTGGTGTCGGTGCAGGACAGCTACGACTTCTTCAACGGCATCGCCTCGAAGGACCGCCAGCTGAAGGTCTACGGCGGACTGTTCCATGAGATCTTCAACGAGTACTGCCGCGACGAGGTCATCGACGATGCGATTTCCTGGATTCTGCATCGCGCATAGTGACGGCGGGAGAAAGACAGACAACTGAATGAAACGCCCGAATATCCAGATTCGGGCGTTTTTTGAGGATCACTTCGCTTTGAATGGAGAATGAACGCTATGAATCTGAACGATTTCCGCTGGACACGTGAGCCTGAAGCCTGCAGCGTTTCGGGCGACAGAATCGAAATCACTACCAGGCCGCACACCGATCTGTGGCAGAGAACCTATTATCACTTCAGAAACGACAATGCGCCGGTCTTTCAGATGGAGACGGATGAAAGGTACTTCAGCTTTGTCGTGAAGACCGATTTCAGCGACAGCCACCACCGATTTGATCAGTGCGGCGTCGCGATGTATCTGGACAGCGACAACTGGCTGAAGGCCTCTGTCGAATATGAGAACGATCGCTTTCAGCATCTGGGCAGCGTCGTTACCAACCACGGCTATTCGGACTGGGCGACGACGGAGATCGACGCGTCCGTCAGAACGGTTTGGTATCGGTTCAGCAGGCGCGAGGACGATTACTGTATCGAGTGCTCCCTGGACGGCGAGCGGTTCAGCCAGATGCGCGTCTGCCACATGTTCCAGGGCGGCGGCAGGATTCGCTTCGGCATCTACGCATGCTCCCCTGAGGATTCCTCCTTCAAGGCGGTATTCAGCGATATGGAGATGACCGAATGCAAGTGGCTGGCGCACAACGGACAGCAGCCCGATCCGGAGGAATAGGATTGCGCCGGAGCAAGGCTGAGGACAATGGAAAACTGCATGAGAAAACCGGCGCGCCAATGTGCGTGCCGGTTTGTCGTTCAGGCGCTGCGGCTGACGCCGCAGAGCTTTTCAGAGACGAAGCGGTTGAAAAATGCGATGAACGGGCCGAGGCCGACCGCGCAGGTCAGTGTGCCGAGGCCAATCAGGCCGCCAAACAGGAAGGCAGTGAGCGCGCAAACCGAATCGGTGATCATTCTGCACCAGAAATAGGGGATGGGCAGCTTTTCTGCCATCAGAATGGAGACCGAGTCGTAGGGCGCGATGCCCAGATCGGAGGTCTGATACATGGAAGCGGACAGGCTGAGAATCAGCACGCCGACAAACATCACCAGCAGCCGGATCGCGAACACGTCCGGCACTGTGAAGTGGGCGTTCAGCCAGTTGATCCAGAGCGATGTGATTGTGCCCACGCCGAACCAGTTGGCAAAAGTGCCCAGGCCGATATACTTGCGCCCAAAGAAGAGCTCGCCCAGGAAGCAGAGCGCGTGCATGCCGATCAGAATGATGGAAAAGCTGATGCCGACCTTGTCGCCGATGGCCATGACCATCGCGGTGCTTGGGTCGTTTCCCATCAGCGAAATCTTGAATACAGCCACCCCGAGCCCCATGATGATGAGGCCTACGGCCATGACGATGAAGCGACGGATCAGATGTTTCATTGCCTGCATTCCTTCCGGTGGGGATCATTCAGGAAAGCGGAACGGCGCAATGTGTGCCGCCGCCTTCCGCTTTGCCGCGTTTCATTATATCATGCGGATATTTCGTTTGCAATGTCGTATTTCTGCGAATTTTTTGTGATGTGCAGACTCAATGCGCTGTGAAGTGATTTCAAAAGGTCATGCGCCCCGGTGCAGGTGCATGACCTTTTGAAAATTGAGAATGGAGGCTGAACGGTGCCAACTAACGCCTGCGATGGGGCGCAAAACAGTGGAAGGCGCTGCGGGGCAGTTCAAATACCGCCGCAATGGCCAGCACGATGGCGAATGCGGCCTTCAGCGCGGCGATGCCGCTGGAGCGCGCCAAGGCCATTTCATCGGTGACCAGATAGTACACCGTCCAATAGATACCTGCGCCGGGGACCAGCGGAAAGATGCCTGCGATGAGGAACACCGTGGTGGGACACCGCCTGCGCACGGCGGCGATGCGGGAATAAAGCGCCACGGCCGCTGCGGCCAGGAAGGTCGCGCCGGTGACCTGCAGCTGTGCGCAGATTGTCAGCACGCGGTACAGCAGCCAGCCGATGCCGCCGGTGAAGCCGCATTCCAGATAGTATTTTTCCGGCACGCCGAAGAGCAGCGAGAAGGCCACCGTGCCCCCCGCCGCAGCCAGGGTTTCCAGCAGAATCTGCGTCACAGCAGGCCACCTCCCGAAAAGTGGTGGTAAACGGAGATGACCAGGCCGACGCCAGTGGCGATGCAGATGAACGTCAGCATTGCATCCAGCAGCCGCACGGATCCGGAGATGTAGTCGCCGTCCGCCAGGTCGCGGATGCCGTTCGTGAAGGGAATGCCCGGAATGAGGGGCATGATGGCCCCGATGATCATGTGGCTCAGGCTGTTGCCCAGGCCGAGGCTGTAGCAAAGCACGCAGATGGCACTCACCAGCATGCCGCCCAGCACGTTGCCGATCATCCGGGACATGTGGGGCGCGCTGAGAACCAGCACATAGGCGTACAGCACAAGCCCTGCCACCAGCGAGACGACGCTGTCCACGCCGCTTCCGCCGAACAGAATGCAGAAGCAGGCGCTGCCCGCGCCGGAGGCCAGGATCTGCTGCCATCCCTTTTTGCCCGGCATTCGCGCAATCTTATCCAGGCGCGCCCCGGCTTCTGCCAGGGTGCAGGCGCCGCCCTCGATCTCGCGGGAGAGCTGGTTGACGGCCACCACCCGGTCCAGCTGCGCGCCCTTCACGGGAATGTGCTCCACATGGGAAAATGGCGCGGCACCCTGGCTGGAGTGTCCGCCGCCGGTCATGAAGATGCCGTTGCTCAAAACGAAGAAGCTGGGATCATTTACGTGGAAGTGCCGGCAGATGCGCTCCATGGTCTCCTCGACGCGGAAGATCTCGGCGCCGTTTTCCAGCAGCAGCCGTCCGGCCTTCATCGCGACCTCCATCACAGCGCCTTCATCCTCGCAGACGGCGCCGGGATTGGAGGAGGGGGAGGATTGTCTTGCGGCGAGCCGCCGCTTCTCGCTCTTTTTCACGGGTCAAGCTCCTTTGAACCTCTGTGCGAATGGTATTTCTGAAACAGCTCGGTTTTCAGCATCGTATTTTGGAAATGACACCGCTATTTTACCATCTTTGGTGCAGCACGTCAATTCAGTGTGAAGGATAAAGCCTGCTTCCTTGTAGGGAAACAGGCTTTGTCAGGGGCCTGAGGGGGTCGGAATCGCCCCTTCAGGCTCAAACCAACCGGGCATAGATGAAGGTGTCCTTCCAGATGGGATGGCCCTCCGCGTCGGTGTGGAAGTACACATTCTGCCGCAGATGTCCCTCGCGGGAGAAGCCGAGGCGCTCCAGCAGCCGCCAGGAGGCGGGGTTTTCGGGATCGCATTCGGCGAAAATGCGGTGGATGCCGCGGGCGAAGGCGTCGTCGATCAGCGCTTCGCAGCTTTCGCGGGCGTAGCCCTGTCCCCAGCAGTCCCGGCGAAACACGTAGCCGAGCTCCAGCGACTGGAAATCGCGCCGGCCGAGGTAGACGTTGCCGATGACCGCGCGGTCCGACAGGCGTTCCACGGCGATGAATTCAGCGGTCCCCATCCGATCCTGAAGGGCGCTCTGCGCCTCTTCGCGCGTCATCGGGGCGTAGGGTTCGAAGCGCACCACCTCCGGGTCAGAGAAGATGGCGAGAAAGTCGTCGAGATCCTCTGCACGATAGCGCCGGAGCCGCAGGCGGTTCGTCTCCATGGCAGATCAGCTCCTTTCGGCAAAATAGGGTCCAAAGCCGGGCTTGTGGGGCTGGACATAGGTGAATCGCAGCGCCTCGTCCGCCAGAATGAAGTGCTGCAGCGGCGCGATTGCCTTCGGATTCGGCGCCGCGTCCAGGCGGAGCAGCACGCCGGAGTCGGGCAGATAGCACAGGCAGGGCCCCTGGAGATGGGCGGACAGCGCGTCCCGCGCGCCATCGCCGTCCTGATGCGGGGCGAAGTCCATGGAGAACGCCTGCCACAGCCAGCCCACGTGCCGCCGGCCGGAAAAGCACTGCTTTCGGGCGGCCCTGCGTGAGATTTCGGGAATGAAGGCCTGGAACCACCGCTTCGGGAAGGCGTCGGCTTCGGCAAAGCCCAGCCGGTGCGCGGCGATTCCCGCGCCCTTCAGCGCAGAGACTGCCGCGTCCGAGGCCTCCATCCAGGCGAGCAGGGCGCGATCGGAGTCGTCCAGCGGCGCGGTATCGAGCAGGTCGGGGCGGCGCTCCCGGGTGAGCGACAGCGACTGCTCCCGCCGCCAGGCGTTGATGTCCGCATGGTTGCCGCCCAGCAGCACTTCCGGCACGCGGAGTCCGCAGTATTCGGCGGGGCGGGTGTACTGCGGGTATTCCAGCAGACCGGTGGAGAAGCTCTCGTCCTCGCCGGATTCCGCGCAGCCCAGCACGCCGGGCACCAGTCG